>NZ_BSQE01000004.1:0-339020 GCF_030268185.1 Pseudomonas sp. NBRC 100443
TGATAGGTCGGGTGTGTAAGCGCTGTGAGGCGTTGAGCTAACCGATACTAATTGCCCGTGAGGCTTGACCATATAACACCCAAACAATTTGTGTGTTAGACGGTGAAGTCGACGAACCGAAAGTTCGTGTGAACCGCAAATACCTGTCACATACCCGAATCAGGGTGAGCGTGTGCGTAAGTCACGAGCATCCGAAAGAATTGCTTGACGACCATAGAGCGTTGGAACCACCTGATCCCATCCCGAACTCAGCAGTGAAACGACGCATCGCCGATGGTAGTGTGGGGTTTCCCCATGTGAGAGTAGGTCATCGTCAAGCACCTATCCCAAAACCCCTGATCAGCCTGGCTGGTCGGGGGTTTTGCTTTTGCGCGCGGAAAAGCCGGCGCATCTCCCTGTAGGAGCGGACCTTGTCCGCGATCACCGGAGGTCCCGGCGCACTTCGCGGATAAGATCCGCTCCTACGCCGCCCCCCCTGCGCCATTCCCCCTGTAGGAGCGCGCCCTGCGCGCGAATCGCGGGCAGGGCCCGTGAAAGCCATGGCGCTGATGGGTATCGCTTCGCTCAACGCCATCCTACGGGGCTGCATCCCGTAGGAGCGGATTCATCCGCGATCCGGCCGGCAGGCCGGTGGCCTCAGTTCAGCTCTACCTTCTCCCCCTTCGCACTCAACTGCTCGAACGCCTGGTCCAGGCGCTGGCGGAGTTGTTCGGCATCGGGCGTGCGACGGGAGACGATGAGCTTGAGCGGCAGACGGTAGAGGGTGTCGTAGGCCAGCGGCGGCAGGCCGGCGGCGTTGCGGGCTTCTTCCACCGGGGCCTGGTAGTCCAGCAGGTAGTCGCCTCGTTCGCGCAGAAGCATCTGCAGCGCCGCGCTGTGGGTGCTGGTGCGGTGGACCTCCAGGTTGAGCCGCGGGTCGTCCAGCAGCTGCGTGGCAGGCCGCCAGTAGCTGTAGCCGCTGATCAGGATCACCCGGCTGCCGGCCAGGCCCTGGGGCAGGTGCGGGGCGGGTTGGGACGCCAGGCGATAGAGGTTGAGGGTGACCTGGCCGAGCACGTGCTCGCACTCCAGGGTGCTTTCGGCCAACTCGGGCTTGCCGGGCGCCCCGGCCCACAGTTGCACGCTGCCATCGCGCAGGCCCTGGTAGAGGCGGGCACTGGGTAAGGCGCGGAGTTCGGCGCGGTAGCCTGCCTGGCGCAGCAGCTTGCGGATCAGCTCGGCACCTTCGCCCTGGGTGCTGCCGTCATCGTCGGTATAGATGTACGGCGGGAACTCGTAATAGCCGACCGCCAGCGACTGGGGGCCACCGGCCGGGCCTGGCAGGGCATGGGCCAGCGACGCTGGAAGCAGCGACGAGGCCAATGGGAACAGGAGTTTCTTGAGCATTGCTGCGCCGCACCTTTATCGTTCTTGTGTTGGTGTCTGCATTGAGCATGAGTCGCCAACCGGGGCTTGTCCAGTCCGCGGCCGGCAAAGCGGCGGCGACATTCAAGGGCTGCGACCGGCGGCACATGAGGCTGCCGGAGCGTGACCGCCACGGGGCTATGCTTGAGGAGCAACCGGCCGCACCCGGGCCAGGCCGAGGGCTGCGCACATGCCACGCAAGGTCTTCTCCAGCAAGGTCTACCTGCACAAGACGGTCCTGGTGACCGGCGGCTGCTCGGGCATCGGCCGTGCGCTGGTCTTGCGCTTCGCCCAGGCGGGCGCCAGGCCGGTGATCCTCGACCTGGACCAGGCCGCGCTCGACAGCCTGGTGCAGCACCTGCAGCAGCACCTCAACGTCGAGGCCCTGGGGCTGCGCTGCGACATCACCGAGCCCGCCGCGGTGGAGCAGGCCGTGGCCGTCGCCATCGAACGCTTCGGCGGCATCGACGTGCTGATCAACAACGCCGGCATCACCCACCGCAGCCTGTTCGCCGAGACCGACCTGAAGGTGTTCCAGCGGGTGATGGCGGTGAACTTCTACGGCGCCCTGCATTGCACCCGGGCGGCCTTGCCCAGCCTGATCGCCCGCCAGGGGCAGATAGTCGTGCTCAGTTCGCTGACCGGCTTCGCCCCCTTGCTCTATCGCAGCGCCTACAACGCCAGCAAGCATGCCCTGCATGGCCTGTTCGACACCCTGCGCATGGAACTGGAGGGCACCGGCGTCTCGGTGACCCTGGCCTGCCCCGGCTTCACCGCCACCGACCTGCGCAAGAACGCCTTGGTCGGCGACGGCTCGGTTATCCGCCAGCCGGCCGTGGTGCTGGGCAGCGAAGTGGCTTCCCCGCGCGACGTGGCCGAGGCGATCTACCAGGGCGCCCTGCAGCGCAAGCGCCTGCTGGTGCTGTCCAACGTCAACTGGCGCGCGCGCATCCTGGCCCGTTACTGCCCCTGGCTGTTCGAGCGCCTGCTGGTGCCGCGCATGTCCGGGTTGAAGCCGAGCCGGCGCTGAGCGCTCCTGCGCTGCGCGGAGCAGACCTCAGGCTTCCTCGCGTTCCGGGCCGAGGATGTAGATGCGGTAGGCGGCGACGGTCAGCAGCAGCTGGAAGAAGCCGCTGAGGGCGCTGAGCGCCAGGCTGTAGCCGAGGGCGTTCTCGCTCAGTTGCTCGATCCAGCCCTGCAGGGCCCAGGTGGGGGCGAGGATCACCAGCACGGTGGTGAGCAGCAGGAAGAAGTGCCCGCCGGTGAGGCGGAAGCTCTCGCGCATGGCATCGATCGGGCGCAGGCCGCGCTTGACCAGCAGCACCTCGGCGAAGGCCAGCTTGATCATCACGTAGATGCCCGGCAGCACCATCAGCGACAGGCCGATGACGATCAGCAGCGAACTCAGCGCCGAGAGCAGGGCGAAGGCCGGCCACAGGCGCAGCGCCGCGCGCCACAGCTCGCCGACGCCGCGCTGGCGGCCCTCGCCGAAGTCGACCAGGTACAGCAGCAGGCTGGCGGTGTAGATGGGGTAGAAGATCAACCCGGCGGCCATGCCCCAGGGCGCGAACTGCTGGGAATTGGCGGCCATGCTCAGCTGTTGCTGGGTGAGCGTCTCCAGGACGATCCAGGGCAGGCAGAGCGGCAGCAGCGTGCCGATGTGGCGGCTGAAGAAGTACCAGGTATCGCGCAGGATGGAGATGGGATTCATCGGCTCGTCTAGGGGACCAGTTGGCAATCGACTCTAACCCATGCCCGGCGGCGCAGACCAGAGTCCCCGCCAGCGTGGATGAAGAAGTTTTCATCGACCGGAACTTGTTTTTTCGCCGGCCGATCCAATCTAGTGATGCGTTCCCTCCCCCGGTGCTCACTCGAGGCCCCAGATGAATTCCGAAGAGCAAACCCTGATCGATGGCCTGTTCACTCGCCTGCAGGAAGCCGAGCGGCAAACCGCGCCGCGCGACGCCCAGGCCGAGGCGCAGATCAACCAGCACCTCGTGCGCCAGCCGGCCGCGCCCTACTACATGGCGCAGGCGATGCTGATCCAGGAGGCGGCGATCAAGCGCCTGGACCAGCGCGTCAAGGAACTCGAAGCCCAGGTCGCCAGCCTGCAGCAGAACCGCCCCAGCAGCGGCGGCTTCCTCGCTGGCCTGTTCGGCGGCGGCCAGCGCGAAGCGGCGACGCAACCCCAGCAAGCGCAACAGCGCCCGGACGGCTGGGGCCAGACGCGCTTCTCCCAGCCCGGCGCCAATGCCAGCTACGCCAGCAACCCCAACGACTTCCGCCCCGCCGCGGCGCCCCAGGCCGCGCCGGCCCAGGGCGGCGGCTTCCTGCGTGGCGCCTTGCAGACCGCCGCGGGCGTGGCCGGCGGCATGATGGTGGCGGACCTGCTGACCAACATGTTCCACCACTCGCAACCGCAGGAAATCGTCGAGGTGATCCAGGAACAAGTGCCGGCCGAGCATTTCGACCCGCAATCCTCCGGGCTGGACGATTCCAGCCCGTCCTTCCTCGATGGCGATCGCTACGCCGACAACGGCTTCACCGACACCGGCTACGACGATGGCGGCTTCGCCGACGACTCCAGCTTCTTCGACGACGACGGCGACATGTTCAGCTGATCGATAGCCCCGCGCCGACGACGCGGGGCTGGCGGCGCGGCGGTGGGCTGCGATAATGCGCGTCCACCGCCTGATCCGGAGCCGCCGTTGAAAACCCTCGCCCTGTTCGCCGATGTGCAGAACCTCTACTACACGGTTCGCCAGGCCTACGGCTGCCACTTCAACTACGCCGCCCTGTGGGGCGAGTTGAGCCGCGAAGGCCGCATCGTCGAGGCCTACGCCTACGCCATCGATCGTGGCGACCCGCGCCAGCAGCAGTTCCAGCAGATCCTCCGCAACCTCGGCTTCGAGGTGAAGCTCAAGCCCTACATCCAGCGCAGCGACGGCTCGGCCAAGGGCGACTGGGACGTGGGCATTACCATCGACGTGCTCGACGCCGTGGCGCGGGTGGACGAGATTGTGCTGTGCTCCGGCGACGGCGACTTCGACCTGCTGCTGCAACGCGTCCGCGCCCAGGGCAAGACGGCCGCCGCCTATGGCGTGCCGGGCCTGACGGCACAGGCGCTGATCCGCTCGGCGACGCGCTACGTGCCCATCGAGGGCGAGCTGCTGCTGCGCCACTAGCGGCTACAATGCCGCCCATTCCCCTTCCGTTGCGTGAGTGCTCCATGACCTTCGCCGCCCTCGGCCTGATCGAACCCCTGCTGCGCGCCCTCGACGGCCTCGGCTACCAGAACCCGACGCCCGTGCAGGCCCAGGCCATCCCCGCCGTGCTCAAGGGCCGCGACCTGCTGGCCGCGGCGCAGACCGGCACCGGCAAGACCGCCGGCTTCGCCCTGCCGCTGCTGCAGAAGTTGCTGCAGGAGGGCCCGCAGGTGGCCGCCAACTCGGTGCGCGCCCTGGTGCTGGTGCCCACCCGCGAGCTGGCCGAGCAGGTGCACGACAGCTTCCGCGCCTATGGCCAGCACGTGCCGCTGCGCACGGCGGTGGCCTATGGCGGGGTGAGCATCAACCCGCAGATGATGAAGCTGCGCAAGGGCGTCGACGTGCTGGTGGCCACCCCCGGGCGGCTGCTCGACCTGTACCGGCAGAACGCCCTGAAATTCACCCAGTTGCAGGTGCTGGTGCTGGACGAGGCCGACCGCATGCTCGACCTGGGCTTCGCCCGCGAGCTGGAAGAAGTGTTCGCCGCGCTGCCGAAGCGGCGCCAGACATTGCTGTTCTCCGCCACCTTCTCCGAGGCGATCCGCCAGATGGCCGGCGGCCTGCTGCGCGACCCGCTGTCCATCGAGGTGGCGCCGCGCAACACCGCGGCGAAGACGGTGAAGCAGCAACTGATCACCGTGGACAAGAAGCGCAAGGCCGAGCTGTTCCTGCACCTGCTGCAGGCCCGCCGTTGGCGCCAGGCCCTGGTGTTCGCCAAGACGCGCAAGGGCGTCGACGAACTGGTCGGCGTGCTCCAGGCCGAAGGCATCGCCGCCGACTCCATCCACGGCGACAAGCCGCAGCCGGCGCGCCTGCGCGCCCTGCAGCGGTTCAAGGACGGCGAGGTGGACTTCCTGGTGGCCACCGACGTCGCCGCCCGCGGCCTGGACATCGAGCAGATGCCGCTGGTGGTCAACTTCGACCTGCCCATCGTCGCCGAGGACTACGTGCATCGCATCGGCCGCACCGGCCGCGCGGGCGCCAGCGGGCAGGCGCTGTCGCTGGTGTGCGCCGACGAGGTGCAGCAGCTGGCGGCCATCGAGACGCTGATCGGGCAACTGCTGCCGCGCTCCGAAGAAGACGGCTTCGAGGCCGAGCACAGGGTGCCGCAGACGACCCTGGGCGGCCAGGTGCTGAAGAAGCCGAAGAAACCCAAGCAGCCCAAGGTGCCGGCCAAGCCGGGCAATATCCACCTGGGCGAGCTGCTGGCCGACAAGCCGCAGGTGAAGGCGGTGCGCAAGGCGCCGGGCTTCGCCAAGGCGCCGGGCGGCAAGGGCAAGCCCAAGGGCCGCTGAGGGCGCGAGGGGGTACGAAAAGCCGTGCCCCCGCTCAATCGAGGTTGTGGCCGATACGCCACAGCACCCCGCTCGGATCATGCAGCGTGAAATCCCGCATCCGCCAAGCCCGATCCTCCGGCTCCCCCAACTGCACCCCATGGCGCCCGGCGATATCGATCTCGCGCAGGCGCTGCCACCAGGCGTCGGCGTCTTCCACCAGAAGGTGCAGCATCAGGTTCTCGGCGAATTCCTTCACGTAGTAGTTCTGCAGCAGGAAGGCGCAGTGGTCGCCGTGGTGGAAGTAGCTCAACTCTTCCGAGCTCCACGGATTGGCGAAGCCCAGGTCGCGGTAGAAGACCTGGGACTGGGCGTAGTCGCGGGCCGGGACGAAGACTTTCAGTTCGACGCTGTTCAGCTTGCTCATGGCGCTTCCTTGTCGTGGCACTGGCCTGCACGGTGGGACGCCGCCTCTGCCGGGCGGCTGGCGCGCAGTCTAGCGCAGGCTCAGAGGGCTCGCTGCATGTAGCGGTGGCTGGCCACGCCCGGCAGGTTGGAGTGGCGCTCGGCCTGCACCGTGAAGCCCAGGCGCTCGTACAGCGCCTGGGCGCGCGGGTTGGCCATCGACACGTCGAGGGCGGCCATGGGCAGGCCGGCGCGGCGGCCGCGGTCGAGGAAGTGGTCGATCAACCGGCTGCCCAGGCCTTCGCCGCGCAGCTCCGGCGCCACGCCGAGATGGGCGAGGTACAGCGTCCGCTTCGGCGGCGGGCAGATGATCCGCTCCAATTGCAGGCCATGGCGGATCACCATTGCTGCGCCCAGGCCGAAGAAGCCGAATATCTGCCGGCTGGCGGCGAGCAGGTAGCCGAGGTTGGCCTCGCCGCCGAACACGGTGCCCACCGCCACCACCTGCCCATCCCGTTCGCCCACCGTGTGCTGGCGCCAGCCGAACTGGCCGCCGCCCTGGACGAAGGCATGGCGCAGGAAGTCCTGGGCGCTGTTGCGCCCCGGGCGGGCGAAGGCGTAGTCGAAGGCATCGGGGCCGGAGCTGTAGATCAGCGGGACGGCGGCGTCGACGTCCTCGGGGCGGGCCGGGCGGAAGCTCAGGGACATGGCGCGGACTCTGCTGGGGGGAATCCGCAATCTAGCACTATGGTTCCAGTTTCAGCCAGCGCAAGGCGCCCAGGCCGGCGGCGCGGCCGCTGGCGAAGCAGGCGGTGAGCAGGTAGCCGCCAGTTGGCGCTTCCCAGTCGAGCATCTCGCCGGCGCAGAACACACCGGGCAGGGCGTCCAGCATCAGCTGCTTATCCACAGCCTCGAAGGTGACGCCGCCGGCGCTGCTGATGGCTTCGTCCAGCGGGCGCGGGCGCACCACCGTCAGCGGCAGGGCCTTGATCAGCGCGGCCAGGCGCCGCGGCTCGACGTAGTCGGCGGCTGTGGACAACTCGCGCAGCAGGCCGGCGCGCACGCCGTCCAGGCCCAGGCGGCCGCGCAGGTGGTTGGCCATGGACTTGGCGCCGCGCGGCTGGGCCAGGGCTTTCTCCACCTGCTCGATGCTGCGGTTGGGCAGCAGGTCGAGCCGCACGCTGGCCGAGCCGTCGCGGGCGATGCGTTCGCGGATGCCGGCGGACAGCGCATAGACCAGGCTGCCCTCGATGCCGCCGGCGGTGACCACGAATTCGCCCTGGCGCGGCGCCTCGCCTTCCAGGCTCAGGGCCACCGGCTTGACCGGCGCGCCGGCGAACTTGTCGCGGAAGAACTCGCTCCAACCTGCGACTTCGAAGCCGCAGTTCGACGGCCGCAGGGGCGCGACCGCCACACCGCGCGCCTGCAGCGTCGGTACCCAGGCGCCGTCGGAGCCCAGGCGTTGCCAGCTGCCGCCGCCCAGGGCCAGCACGGTCACGTCGGCCTGCAGGGCCTGGCGCCCTTCGGGGCCGTCGATCAGCAGGCGGCCCTGTTCGTCCCAGCCCTGCCAGCGGCTGCGGGTGTGGATAACCACGCCGCTGTCGCGCATACGCTTGAGCCAGGCACGCAGCAAGGGCGCGGCCTTCATGTCGGTGGGGAAGACGCGGCCGGACGTGCCGACGAAGGTACTTATCCCCAGGCCGTGAATCCACTCGCGCAGGGCCTGGCTGTCGAAATCCGCGAGCAGCGCGCCGATTTCCGCGCGGCGTTCGCCGTAGCGGCCGACGAAGGCCGCCTGATCTTCGGAGTGGGTGATGTTCATGCCACCCACGCCGGCCAGCAGGAACTTGCGCCCCACCGAGGGCATGGCGTCGTACAGCGCCACGCGCACGCCGGCGCCGGCCAGCACTTCGGCGGCCATCAGGCCGGCGGGGCCGCCGCCGATGACGATGGCGCTGGGGGAGGGCAGGGAGCTGTGCTCGGTCATGGGCTGGGCATGGTCGGTGGAAAGGGCGCGCATTCTAGCCTAGCCGCTGGCGGCCGGGGCTGGTCAATTCGCCGGCGGCCGCTCGGGGGGCCCGGCGCGTGGGCTAATCACAGGTTTGTACCCAGGATATCCACAGGCGGCTCCACAGCTTTCGGGGACAACGTTGCCCCACGTAGGATGGGTGGAGCGTAGCGATACCCATCGAATGCAGCATGGGTTTCGCAAGCTCAACCCATCCTACGGGTGTGCTGGTCATATTTTGTTCGTTGGGCTGGAGGCCCCGTGAATATTGGGCTGCAGCGAATGCCCCGCAGTTTTTCCACAGGAGGTTCCACAGCATCCGTGGAAAAGTCGCACCTTTTCCTCCGAACGCTGTCTGGTCATCTTTCGTACATCCGGCTGCGGCCCAGGCCCGGCGTGGGCCAGGGCAGACTCCCCGCAGGTTTTCCACAGGTTGCTCCACAGTTGCCGTGGACAACTCAGCCCAGGCCCAGGCGCTGCCAGACGCGCTGCGCGCTGTGGTGGAGAATGCCGTGGCGCCGGGCCAGGGCCGCGCGGTCCTTGTCGTAGCCGCCGCCGATCACCCCCAGCACCGGGATGTCGCGGGCCAGGCAGCGTTCGATCACGCGCTCGTCGCGGGCGGCCAGGCCGGCGTCGGTGAGGTTCAGGTAGCCCAGGGCGTCGTCCTTGTGCACGTCCACCCCGGCGTCGTAGAGCACCAGGTCCGGCTGGTACAGCGGCAGCAGGTAGTCCAGCGCCTCGTCCACCACCCGCAGGTAGTCGGCGTCGCCCATGTGCAGCGGCAGGGGAATGTCCCAGTCGCTGTGCGCCTTGCGCGCGGGGAAGTTCTTCTCGCAGTGCAGCGAGACGGTGATGGCGTCCGGCACCTGCTCCAGGATGCGCGCGGTGCCGTCGCCCTGGTGCACGTCGCAGTCGAAGATCAGCACGCGCCCGGCGCGGCCGCTTGCCAGCAGGTGCAGGGCGATCACCGCCAGGTCGTTGAAGATGCAGAAGCCCGAGGCGTGGTCGTGGTGCGCATGGTGGGTGCCGCCGGCGAGGTGGCAGGCCAGGCCGTGCCGCAGCGCCAGGTCGGCGCCCAGCAGCGAGCCGCCCACCGCGCGCACCGTGCGCCGGGCCAGGGCCTCGCTCCAGGGCAGGCCGAGGCGGCGCAGTTCCTCGCGGCTCATGTCGCCGCTGCAATAGCGCTCGATGTAGCCGCGGTCGTGGGCCAGGGCGAGGATGTCCGCCGGGCAGGGTTCGGGGCGCAGCAGCGCCGCGTCGCTGGTCAGGCCGCTGTCCACCAGGTGTTCCTTGAGCAGGCGGAACTTCTCCATGGGGAAGCGGTGGCCGGCGGGGAAGGGCGGGCTGTAGTCGTCGTGGTAGACCAGGGGCAGCGGCATGGGGCGGGGCTCGGGCTGTTCAGCGGCAAGGGTAAGCCGGCCCCGCGGCCGGGCGCCAGGGCCGTGCATGGGGCACAATAGGCAGCTGACGAATCTTGCCGAGGCGAACCATGCACCTGCCCAGCCTGAGCACTCCGCGCCTGCCCCAGGGCCACGCGCTGCGCCCGCACGTGCTGTTCCGCATCAGCCGCGAGCAATGGCTGGAGGCGCAGACATGAGCGCCGCCGACGATGTGCGCGCCTACCACGCGCTGAGCTGCCACGCCCCGGAGCGCTTCGCCCCTGGGCCCGGCCAACTGGACTGGGCGACCCAGCCGGCGCCCTTCCGCCGCTACGCCGGGGCGCGGCCGATCGAATTGCTGCACCGCCCGCAGGAGGAATCGCCGGGCTACGACGGCGTGTTCGCCGGCCCCCTTGGCGAGCCCGCGCCGCTGGGCCTGGAAAGCGTCTCGCAACTGCTCTACGACAGCCTGGCGATCTCCGCCTGGAAGCAAGCCGGCGGCAGCCGCTGGGCGCTGCGCGTCAACCCCTCCAGCGGCAACCTGCACCCCACCGAGGCCTACCTGCTGCTGCCGGCCGGGGCTGTGGACAAGTCCGCCGTGCTGGCCCACTACACTGCCGACGAACACCTGCTGGAAGTGCGCGCCGAGCTGCCGCCCGCCGTGGCGCAGCAACTGCCAGGCGCCGGCCTGCTGCTGGCGCTGGCCAGCATTCCCTGGCGCGAGGCCTGGAAGTACGGCGAGCGCGCCTACCGCTACTGCCAGCACGACTTCGGCCACGCGCTGGCGGCCCTGGCCATCGCCGCGGCCATCCAGGGCTGGGAAGTGCGGCTGCTGCGCGCGCTGGACGAGCGCAGTCTGGATGCCGCGTTCGGCCTCGACCGCGAAGGTTTCCACGAGCGCGAAGCGGTGGATGCGTTGCTGTGGATAGGTCCGCCCCGGGACGGCGAGCCCCGCGTGCCCGAGGCGCTGCTGCGAGGGCTGGCGGCGCTGGAGTTGCAAGGCGCTCCGAATCGCCTCTCGCGCAGCTACCGGCACTGGCCGGAGCTGGAGCGCGTCCACGCGCTGTGCCGCGCGCCGGCGCTGGCTCCCGCCGATTGGTGCCTGCCGCGTGCCGAGGCGACCACGGACAACCCCGGCTTGCCATTGCGCCCGATCCTCCACCGCCGGCGCAGCGCGCAGAGCCTGGACGGCCGCAGCGGCATCCACGCCGAGCTGCTGCTGGCCTGGCTGCGCCGCCTGCTGCCGGAAAACTCGCCGGTGCCCTTCGCCTGCTCGGGCGAGCCGCCGCGCATCGACCTGCTGCTGTTCGTCCACCGCGTCCAGGGCCTGGCGCCGGGGCTCTACTGGCTGGGCCGCAGCGGCCGCGCGCCGGGCGGGTTGCGCGGGGACTTCCAGTGGCAACGCGCCGCCGACGACCTGCCTCTGTACCGCCTGCTGGAAGGCGACGCCCGCCAGCTCTCGGCCTTCCTCTCCTGCGGCCAGGACATCGCCAGCGACGGCTGCGTGGCCTTCGCCATGCTCGCCGACCTGGACGCCGCCCTGGCCGAAGGCCCCTGGACCTACCCGCGGCTGTACTGGGAGGCCGGGCAGATCGGCCAGCTGCTCTACCTGGAGGCCGAGGCCGCCGGGCTCTCGGGCACCGGCATCGGCTGCTACTTCGACGAGGCGCTGCGGGAATTGCTCGGCGAAGGACCGGACCGCCCGGTCAGCCTCTATCATTTCACCATCGGCCGCGCGGTATGGGACACTCGCCTGAGCAGTTCGCCCGCGTACCCCCAGCCGCGCCGCCCGCATCCCATTCGCAGTACCGATTCCGAGGAAACGTCATGACCCAGATCCTGGACAACCTGGTGGCTTTGCTGAGCCTGGAACCCATCGAGGAAAACCTGTTCAGGGGCATCAGCCAGGACCTCGGCTTCCGCCAGCTGTACGGCGGCCAGGTGCTCGGCCAGGCGCTGTCGGCGGCCAGCCAGACGGTGGAGCCGGCGCGCCACGTGCACTCCATGCACGGCTACTTCCTGCGCCCGGGCGACGCCAGCATGCCGGTGGTCTACCAGGTCGACCGCGTGCGCGACGGCGGCACCTTCAGCACCCGCCGCGTCACGGCGATCCAGAAGGGCCAGCCGATCTTCGCCCTGAGCACCTCCTTCCAGTACGACGAGGAGGGCTTCCAGCACCAGATCCCGATGCCCGACGTGGTCGGCCCGGAGAACCTGCCGACGGACCTGGAGCTCAAGCAGCGCAGCATCGCCCAGTTCCCCGAGCGCATCCGCGACAAGCTGCTGTACCCCAAGCCCATCGAGATCCGCCCGGTCACCCAGAACGACCCCTACGACCCGCAGGTCGGCGAGCCGATCAAGTACCTCTGGCTGCGCGCCGACGGCAAGCTGCCGGACGTGCCGGCGCTGCACAAGTACATCCTCGCCTACGCCTCGGACTTCGGTTTCCTCACCACCTCGCTGCTGCCCCACGGCCGCTCGGTGTGGCAGAAGGACATGCAGGTGGCCACCATCGACCACTCCGTGTGGTTCCACCGCGACCTGCGCGCGGACGAGTGGCTGCTGTACGCCATCGACAGCCCCTGGGCCGGCAACGGCCGCGGCTTCGTGCGCGGCAGCATCTTCAACCGCGACGGCCAACTGGTGGCCTCGTCGACCCAGGAAGGCCTGATCCGCCGCCGCGAGGACTGGGCATGAAACCGGGCCTGATCCGCCACTGGGTGTTCGACATGGACGGCACCCTGACCCTGGCGGTGCACGACTTCCCGGCGATCAAGCGGGCCCTGGGCATTCCCCAGGAAGACGACATCCTCACCCACCTGGCGGCGCTGCCCGCGGCCGAGGCGGCGGCCAAGCACGCCTGGCTGCTGGAGCACGAACGCGAGCTGGCGCTGGCCTCCACCGCCGCGCCCGGCGCGGTGGACCTGGTGCGCGCGCTGCACGAGGCCGGCTACCGCCTCGGCATCCTCACCCGCAACGCCCACGAGCTGGCGCTGGTGACCCTGCAGGCCATCGGCCTGGGCGACTGCTTCGCCAGCGGCGACATCCTCGGCCGCGGCGAAGCCCGGCCCAAGCCCAACCCCGACGGCCTGCTGCACCTGGCCGAGCGCTGGGGCGTGCAGCCCAAAGACATGCTGATGGTCGGCGACTACCGCTTCGACCTGGAATGCGGCCGCGCGGCGGGCAGCTACACGGCGCTGGTCAACCTGGCGGAAAACCCCTGGCCGGAACTGAGCGACTGGCACGCCGCGGATTGCGCAGCCCTGGGGCGCCTGGCCGGGGTGTTGGCGTAGGGCGAATAACGCTCCGCGTTATCCGCCGTTTAACGGCGATTCCCGGTGGCGCCGAGGTCGGCCTGGGCGTCGTCCGCCTTGCCGGCGGAATCGCGGATGAATCCGCTCCTACGGGTGAGAATGCCATGCTTCACGGCAACCTGTAGGAGCGGGCCCTGCCCGCGAAATCGCGCGCAGGGCGCGCTCCTACATTGGAATGGCGCCGGTGGTTCTGGCTATCGCGGACAAGGTCCGCTCGAAGTGCGGAGAAACGCCGTCGTAGGATGGGTTGAGCGAAGCGATACCCATCACCACGGCAGCATGGGTTTCGCAGGCTCAACCCATCCTACGAAGAGCGCCTCGGCGCGGTCAGCAAGACAGTTGTCCCTACTGGGCCGTGACGAGGTGCTCTTCGTAGGAGAGGGCCCTGCCCGCGATGGCTACAACTCCGGCGTCCAGGTCAGCGCCAGCAGCGCGGTGCGGCCGGCTTCCTTATAGTGCAGGGTTTCGCTGGGGAAGCCCATGGGATCGGTCGGGCGCTGGTAGCTGGCGCGGGCGTAGTCGCGGTCCAGCAGGTTCTGCAGTTTCAGGTCCCAGCGCAGGGTTTCGCTGAACTGCCAACTGCCGCGCACATCGAGCACGCCGTAGCCGCCCAGGCGGTCCTGGTTGGCCGCGTCGGCGTAGCTGTTGCTCAGCGCGCGCCAGGTGCCGCCGACGCCGAAGGCGCCGAACTGGCGGTCCAGGTCCAGGCTCAGGGTGCGCCGGGCGCGGCGTGGCAGGGTGTGGCCGGTGTCGCGGTCGCGCGGGTCGATGATGCTCAGGCCGAGGTTGGCCTGCCAGCCGAGGACCTCGCGGGCCAGGCTGGCCTCGAAGCCGTCGATGCGCGCCTTGGCGATGTTCTGCGGCATGTTGCTGGCGCTGTCCCAGGCGATCAGGTCGTCCACCTCGGTGCGGTACAGCGCGGCCTCCAGATGCGTGCCGGCGAAGTCGCCGCGCCATTGCAGCTCGTAGGTCTTCGAGGTCTCGGCCTTCAGGTCCGGGTTGCTGGCGCCGGGGTAGTAGAGGTCGCTGAAGGTCGGCGCGCGGAAGCCTTCGCCGTAGCTGGCGATCCAGCTCTGGTTGTCACCTACCGGCAGGGTGACGGCGGCGTTCCAGCTGTTCTGCGAGCCGTAGCGCTCGTTGTCGTCGTGGCGCAGGCCCAGCTCGGTGGAGAAGGCCTCGCCCTTGAAGCTGTGCT
This sequence comes from Pseudomonas sp. NBRC 100443, assembly GCF_030268185.1. Lineage (NCBI taxonomy): Bacteria > Pseudomonadati > Pseudomonadota > Gammaproteobacteria > Pseudomonadales > Pseudomonadaceae > Pseudomonas > Pseudomonas sp. NBRC 100443. The sequence continues at coordinate 14,246 of NZ_BSQE01000004.1, forward strand.
GGGCGAAGAAGGCGTGGTTGGTGCGGCTGTCCTCGGCGAAGGCGGTGCTGCCCTCGACCTTGTCCTCGTACCAGTCCGCGCCCAGGGCTAGTTGGTTGCGGGTATCCAGCTGCAGGCGGTTGAGCCAGCTGGCCGAATGCCGGGTGGTTTCCAGGGTGCCGTTGTTCCATACCTCGGCGGCGCCGACGGCCTTGTTGCGGTCGAAGCTGCGGCCCAGCTCCACGCGGCTGTTCCACATCGAGGTCAGTTGGCCTTCGAGGTAGCCGCTGTAGCTGCTGACGCGGAACTCGTCGTGGGGCTCGGCGGGGGCGTAGCTGTAGGCGTCGTCGTATTCGCTGTCGCCGCGCTGGTCGTTTAGGCTGAAGCCGGCCTTCCAGTCGTCGTTCAGGCGGTGGTCCAGGTTCAGGTGCACGGCCTTGTTGCGCTGGCCGTCGTGGTCGCTGTCGGCGCCGACGTTGTCGCGGGTGTAGTCGTAGCCGCGGCTCTCGTCGAGGCTGGCGCCGAGGTCGAAGCGGGTGCGCTCGTCGCCGCCGGCGAGGGAGGCGCTGCGCTGGAAGGTGCCGTTGCTGCCGGCGGCCAGGCGCACTTGCGGGTGCAGGCCGGCTTCGCCGCGGCGGGTGAAGATCTGGATCACTCCGCCGATGGCGTCGGCGCCGTACAGCGCCGAACGCGGGCCGCGGGTCACTTCCACGCGCTCGATGTTGTCGATGCTCAGGTAGTCCAGGCGGGCGATGCCGCTGCTGGCCGAGGCGATGCGCTGGCCGTCCACCAGCACCAGGGTCTGGCCGGGGTTGGTGCCGCGCAGGAAGTAGCTGGTCAGGCCGCCGGCGTTGCTCAGCTGCACGCCGGGCACGCGCTGCAGCAGCTCGGGCACGCTGCGCGCCTGCAGGCGCTCGATGTCGTCGTGGGTGAAGACGGTGTTGGCCGCGGTGGCCTGGCCGCGGGGTTCGGCCTGGCGCGCCGAGGTGATGACCATCGACGGCAGCTGGTAGGCCTGTTCGGCATCGTCGCCGGCGAAGGCCGCCGCGGGCAGCACGGCGACGGCCAGGGCAAGACGGGAAAGTTTCATCGCTGGGGTTCCTCAAAAGTGGACTTTCGAGGAGGGCTGGGCAAGGGCGGGAGTGGCCGCGCTTGAAGGTGCGGCCCTCCGCAACACCTGTCATGCGTGTCGAGGGCGGTCTCCGGGCTGCCGACTCGCACGCTCCCGGCCTTCCCATGCGTGGCGCACAGTGGCGGGTTGGAGCGCGGCAGGCGCAAGGCCTGCGGTCGGTTACCGTTGCGGGGGCAGCGCAGGCCTTTCACCTGCTTCCCGTTACCTCGAACGAAAACGTGCGCACCTTACGAACAACGCGGCGGCCGGGCAAGTCGGGCCGACGCGGAACCTGTCCGTCAGACGCCCCTTTCCTCTGCGGCCCGTCACGTCCATGGCGGCGCCCCGCCTGTGCCCGGAGGCTTTCCGGCGGCTGCGACAAAGTCACTCAGCACGGTGCGAACCGCGGCCGGAAAGCTCCGGCCAGCAGTCGCCAATGCGGCGCCGCGCGGGCGTTCCAGCCGGTTTTTGTAGGAGTTTTCTGGTCTTTCGGGGCGGCGGAAAACTTTGCCGGATTTTGATAGGGCCGCCGTCCGGGCACTTGTTAGCTTCCTAAGCAGTAGAGGAGGGGAGCACGTGTCCAAAGAGCGCATCATCCAGGAATTCGTCCCGGGCAAGCAGGTGACCCTGGCGCACCTGATCGCGCATCCCCAGGAGGAGCTGTCGAGCAAGATCGGCGTTCCCGGGGCGCAGGCCATCGGCATCATGACCCTCACCCCGGGCGAGACCGCGATGATCGCCGGCGACTTCGCCACCAAGGCCGCCGACGTGCGCATCGGCTTCCTCGACCGCTTCAGCGGCGCGCTGGTGCTGCACGGCAGCGTCGGCGCGGTGGAAGAGGCGCTGGCGCAGACCTGCGCCGCCCTCGGCCGGCTGCTGGACTACAGCGTCTGCCCGGTGACCAGGAGCTGACCATGGACGCGCCGCGTTATGCCCTGATCGGTGGCGTCGGAGCCGGCAAGACCACCCTGTTCAACGCCCTGTGCGGCAACCCCGAAGCGGCGCGCAAGACCCAGGCGCTGGACTACGGCCCCGGCGGCGCGCTGGACACCCCCGGCGAGTTCGTCAGCCACCCGCGCCTGTACCGCGCGCTGATCACCAGCACCGACGACGTCGACACCCTGGTCTACGTGCACCCCGCCGATTCGACGGAGTGCCGGCTGCCGCCCGGGCTGCTGGACATCCACGCCGGCAAGCGGCTGATCGGGGTGATCAGCAAGTGCGACCTGCCCGGCGTCGACCTGCCCGCCATCGAGCGCCTGCTGCGTGCCCACGGCATCGACGGCGCGATCGTCCACACCGCCAGCGACGACCCCGCCAGCATCGAGCGCCTGCGCGCGCTGCTGAACGCACGGAATCCGATCGAGGACCTGTTGAGATGAAGAAGCTGATTACCGCCAACGACATCCGTGAAGCCATCGCCGCCGGGCAGAGTTCCCTGGCCGTGGAGCTGCCGCGCTGCATCGTCACCCCGGAGGCGCGCACGGTCGCCGAGCAGGCGGGTCTGGCGCTGGTCGAGCGGGTGGCCGGCGAGCCGGCGGCGGCCGCGAGTGAACCGGCCGCGGCCGGGCCGAGCGAGGACGAGCTGGCGCGGATTCGCGCCGAGGTGCTGGCCCGGCTGCCCGCCGAAGTGGACGCGCAACTGGTCGACCAACTGGTGCGCAAGGCCGCGCAACAGGGCGGCGCCTGCGTGGCCCGGGCGGCCTTCGAGGCGCGCACCGGCGCCGGCGGGATCAAGCTGGTGAAGGGCGGCAGCGTGCGCTTCGGCCGCCTGGAAGGCGTGCCGGGCGAATACCAGATCGGCATCACCGACGTGGTCGGCGCCGAGGACGGCAGCAGCATGGGCGCCGGCTTCATGCAGTGGGAGAACGCCTTCTTCCCCTGGACGCTGAACTACGACGAAGTGGACCTGGTGCTGGAGGGCGAGCTGCACATCCGCCAGAACGGCGAGACCCTGGTGGGCCAGCCTGGCGACCTGCTGTTCATTCCCAAGGGCAGCGCCATCGAGTTCGGCACCCCGAGCCGGGTGCGCTTCCTCTACGTGGCCTGGCCGGCCAACTGGCAGGAACAGTGAGGCGGCCATGAGCACTTTCATCACCGAAAGCTGGCTGCGCGAGCGCCACGGCCTGAGCGAAGGCACCGAGCTGCGGCTGCCCGCCGACGCGCGGTTGACCCCCGCCGCCCGCGCGCTGATCGACGAGCGCCACCTGTCGCTGAAGTTCCACGACGAACAGGGCCGCCTGTACCGGGCGACCGAAGAGCCGGACGCGGACGGCGCGCCGTGCCTGCAGGCGGTGCACGGGCTGACCGGCAGCGCCCGGCGCGTCGCCGCGACCTGCCAGCTGTGCGGCTCGGCGCCGGCCGACAAGCCTGCCGGGATGACCCATCTGAACGCCCACGAACTGGTGGCCAAGAACGACCCGCGCCTGCAGTTCCGCGCCCAACTGGACGCGGCCATCGCCCTGGCGGTGTGGCTGCAGGTGGAACTGCCGGAGCCGGCCGAGCTGGCCGCCTGGCTGGCCGACATCCGTTCGCTGCTCGGTCAGCTGATGCGCGCCGACGTGCTGGACGAGGAGCTGGCCGGGTTCGCCGTCGGCGGGCTCGACGAGGCCGTGCTGCACCGCCTGTCCCACGCGCCGCTGAAATACCTGGGCCACGACCACCTGGTGCCCGAGTGCGGCCACGGCCGCGCGCCGGCGCTGCTCAACCTGCTGCGGGCCAAGGTCCGCGAGGTGGAAATCTGCGCCGCCCAGGTGTTCATGGAGGCCGGCTTCAAGCTGCGCCGCGCGGACCTGCTGCACGCCCTCAACCGGCTGTCCAGCGCGCTCTACGTGGCCATGCTGCTGAGCCTGCTGCACCTGCGCGGGCAACCCTGGCCGAGCGCCGCGGAACTGAGCCGGCGCGTGCAGGGAGAGGCCCCGTGAAACTGTTCGACGACTGCCGCCGGGCCGCCCGGCAGAACCCGCCGCGGGTGGTCTTCCCCGACGCCCTGGACCGCCGCGCCATCGAGGCGGCGCAATACCTCAAGGCCGAGGGCCTGGCCGAGCCGCTGCTGCTGGGCAACCCCTTCGCCCTGCGCGGCTACTGCCTGGAGCGGCACATCCGCCTGGGCGACCTCGGGCTGATCGACCCCGCGCGCTCGCCCTGGCTGCACGGCTTCGCCCAGGACCTGGCCCGGCGCCAGGACAAGCTCAGCCCCGAGCAGGCCCTGGAACAACTGCACGACCCGCTGTGGTTCGGCGCGGCGCTGCTGGCGGCCGGCCAGGTCGACCTGTGCATCGCCGGCAACCTCAGCGCCACCGCCGACGTGCTGCGCGCCGGCCTGCGGGTGGTCGGCCTGGCGCCGGGCAACCGCACGCTGTCCTCGGTGTTCTTCATGCTGCCAGCGGACGGCGGCGTCCCCTTGGCCTTCGCCGATTGCGGCGTGGTGCCGCGGCCGACGGTGGAGCAACTGGCGGACATCGCCCTGGCCTCGGCGGCCAGCTTCGAGCAGGTGACCGGCGAGCCGGCGCGGGTGGCGATGCTCTCGTTCTCCAGCCACGGCAGCGCCAGGCACGCCGACGCCGAGGCGGTGCGCCAGGCCTGCGAGCGGGTGCGCGAGCGCCGGCCGGAGCTGTGCGTCGACGGCGAGATCCAGTTCGACGCCGCCTTTGTCCCCGAGGTGGCCGCGGCGAAGGTTCCCGGCAGCCCGCTGGGCGGGGCGGCCAACGTGTTCGTGTTCCCCAGTCTCGAGGCCGGGAACATCGGCTACAAGATCGCCCAGCGGCTCGGCGGCATGAACGCCATCGGCCCGATGCTGCAGGGCATGAACGCGCCGCTGCACGACCTGTCGCGCGGCTGCACGAGCGAGGAAATGATCCAGACGGTGCTGCTGGCCAACAAGATGGCCGGCGGCGCCGAGGCTGTCGGGCGAGTCGCCTGAGCCGGACGGCGGCCCCCGCCGTCCGGGGGTAACGCGAGTGGCTAGCCACTCCGAAGAGGCCCTGCGAAGGGCGATCGATTGTTCGAGGAGAGTGAGATGGAAGCATTAGGCATGATCGAAACCAAGGGCCTGGTGGCGCTGATCGAGGCCTCCGACGCCATGGTCAAGGCCGCCCGGGTGAAGCTGGTGGGCGTCAAGCAGATCGGCGGTGGCCTGGTCACCGCGATGGTCCGTGGCGACGTAGCAGCCTGCAAGGCGGCCACCGATGCCGGCGCGGCCGCCGCGCAGCGCGTCGGCGAAGTGGTCTCGGTGCAGGTGATCCCGCGTCCACATTCGGACCTGGAAGAGGTCTTTCCGATCAAGCTGGCGGCGGATCGCCCGGTGGATTGAGCGGCCCGCCGCGACCGTCCGAGCGGTGCCTGAACTCGCCCTGCGGGTTCCGGGCGCCGCCACCGAGGATCCATGCGTATGCCGCGAAGGACGCGGCCCGACGAGGTAACAGGCGATGAAACTGGCGATTGTCGTGGGGCAGGTGGTGTGCACCGTGAAGCATCCGGGCGTGGGCCTGGACCGGCTGCTGCTGGTCGAGATGCTCGACCGCGCCGGCCGCCCCGACGGTGAACGGCACGTGGCCAGCGACAGCCTCGGCGCCGGCAACGGCGAGTGGGTGATGCTGGCCGGCGGCAGCGCCGCGCGCCAGGCCCTGGCCGAGGTGCGTGCGCCGATCGACCTGTGCGTGGTCGGCATCGTCGACGAAGCGGTGCTCGACGGCAGCCTGCTCTACCGCAAATAGGCCCGCCCCCGGCGGTCATTCACGACAAGCGTCCTCCACCGGCCCGCGCCAGGTGGAGTGGCCCGGCTCATCCCTGAATTCTGTGAGGCACGACGTGGACATCAACCCGAAGGAAATCGAACAGGTGGTCAAGGCGGTGCTCGCCTCGATAGGGGCGACCTCCACGGCCGCTGTCGCATCGCCGGGCGCGACCTGCGCCCCCGGCGTGTTCGTCGAACTGGACGCCGCCGTGGCCGCCGCCGCGCAGGCGCAGAAGGCATTGCGCTCGGTGGCCATGCGCGACCGGGCCATCGCCGCCATCCGCGCCGCCGGCGAGCGCCACGCGCAGGAACTGGCGGAGCTGGCGGTGGAGGAAACCGGCATGGGCCGGGTGGCCGACAAGACCGCCAAGAACATCGCCCAGGCCCGCCACACCCCCGGCAGCGAATGCCTGCAGGCGCAGGTGCTCAGCGGCGACCGCGGGCTGACGCTGATCGAGAACGCGGCCTGGGGCGTGATCGCCTCGGTGACGCCCTCGACCAACCCGGCAGCCACCGTCATCAACAACGCCATCAGCATGATCGCCGCCGGCAACAGCGTGGTGTTCGCCCCGCACCCGGCGGCCAAGCGGGTGTCGCAGCGCACCGTCAGCCTGCTCAACGAGGCCATGGTCGAAGCCGGTGCGCCGGCCAACCTGATCACCACCGTGCAGCGCCCGGACATCGAGACCGCCCAGCGGCTGTTCCGCTACCCGGGCATCGGCCTGCTGGTGGTGACCGGCGGCGAGGCGGTGGTGGAAGCCGCGCGCAAGCACACCGACAAGCGCCTGATCGCCGCCGGCGCCGGCAACCCGCCGGTGGTGGTGGACGAGACCGCCGACCTGGCCCGCGCCGCGCGCGACATCGTGTTCGGCGCCTCGTTCGACAACAACATCATCTGCGCCGACGAGAAGGTGCTGATCGTGGTCGACAGCGTCGCCGACGCCCTCAAGGCCGAGATGCTCAAGCACCAGGCCGTGGAGCTGAGCGCCGCCCAGGGCCAGCAACTGCTGCCCTTGCTTTTGCCGAAGGTCGACGAGCAGGGGCGCGGCAGCGTCTCGCGCGACTGGGTCGGCCGCGACGCGGCGAAGATCGCCGCCGCCATCGGCCTGCAGGTGCCGGAGCAGACGCGCCTGCTGCTGCTGGAAACCGCCGCCGACCACCCCTTCGCCATCACCGAAATGATGATGCCGGTGCTGCCGATGGTGCGCGTGGCCAACGTCGACCAGGCCATCGCCCTGGCCGTGAAGCTGGAGGGCGGCTGCCACCACACGGCGGCCATGCACTCGCGCAACCTCGACCACCTGGACCGCATGGCCAATGCCATGGACACCAGCATCTTCGTCAAGAACGGGCCGTGCCTGGCCGGCCTGGGCTTCGGCGGCGAGGGCTGGACCACCATGACCATCACCACGCCGACCGGCGAGGGCGTGACCTCGGCGCGCACCTTCGTGCGCCTGCGCCGCTGCGTCATGGTCGACCACCTGCGGATCGTCTGAGGCGGCCATGCAACGCGATCTCGAAAACTGGCTGTTGCCGCGCCTGGAACGCGCCGCCTACTGCCTGGCGCACCCCGTCGCGCAACCGGGCGACCGCGGGCCGCTGAGCCTGGGCATCGACCTGGGCACCAGCGCCGTGGTCTCGGTGGTGCTCGACGCCCAGGCGCTGCCGGTGGCGGTGCGCCTGGACTGGGCCGACGTGGTGCGCGACGGCGTGGTCTGGGACTTCTTCGGCGCGGTGAAGCTGGTGCGCAGCCAGGTGGAAAGCCTGGAGCGGCAACTGGGCGTGTGCTTCCAGCGCGCCGCGACCTCGTACCCGCCGGGCACCGAACCGGGCATTTCCACTCACGTGCTGGAGGCCGTCGACCTGGAGGTTTCCCACGTGATCGACGAGCCCTCGGCGGTGGCGCGGATGCTGCGCCTGGACCGCGCCGCGGTGGTGGACATCGGTGGCGGCACCACCGGCGTCGCCGTGGTGCACGACGGCGAAGTGACCTATTCCGCCGACGAACCCACCGGCGGGCATCACGTCAGCCTGGTGCTGGCCGGCCACCTCGGCGTGTCGCTGGAGATGGCCGAACGGCGCAAGCGCGAGGAGGGCCAGATCCTGTGGCCGCTGGTGCGCCCGGTGTTCGAAAAGATGGCCGACATCGTCCACACGCACCTGCAAGGCCAGGACGTGGACGCCATCTACCTGTCCGGCGGCTCCTGCACCCTGCCCGGCGTACAGCCGCTGTTCGCCGCGGCCTTCCCCGCGCAGCGGGTGATCCTGCCCGCGCCGCCGCTGTTCACCACGCCGCTGGCCATCGCCGCCTGCGGCCTGCAAGCCGAGGAGGAACGCTGACATGCACGAGCAGGACGTCGGCCGGGTGATCTATCGCGCCCTGGATATGCTCAATGCCCGCGCGGTGCGCGAATTCCGCGTGCCGCCCAGCACCTACATCGGCCCCGGCGCCACCGTGCGCGCCGGCGAGGCCTGCGCGGCGCTGGGCATCCGCCGGCTGTTCGTGATGGTCGACGGCCGCCTGCACGAGCAGGCGCTGGACCAGGGCCTGCTGCGCTCGCTGGACGATGCCGGGCTGGGCTGCGAATGCCTGGTCTACGCTGGCGGCGAGCCGCACAGCGAAGTGGTGGAGGCCGCCGGCCGGCAACTGCTGGCCGCCGACTGCGACGGCGTGCTGGCCTTCGGCGGCGGCTCGGTGCTCGACGCGGCCAAGGCCACCGCGCTGCTGGCGGCCAACCCGGAACGCCGGGTGAGCGAGCTTGGCGACGGCCCGGCGCTGCGCCGGCGCATGCCGCTGATCGCTGTGCCGACCACCGCCGGCACCGGCTCCGAGGCCACCAACGTGGCGGTGATCACCGACAGCCAGCGGCACCTGAAGCAGGTGCTGGTGCACACTGACCTGATTCCCGACCTGGCGATCATCGACGCCTGCCTGACCCTCGGCGTGCCGCCGGCGGTGACCGCCGCCACCGGCATAGACGCGCTGACCCACGCCATCGAAGCCTACGTCGCGCCGAGCGCCACGCCGCTGACCCAGGGCCTGGCCCTGCGCGCCGTGGCGCTGATCGGCGAGGCCCTGCCGCTGGCGGTGGGGCAGGGCGGCAACGTCGGCGCCCGCGAGTCGATGATGCTCGCCTCGTACATGGCCGGCATGGCCTTTTCCAATTCCGGGCTGGGCCTGTGCCACGCCACCGCGCACCCCCTCGGCGCGCGCTACGGCATCCCCCACGGCCAGGCCAACGCCCTGATGCTGCCGGCGGTGATGCGCTTCAACCAACTGGTGTGCAAGCGCGCCTACGCCGACATCGGCCATGCCCTCAGCCGCGAAAGCCTGGATGCCGAACGCAGCATCGCCGCGGTGCAGCGCCTGATCGACGAAGTCGGTGCCGCCGGCCGCGACCTGCAGGCCCACGGCGTGCGCCGCGAGGACTTCGCCGCGCTGGCCGAGGCGGCCCTGCAGGACATCTGCCTGGCCGGCAACCCGCGCAGCGCCTGCGCGCAACAGATCGTCGCGATCTACCAGGACGCCTGGCAGCGCCGAGGCGCCTGCCAGCAAGGAAACAATTCTGTTCAGGAGCAGTTGTCATGAGCATCAACGAAATCATCCTGTACGTGATGATGGTCTTCCTGCTGATCGGGGCGGTGGACCGGGTATTCAGCCAGTTCGGCGGCTCCGAGAAGGTCCTCGGGCATCTCGGCCTGGGCTGGCTCGGGCGCGGCATCGGCGGCTCCGGCGGGCAGTTCGAGGAAGGCTTCATGGCCATGGGCGCGCTGGGCCTGGCCATGGTCGGCATCACCGCCCTGGCGCCGGTGCTGGCCAACCTGCTGGGGCCGCTGGTGATCCCCCTGTACGAGAGCGTCGGGGCGAGCCCGGCGATGTTCGCCGGCACCCTGCTGGCCAACGACATGGGCGCCTTTTCCCTGGCCAAGGAGCTGGCCGGCGGCGACACCGCCGCCTGGCTGTACTCGGGGCTGATCCTCGGCGCCATGATGGGCCCGACCCTGGTGTTCATCATCCCGGTGGCGCTGGGCATCATCGACCCCGCCGACCGCCGCTACCTGGCCCTGGGCACCCTGGCCGGGATCGTCACCGTGCCCCTGGGCTGCATCGCCGGCGGGCTGGTGGCGATGTACTCGGGCATCGAGGTCAACGGCGAGCCGGTGAGCTTCTCGCTGGCGATGATCCTCATCAACATGATCCCGGTGCTGGTGGTCGCGGCGCTGATCGCCCTGGGCCTGAAGTTCTGCCCGGAGAAGATCATCGCCGGCTTCGAGGTGTTCGCCAAACTGCTGGTGGGGCTGATCACCCTCGGCCTGGCCGCCGCGGTGGTGCAGTTCACCGTGGGCTGGACGCTGATCCCGGGGCTGGACCCGATATTCATGAGCGAAGGCGACGAGCCCGGCGCGGTGATGCGCGCCATGGAGGTGATCGGCTCGATCGCCTGCGTGCTGCTCGGCGCCTACCCCATGGTGCTGCTGCTGACGCGCTGGTTCGGCACCCCGCTGATGAAGGTCGGCGGCCTGCTGGGCATGAACAAGGACGCCGCCGCCGGCATGGTGGCGACCCTGGCCAACGTGATCCCGATGTTCGGCATGTTCGGCAAGATGGATGCGCGCGGCAAGATCATCAACTGCGCCTTCGCCGTGTCCGCCGGCTTCGCCCTGGGCGACCACCTCGGCTTCACCGCGGCGAACATGTCCGCGATGATCTTCCCGATGCTGGTGGGCAAGCTGTTCGGCGGCATCACCGCGGTGGCCGTGGCCATGCTCATCGCGCCCAAGTCCGAAGCCCAGCCCGAGCCGGTGGCGTTGCCCGACGCCGACCTGCAGCGGGCCGAGTAGGGCGCGGCCATGAGCAGGCGCGAACTGCGCAGCGTCGGCATCGACGTCGGCACCACCACCACCCAGGTGATCTTCTCGCGCCTGGTGCTGGTCAACCGTGCCTCGCTGTCCCAGGTGCCGCACTACGAGTTCGCCGCGCGGGAGGTCACCTACGTCAGCCCGGTGGCCTTCACCCCAATCGACTTCGAGGGCCGCCTGCGCGAGGACGAGCTGCTCGCCTTCATCCTCGAACAGTACCGCGCCGCGGGCCTGGAGCCCGCGCAGGTGGAGTCCGGCGCCATCATCATCACCGGCGAGACCTCCAAGGCGCGCAACGCCCGCCCGGCGGTGCTGCGCCTGGCCGAGCGGCTGGGCGACTTCGTGGTCGCCAGCGCCGGGCCGCACCTGGAATCGGTGATCGCCGGGCGCGGCGCCGGCGCGGCGGAGCTGTCCGCCGCCTGCGCCGGGCGGGTGCTGAACATCGACATCGGCGGCGGCACCGCCAACTACGTGCTGTTCGAGGCCGGCCGGGTGATCGGCTCGGCCTGCCTGAACGTCGGCGGGCGCCTGGTGGAAACCGACAGCCGCGGCGCGCTGCTGCGCCTGCACGGGCCGGCGCGGGCGATCTGCCGCGAGCTGTTCGGTGGCGAGCCGCAGGCGCTGTCCAGCGAGCAACTGCGCACGGTGGCGCGGCGCATGGCGGCGCTGCTCTACGAAGTGATCGACGGCGCGCTTTCGCCGCTGGCCCGGGAACTGCTGATGACCGAGCCGCTGCCGGCGGTGGGCCGGCTGCAGGCGCTGACCCTCTCCGGCGGCGTCGGCGAATGCTTCTACCACGGCGCGGAGCAGGCGCCGTTCCGCTTCGGCGACATCGGCCCGCTGCTGGCCGCGGCGCTGCACGAGGACCCCGGCTTCCAGCGCCTGCCGCTGGCCGAGCCGAAGCAGACCGTGCGCGCCACGGTGATCGGCGCCGGCGCCCACAGCCTGTCGCTGTCCGGCAGCACCATCTGGCTGCGCGAAATGCAGCTGCCGATGCGCAACGTGCCGGTGGTGCCCAGCGCGACCGACTGGGCCGCCGGCCAGGGCGCGGGCCTCGCCGACGGCTGGCGGCAGAACCTGCTGCGCATGGACCTGCGCGCCGACGAAGACCTCTACGCCCTGGCCCTGCCGGCGGACCTGCCGGTGGCCTACCAGGCCATCCAGCGCTGCGTGGAAGAACTCGCCGGCTTCCAGCGCCATGAATCCCAAGCCCATCCGTTGCTGGTAGTGGCCGCCCAGGACCTCGGCAAGGTCCTCGGCATGCTCCTGCAGCCGCGCCTGGCCGGCCGCGCCCTGGCGGTCATCGACGAGGTGGCGACCAGCGATGGCGACTACATCGATATCGGCAGCCCGTTGTTCGACGGCGAGATCCTTCCGGTCACCGTCAAGTCACTGGCTTTCCCTTCCTGAGGTGGTGTGATGAAACTCAAGACCCAGTTGTTCGGCAAGACCTATCAGTTCAAGGACGTCAAGGAGGTCCTGGCCAAGGCCAACGAGCCGCGCTCGGGCGACGTGCTCGCCGGCGTGGCGGCGGGCACCGCCCAGGAGCGGGTGGCGGCCAAGCAGGTGCTGTCGGAGCTGACGGTGGCCGACGTGCGCATGAACCCGGTGATCCCCTACGAGGAGGACAGCGTCACCCGGCTGATCCAGGACGGCATCAACGAGAGCGCCTACGGGCGCATCGCCCAGTGGCGCATCGGCGAGCTGCGCGAATACATCCTCGCCGACGACACCGGCGCCGACGACATCGCCTTCCTGCGCAAGGGCCTGAGTTCCGAGGTGGTGGCGGCGGTGGCGAAGATCTGCTCCAACGCCGACCTGATCTACGCCGCCAAGCGCATGCCGGTGGTGAAGAAGGCCAACAACACCATGGGCCTGCCCGGGCGCTTCAGCGCGCGGCTGCAGCCCAACGACACCCGCGACGACGTGCAGAGCATTGCCGCGCAGATGTACGAGGGCCTGTCCTACGGCATCGGCGACGCGGTGATCGGCGTCAACCCGGTGACCGACAACGTCGAGAACCTCACCCGCGTGCTGCACACCGTCTACGAGGCCATCGACAAGTTCGCCATTCCCACCCAGGGCTGCGTGCTGGCCCACGTCACCACGCAGATGGAGGCGATCCGCCGCGGCGCGCCGGGCGGGCTGATCTTCCAGAGCATCTGCGGCAGCGAGAAGGGCCTGCGCGAGTTCGGCGTGGAGCTGGAGATGCTCGAGGAGGCGCGCGCGGTGGGCGCCGAGTACAACCGCATCGCCGGGCCCAACTGCCTGTACTTCGAGACCGGCCAGGGCTCGGCGCTGTCCGCCGGCGCCCACTACGGCGCCGACCAACTGACCATGGAAGCGCGCAACTACGGCCTGGCCCGCCACTTCGACCCCTTCATGGTCAACACCGTGGTCGGCTTCATCGGCCCGGAGTACCTGTACAACGACCGCCAGATCATCCGCGCCGGCCTGGAAGACCACTTCATGGGCAAGCTCAGCGGCATCTCCATGGGCTGCGACTGCTGCTACACCAACCACGCCGACGCCGACCAGAACTCCAACGAGAACCTGATGATCCTGCTCGCCACCGCCGGCTGCAACTTCATCATCGGCATGCCGATGGGCGACGACATCATGCTCAATTACCAGACCAACGCCTTCCACGACACCGCCACCATCCGCCAGCTGCTGGGCCTGCGCCCGGCGCCGGAGTTCGAGCGCTGGCTCGAACGCATGGGCCTGATGAGCGACGGCCGGCTGACCGCCCGCGCCGGCGATCCATCCATTTTCTTCTGAGGGAAGCGACATGCATCAGCAGCAGATCGAGGACATCGTCCGTTCGGTATTGAATGAACTCCAGGCCCGCCCCGCGCCGGCGGCGCCTGACGTTCCGGCAGCGGCGCCGAGCGCCGTGGAAGAGGGCCTGTGCGCCTGGGACCTGGGCTCGGAGCAGGCCCGCCAGTGGATCGGCGTCCAGGCCCCGCAGCGCCCCGAGGTGCTGGAGGAATTCCGCAAGGCCACCGCCGCGCGGGTGTGCCTGGGCCGCGCCGGCGTGCGCCCGCGCACCCAGGCGTTGCTGCGCTTCCTCGCCGACCACTCGCGCTCCAAGGACACCGTGCTCAAGGAGGTGCCCGCCGAGTGGGTGGCCCAGCAGGGCCTGCTGGAAGTGCAGTCGGAAATCGACACCAAGGACCAGTACCTGACCCGCCCGGACATGGGCCGCCGCCTCAGCGAAAAGGCGGTGGCGACCCTGCTCGCCGAGTGCAGGAAGAACCCGCAGGTGCAGGTGGTGATCTCCGACGGCCTGTCCACCGACGCGGTGACGGTGAACTTCCAGGAAATCCTCCCGCCGCTGCTGGAGGGCCTGAAGAACGCCGGGCTGGACGTCGGCACGCCGTTCTTCGTGCGCTACGGGCGGGTCAAGGTCGAGGACCAGATCGGCGAGTTGCTCGGCGCCCAGGTGGTGATCCTGCTGGTGGGCGAGCGCCCCGGCCTGGGCCAGTCCGAGAGCCTGTCCTGCTACGCCGTGTACAAGCCGACCCTGGCCGGCACAGTGGAAGCCGACCGCACCTGCATCTCGAACATCCACCGCGGCGGCACGCCGCCGGTGGAAGCGGCGGCGGTGATCGTCGACCTGGCCCGGCGGATGCTGGAAAAGCAGGCCTCCGGCATCGCCCTGAACCGCTGAGCCCATTGCTGAGGAGCAACCCGACATGAGCATTCTCGATCCGATCAAACCGAGCGTCACGGCCATGCGCCTGATCGCCTCGTTGCAGGAAGACTTCCGCCGCGAGCTGAAGGTGGGCGAGCACATCCGCAGCCTCGGGCTGATCAGCGTCGACTCCGACGACGTCGCCTACATCGCCGCCGACGAGGCCACCAAGCAGGCCCAGGTGGAAGTGGTGTACGGCCGTTCGCTGTACGCCGGGGCGGCCAACGGGCCTTCGTCCACCGCTGGCGAGGTGCTGATCATGCTCGGCGGCCCCAACCCCGCCGAGGTGCGCGCCGGGCTCGACGCCATGAACGAGGTGATCGAGGCCGGCCCGAGCTTCCGCTGGGCCGACGACGCCCACAGCGTGGCCTTCCTCGCCCACGTGGTATCGCGCACCGGCAGCTACCTGTCGGCTGGCGCCGGCATCGCCCTGGGCGACCCCATCGCCTACCTGGTGGCGCCGCCGCTGGAGGCCACCTACGGCATCGACGCCGCGCTCAAGGCCGCCGACGTGCAACTGGTGACCTACGTCCCGCCGCCCTCGGAAACCAACTACTCGGCGGCCTTCCTCGCCGGCAGCCAGGCGGCCTGCCGCGCCGCCTGCAACGCCTTCTCCGAGGCGGTGCTGGAGATCGCCCGCAACCCCATCCAGCGGGCCTGAGGAGGTGAGCGCCATGATCGATGCCCTGGGCCTGCTGGAAGTCAGGGGCCTGGCCTGCGGCATAGAGGCCGCCGACGCCATGCTCAAGGCGGCGTCGGTGCGCCTGCTGCGCCAGGCCGTGACCAACCCGGCGCTGGTCACCCTGGTGGTGGAGGGCGACCTGGCCGCCTGCCGCGCCGCGCTGGACGCCGGCGCGGCGCTGGCCACCCGGCGCGGCTGCCTGGTCAGCCGCAAGGAGATCGGCCGCCCGGAAGACGACACCGCCTACCTGCTGGGCAGCCTGCTGGACGCCGGGCAAGGCCCGGCCCCGGCGGCGGCCCCGCAGGAGGCGCTGCTCGGCCTGCTTGCCCGGCGCAAGCACGGCTACAGCGCCAGCGAGGTGGCGGCTGCCTTCGACATCCCGGTGGCGCAGGCCCGGGCCTGGCTGGAAGGCCTCTTCGCCCAGGGCCGGCTGCGCCGCCGCAGTAGCCGTTACCGCCTGCCGGGAGGGGCGCCGCGATGATCGCCGTCGAGGCCCTGGACGCCGGGGAAATCCGCCGCCGGGTGTTCGCCGCCGGCGTGGTGGGGGCGGGCGGCGCGGGCTTCCCGACCCACGTCAAGCTTAAGGCCGAGGCGGAGATCTACCTGGTCAACGGCGCCGAGTGCGAGCCTCTGCTCAAGGTCGACCAGCAGCTCGCCGTGGAACAGGCCGAATGGCTGCTCAAGGGCCTGCTCCACGGCATGGCCGCCACCGGCGCGAAGGAGGGCATCATCGCCCTCAAGGCCAAGTACCGCGCGGCCATCGAGCGCCTGCAGCCGCTGCTGCCCGAGCGCGTGCGCCTGCACATACTGCCGGACGTCTACCCGGCCGGCGACGAGGTCATCACCATCTGGCTGGCCACCGGCCGGCGCGTGCCGCCGGCGGCGCTGCCGCTGGCCATCGGCGTGGTGGTGAGCAACGTGCAGACGTTGATCAACGTCGGCCGCGCGGTGGAACGGCAGCAACCGGTGACCCACCGCACCCTGACCGTGAACGGCGCGGTGCGCCAGCCGCTGACCCTCAGCCTGCCGCTGGGCACGCCGCTGCGCGAGGCCCTGGCCCTGGCCGGCGGCAGCACCCTGGAGCGCCCGGCCTTCATCAATGGCGGGCCGATGATGGGGCGCCTGCTGGACGACCTCGACGAACCGGTCAGCAAGACCACCGGCGGCCTGCTGGTGCTGCCGCAGGATCACCTGCTGGTGCGCCGCCGCCGGCAGAGCATGGACTCGGTACTGGCCATGGCCCGCTCGGTGTGCGAGCAGTGCACGCTGTGTACCGAGCTGTGCCCGCGGCACATGATCGGCCACGAGCTGCCGCCGCACCTGATCGTGCGCGCCACCAACTACCAGCACGTCGCCCAGCCCAGCGTGCTGCTGTCGGCGCTGACCTGTTCCGAATGCGGCATCTGCGAGGCCTACGCCTGCCCGGTGGAGATTTCGCCGATGCGCCTGAACCAGGCGCTCAAGGCCCGCCTGCGCGAAGAGGGCGCCCGCTACCAGGGCGAACTGCGCGGCGCCGACCCCATGGCCGAATACCGCCTGCTGCCGGTCAGCCGCCTGGTCTCGCGCCTGGAATTGCAGGCCTACAACCACAAGGCGCCGTTGCTGGCGCAGGAACATCACCCCGCCGAAGTGCGCCTGGCGCTGCGCCAGCACATCGGCGTGGCCGCCCGGCCCTGCGTCGCCGTGGGCCAGCAGGTGGCGCTGGGCGAATGCATCGCCGAAGCGCCCGAAGGACAACTCGGCGTGCCGCTGCACGCCAGCATCGCCGGCCGCGTGGCGGAGGTCGGCGACAGCCACATCCGCCTCGTCGCCAACCCGCCAGGAGAAGCCTGATGCACCACGCCATAGGTTTGATCGAACTGACCAGCATCGCCCGCGGCGTGCAGCTCGCCGACCTGATGCTGAAGAGCGCCGACGTGCAGCTGCTGGCGGCCAAGACCATCTGCCCCGGCAAATACATCGCCATGGTCGGCGGCGAGGTCGCCGCGGTGCGCCAGGCGGTGCAGGCCGGCGCGGCCGAGGGTGGGCAGATGCTGGTGGACCAGTTCGTCCTGGCGAACATCCACGAGTCGGTGCTGCCGGCCATCAGCGGCGTCAACCCGGTGGAGCGGCCGCGCGCGCTGGGGGTGGTGGAAACTTTCAGCGTGGCGGCCTGCATCGAGGCCGCCGACGCCGCGGTGAAGGCGGCCAACGTCACCCTGGTGCGCGTGCACATGGCCTTCGGCATCGGCGGCAAGTGCTACCTGGTGCTGACCGGCGAGGTCGCCGACGTGGAGGCGGCGGTGCGGGTGGCCTGCGCCAGCGCCGGGGAAAAGGGACTGCTGGTCCACGGCATGACCGTGCCCAGGCCGCACCTTGACCTGTGGCAACACCTGCTCTGAGCAATTCTCCACAGTGTGAGGTAGCCATAGAGCACCCACTTGACCGTGCCTTGCATGACGAAACCCGACCCGCTCGCGCGGGTCCCTGAAGTTATCGGGCAAGACGTCATGTCGGACAAGAAAAGAGCAATCGATCTGCATCACCTCTGGGCGTGCGACGACACGCCGGGCAGGCTGGACGAACCCCTGGGCCACTGCGACGGCGTGCGTCGGCGGCAGACCCGCGACGTCTACGCCCACGCCTGCAACATCACCGCCTGGCAGCAACTCTACGACCAGCTCGACCCCGGGCCCTTCCGCGGCGAGCTGACCGAGGTCTGGCTCGACGGCCTGCAGTTCTTCCGCGAATACACCAGCCACGCGTTGCACCAGTCCTGCATGGTCTGGCCCGGCGCCTTCTGGTTCGGCATCCCCTACGGCGACAAGGACGTCGGCTACATCGGCCGCGACTGCATCGACGCCCAGGCCATCGCCGTGCGCCCGGGCGGCCGCGAGTTCGAGCTGAGCACCCCGGACGACTACAACATCCTCGGCCTGGTGGTGGAGCGCGAGGCGCTGCTGGAGCACCTGGAACTGGAGGAACTGTGCCACCTCGGCCTGCTGCTGGATGAGTCGCGCCTGCTGCAGGTCGAGCCCGGCGCCCGGCGGCGCCTGTGCGACTTCATGCGCGCCGCGCTGGCGCTGGCCCAGGTCGAGCCGCTGAGCCTGCGCGAGCCCGCGGTGGCGCGGCAACTGAACCACGACCTGCTGCTCTGCCTGCTGGACCTGCTGCAGGGCGCCGAACCTGCGCGCCACGCCTGCTCCCGCACCCTGCTGCGCAAGCACTGGGTGGTCGCCCGGGCGCGCGAATACGTGCTGGACAACCCCAGCCGGCCGGTGAGCGCGCTGGAGCTCTGCCGGCTCCTGCACGTCAGCCAGCGCACGCTGCGCAACTGCTTCCTGGACGTGCTCGGGCGCAGCCCCATCCACTACCTCAAGGCCGTGCGCCTGAACGCCGTGCACCGCGAGCTGGGCAGCCCCCACTCGCCCTACGCGACCGTGCAGGACGCCGCCATGGCCTGGGGCTTCTGGCACATGGGGCAGTTCGGGCGCGACTACCAGCGGCTCTTCGGCGAGCGGCCCTCGGCCACCCTGGCCAACCGCGAACGCCTGAGCGCGGCCTGGTAGGCCGCACCTCTTCTCCCCGGCGCGCCCGCGCCCGGCCCTTCGCGGTCCGGGGCGGCGTGGCGCGCCGGGCTCTCCCTTGTTTTGCAGGAAACCCTTCCATGTCCGACCGAAGCATCCTCGTCATCAACTGCGGCAGTTCGTCGATCAAGTTCGCCCTGGTCGACGAAAGCGCCCCCGAGTTCCGCGCCAGCGGCATCGTCGAATGCCTGGGCACGCCCCAGGCCAGCCTGCGCATCGTCGACGCCGGCGGCCGCGTCGACCTCGCCCTGCCGAACGCCGACCACCGCCAGGCCCTGGCGCGCCTGCTGCCGCTGGTGCAGGTAGCCGCCGAAGGGCGCCTGCAAGGCATTGGACACCGCGTGGTGCATGGCGGCGAGCACTTCAGCCAGGCCTGCCGCATCGACCCGCAGGTCATGCAGAACATCCGCGACACCGTCGCCCTGGCGCCGCTGCACAACCCCGGTGCCCTGGCCGGCATCGAGGCGGCCCTGGCGCTGTACCCGCAACTGCCGCAGGTGGCGGTATTCGATACCGCCTTCCACCAGAGCCTGCCCGAGCATGCCTACCGCTACGCCCTGCCGGAAAGGCTGTACCGGCATTTCGGCGTGCGCCGCTACGGCTTCCACGGCACCAGCCACCGTTACGTCAGCCAGTGCGCCGCCGCCCTGTGCGGCCTGCCGCCGGAAGACAGCTGCTGGCTGTCGGCGCACCTGGGCAACGGCTGCTCCACCTGCGCCATCGTCAACGGCCGCAGCCGCGACACCAGCATGGGCATGACGCCGCTGGAGGGCCTGGTGATGGGCACGCGCAGCGGCGACGTCGACCCCAACCTGCACGGCCACCTGATCCGCAGCCTGGGCTGGACCATCGAGGAGGTCGACAGGATGCTCAACGAAGACAGCGGCCTGCTCGGCCTGTCGGGTTTGTCCAACGACATGCGCACCCTGGAGCAGGCGCGCGCCCGGGGCCACGCGGGCGCGGCCCTGGCCATCGAGGTGTTCTGCTACCGCCTGGCCAAGTCCCTGGCGGCGATGGGCTGCGCCATGCCGCGCATCGACGGCCTGGTGTTCACCGGCGGGATCGGCGAGAACTCGGTGTTGGTGCGTGCCAGGACCCTGGCCCACCTGGGGTTCCTCGGCTTCGCCGTCGACGAGGCGGCCAACGCGGCCTGCGTGGGCGGCCGCTGCCGGGAAATCCACCAGCCCGGCTCGCCGCGGGTGCTGGTGGTGCCCACCGCGGAAGAGCGGATGATCGCCCTGGACACGCTGGCGCTGCTGGGCTGACGCCGCGCGCCGGGGCTCAGGCCCCGGGTGCGGGGTTGGCCAGCAGGGCCAGGCGCTCGGCGATGGCGCGCTCGATGCCGGTGGCGTCCAGGCCGCACTCGGCGAGCATCTGCGCCGGCTTGGCGTGCTCCACGTAGTAGTCCGGCAGGCCCAGGTGCAGCAGCGGCTGCTGGCGGTTCTCGCGGGCGAGGAACTCGCCGACCGCGGCGCCGGCGCCGCCCATCACGGCGTTTTCTTCGATTGTCACCAGCAGTTCGTGGCTGTCGGCCAGCTCACGCACCAGGGCCTCGTCCAGCGGCTTGACGAAGCGCATGTCGGCCACCGTGGCGTCGAAGCGCTCGGCCACCTGCAGGGCCTCGGCCAGCTGCACGCCGAAGGCCAGGATGGCGACCTTGCCGGCCTTGCCCTGGCGGCGCAGCACGCCCTTGCCGATCTCCACCGGTGCAAGCGTCGGGTCGATCGGGGTGTTCGGCCCGCTGCCGCGCGGGTAGCGCACCGCCGCCGGGCCCTGGAACAGGTAGCCGGTGGTCAGCAGCTTGCGCAGTTCGTCCTCGTCGCTGGGGGTCATCACCAGCATGCCGGGGATGCAGCGCAGGTAGGAAAGGTCGAAGCTGCCGGCGTGGGTCGGGCCGTCCTCGCCGACCAGACCGGCGCGGTCGATGGCGAAGAGCACGTCGAGGTTCTGCACCGCGACGTCGTGGATCAGTTGGTCGTAGCCGCGCTGCAGGAAGGTGGAGTAGATCGCCACCACCGGCTTGATGCCGTCGCAGGCCATGCCGGCGGCGAGGGTCACGGCGTGTTGCTCGGCGATGGCGACGTCGAAGTAGCGCTCCGGGAAGCGCTCGGCGAAGGCCACCAGATCGGAGCCTTCCTTCATCGCCGGGGTGATGCCGACCAGGCGCGGGTCCTGCGACGCCATGTCGCACAGCCACTGGCCGAAGACGTTGGAGTACTTCGGCCCGCCGGCCTTCTTCGGCGCGGCGCCGGCCGGCTCCAGCTTGGTGATGGCGTGGTAGCCGATGGGGTCGGCCTCGGCCGGGGCGAAGCCCTTGCCCTTCTTGGTCACCACGTGGAGGAACTGCGGGCCCTTGAGGTCGCGCATGTTGCGCAGGGTGGCGATCAGCGTGGGCAGGTCGTGGCCGTCGATGGGGCCGATGTAGTTCCAGCCCAGTTCCTCGAACAGGGTGCCGGGCACCAGCATGCCCTTGGCGTATTCCTCGGTGCGGCGGGCGATCTCCCAGGCGCCGGGCAGGCGCGAGAGCACCTTCTTGCTGCCTTCGCGCATGCTGCTGTAGGTGCGGCTGGAGAGGATCTTGGCCAGGTAGTTGGACAGGCCGCCGACGTTGTGCGAGATCGACATGTCGTTGTCGTTGAGGATCACCAGCATGTCGGCCTGCACGTCGGAGGCGTGGTTCAGCGCCTCGAAGGCCATGCCGGCGGTCAGCGCGCCATCGCCGATCACCGCCACCGACTTGCGCCCCGAGCCCTGCATGCGCGCGGCGATGGCCATGCCCAGCGCGGCGCTGATGGAAGTGCTGGAGTGGCCGACGCCGAAGGTGTCGTACTCGCTCTCCGAGCGCCGCGGGAAGGCGGCCAGGCCGTCCTTCTGGCGCAGGGTGCCCATGCGCTCGCGGCGGCCGGTGAGGATCTTGTGCGGGTAGGCCTGGTGGCCGACGTCCCACACCAGGCGGTCGTCCGGGGTGTCGAAGACGTAGTGCAGGGCGATGGTCAGCTCGATCACCCCCAGGCCGGCACCGAAGTGGCCGCCGGTCTGGCCGACGCTGTAGAGCAGGTACTGGCGCAGTTCGTCGGCGAGGCTGACGAGCTCCGCCTCGCCCAGCCGGCGCAGCTCGACCGGCGTGTTGGCGCGGTCGAGCAGGGGGGTGGCGGGGCGCTCGCGGGGGATCTCGTGGAACGTCGTGGGCATCAGGCTGATCGTTATGAGAGGCAAAGATGCGGCAGTTTACCTGATGCTTCTGACAGGCCCAAGCAAGGTGGGGGTGCTGTTTGGTTGGGGGAGGGGGTGGTTTTCTTGCGGTCGTTCCTGTGGGGCGGGGCTGGTTTTGCCTGTGGGCCTTGGGCCAGAGCGCTTGGCCTTCTATGCACGCGGATGTTTCTCTGGAAATCCGTGCGGCGTTATGCGCCGAATCGCGGACGGAGTCCGCTCCTACGTTCGTGCTTCCCTGAACCGTAGGAGCAACTGTCTTGCGCCGAGGTGCTCTTCGTAGGATGGGTTGAGCTTGCGAAACCCATGCGGTTGCGCTGATGGGTATCGCTTCGCTCAACGCCATCCTACGAAAAGCCGTGCTTCCTGGAACCATAGGAGCGGACTCACCGGCCACACCGGGCGTCCCGGTACAATTGGCCTACGGCGCATAACCGCGGAACCTGCCGGCTGACGCTGTGTTATCCACCCACGCCGAGCGGCCCCTTCTCCCTCTGGGAGAGGGCTGGGGTGAGGGTTGCGGACTTCGCCGACACCTCGCCGCCTGGCCCGTACCGCCGACTCCTCAGCTACGCCGCTCGACGATATAGCGAGCCAGCTCCCGCAGCGGCTCGGCGCCCTCGCCAAAGCCTTCCAGGGCCGCCAGGGCCTGGTCGCGCAGGGCCAGGGCGTAGGTCTTGGCGGCTTCCAGACCGAGCAGGGCGGGGTAGGTGGGTTTGTCGTGGGCCTGATCCTTGCCCTGGGTCTTGCCCAGGGTGGCCGTGTCGCTTTCCACGTCGAGGATGTCGTCCTGCACCTGGAACGCCAGGCCGATGGCCCCGGCGTAGCGGGCCAGGGCATCCAGGCGCTCGGCGTCGGCCTGGCCGCTGGCCAGGGCGCCGAGGCGCACGCTGGCTTCGATCAGCGCGCCGGTCTTGTGCCGGTGCATGGTTTCCAGGGCCGCCTGGTCGATCCTGCGGCCCACCGCCTCGAGGTCGATGGCCTGGCCGCCGACCATGCCGGCGGAACCGGCGGCGCGGGCCAGGGCGGTGACCATGGCCAGGCGCGTCTCGGCGTCCTGCGGGTTCAGCCGGGCCTCGGCCAGCACTTCGAAGGCCAGCGCCTGCAGGCCGTCGCCGGCGAGGATGGCGCAGGCCTCGTCGAAGGCGATGTGGGTGGTCGGCTGGCCGCGGCGCAGGTCGTCGTCGTCCATCGCCGGCAGGTCGTCGTGGACCAGCGAGTAGGCGTGGATCAGCTCCACCGCGCAGGCCGCGCCGTCGGCCCGGGCGGGGTCGCCGCCGAGGGCTTCGCAGGCGGCGTAGGCCAGCAGCGGGCGCACGCGCTTGCCGCCGTTGACCACGCTGTAGCGCATGGCCCGGTAGAGGCGCTGGAGGTCTTCGCGGGGCGGGGTGAACAGGGTTTCCAGGGCGGCGTCTACGCGCGCCTGGCAGCGCGCCTGGTAGGCGGCGATCATGCGTCTTCGCCTTCGCTGTCGAACGGCGCCTCGCTCAGCTCGCCGTCGCGCTCCAGCAGCACCTGCACCTTCTGCTCGGCCTGGCTCAGCGCCGCCTGGCATTCGCGGGTCAGGCGGATGCCCTGCTCGAAGGCGCCGAGCGAGTCCTCCAGGGACAGTTCACCGCTCTCCAGGCGTTCCACCAGGGTTTGCAGTTCGGCGAGGGACTGTTCGAAATCGACGGCTTTCTTGCGGGCCATGGGGACATCTCGGCGGGGTATTCGGAACCCGGCGACACTAGCAGAGACGGGCCTTGCGGGCAAATCCGCGGGCCTTGCCCGGCATCCCGGCGGCCGAGGTTTCGCGCTAAGCTTGGGCCATGAACTACCTCGCCCATCTCCACCTCGGCGGTTCGCAGCCGGCGCAGTTGCTCGGCAGCCTCTACGGCGATTTCGTCAAGGGGCCGCTGGCCGGACGCTGGCCGGCGGACATTGAGGCGGCCATCCGCCTGCACCGGCGCATCGATGCCTTCACCGACAGCCATCCGCTGGTGCATGCGGCGAAGCTGCGCTTTCCCGCCGAGCGGCGGCGCCTGGCGGGCGTGCTGCTGGACGTGTTCTTCGACCATTGCCTGGCGCGGGACTGGGACACATTCAGCAACGAGCCGCTCAGCGAATTCACCCGCCGCGTCTATGGTGTACTGAACACCACCCCGCAGTTGCCCGAGCGCCTGGCGCGCATCGCCCCGCGCATGGCGGCGCAGGACTGGCTGGGCAGCTACCGCGAGTTCACGGTGCTGCAGGACGTGCTCGCCGGCATGGCCCGCCGGCTGTCGCGCCCGGGCCTGCTGGACGGCGCCTGGGAGGAACTGGCCGAGCGCTACCAGCCGCTGAGCGACGACTTCCGCGCGTTCTACCCGCAACTGCTGGCGCTGGCCGGGCGGCGCGACAATCTGCCTGGGGATCGCCCCCGGCTTGATATGCATCAAACGTAGGAAAGCCATGAAAGGATGCAATAGAACCCACGACGGAGAGGGAGGTGCAGCATGCTCAAATCATTGATGATCGCCACGGATTTGTCTTCGCGCTCGGAGAAGGCCCTGCAACGCGCCGGTGCCCTGGCCAAGCGCTTCGGCTGCCCGTGGACGGTGCTCTGCGTGGTGGACGAGGACCAGCCGGTGGCGCTGGTCGAGCAGGAGGCGACGCAGGTCCGGCTGCTGCTGGAGGCGCGCCTTGTCGAACTCACCGCCCTGGGCGGCGGTTGCCCGCGCATCCGCGTCGAGGTCGGCGACCCGAACCAGAAGATCGTCAGTTGCGCGCTGGAAGAGGACGTCGACCTGCTGGTGATGGGCTCGCACCGCAAGAGCGTGCTGCGCGACATCTTCGTCGGCACCACGGTGGAACGCGTGGTGCGCGCCGGCAAGCTGCCGGTGCTGATGGTCAACCAGCCGGCGGTCGGCGAATACCGCGACCTGCTGCTGGCGCTGGACACCTCGCCGGCCTCGGCCAACGCGGTGCGCGTCGCCGAGCGCCTGGGCCTGCTGCAGGGCGCGGTGCGCCGCGCCATCTATGCCTTCAGCCCGCTGGCCAAGGGCATGATGCAGTACTCCGGGGTCAGCGAGGAACGCATCGACGAGTTCGTCGGCACCGAGACGCGCCAGGCGGTGGACGAGTTCAAGGCGTTCCTCCGCGATCAGCAGCTGGAACCCTGGATCGACGAACAGCTGGTCGCCGTCGGCCTGCCGGGCAACGTGCTGGAGCGCATGTCCGAGAAGCATCGGCCGGACCTGCTGGTGATGGGTACCCGGGGCATGGGAGGGATCAAGCGTGCCCTGATCGGCAGTGTCGCCGACTACGCCCTGCGCGAACTGGATTGCGACATCCTGGTCGTGCCGCCGGAAACCGGCGTGTAGGACGGCGCGGCGCAGGCCCGCGCGCCAAGGGAACGACGGCGCCCGCCAATGGCGGGCGCCGGTCTTTCCGGCTGGCGCCCAAGCCTGCGCCGCCGTCCGGGGCGGAACCTGCCAGCCGTGGCGCCCGGCAGGTTCGACTTTCTCTTTCAGGCTCTTTCAGGCGGCCAGCGCCTGGTCCCGAGCGACTTCCCCGTAGATCACCGTGCCGATGGCGGCGTGGGCCTGCTGCGCCAGCTGGGCGCGGTCGCGGCCCTGGCTGGGCAGCGGCGCGAGCAGGTGGATCTCCACGCAGCCGCGGTCGTTGCGCAGCAGCCGCAGCAGGTGGCTGAGCAGGTCGTCGTCGCCGATGAAGGGGGCCAAATGGTCCGGCTCGCCGTCGCGCAGGTAGCGCAGGGCCACCGGCTGCAGCGGCACCCCGGCCTGGATGGCGCCGGCCAGCAGGCGCCCGTGGAAGTTGCGCAGGCCGCGGCCGTCGGTGGTGGTGCCTTCCGGGAAGATCAGCGTCGAGCGGCCCAGCTGCAGGGCCCCGGCGATCTGCTCGCCGAGGCGGCTGCCGTCGCCCGAGCCGCGGCGGATGAACAGGGTGCCGGCCTTTTCCGCCAGCCAGCCGGCCAGCGGCCACTGGCGCACCTCGGCCTTGGACAGGAAGGTCAGCGGGGCCAGGGCGCCGAGCAGCGGGATGTCGAGCCAGGACACGTGGTTGCTGACCCACAGCGCCGGTTGCCGGGGCAGCTCGCCGTAGACCTTCACCCGCAGCGGCAGGGCGCGGCTCAGGCGCGCCAGCCACCAGCGCGTCAAGCCCTGGCGCAGGGCGGTCCAATCGTAGCCGGGCAGGCGTTCGAGCAGCGCCACCCCGGCGGCCAGCGCCAGGCCCAGGCCGATCACCGCCAGCAGGCGGGCGCTTCGCCAGGCGCCGCGCATCACACGGCCGCCTTGAAGTGGCGGGCGTAGCGTGGGCACAGCTCGTCGCGCTTGAGCAGGATGAACACGTCGGCGACCTGGAAGTCCGGGTCCCAGCAGGGCTCGCCGCAGATCTTCGCGCCCAGGCGCATGTAGGCCTTGAGCAGCGGCGGCAGCTCGGCGGTGAGGTTGTCCGGCAGTTCCTGCGCCGGCAGCGGCGTCTTCGGTTCGGCGCGCAGGTTCTCGCGGCACAGGTAGCGCTCGCGCAGGCGCTGCATCACCGCCAGGGCCTGGATGCCGCCGTCGCGCATGGGGATGCTGGCGCAGCCCATCAGGTAGCGGTAGCCGCCCTCGTTGAGCACCTCGGCCAGCTCGCCCCAGAGCACGGCGATGGTGGCGCCGTTGCGGTAGGCCGGGTCGACGCAGGTGCGGCCGATCTCCAGCACCGGGCCCTGCAGCTCGGCCAGGCCGTCGAGGTGGAATTCCTCTTCGCTGTAGAAGCGCCCCAGGCGCTCGGCGGCGCGGTGGTCGAGCAGGCGGGTGGTGGCCACCAGGGCGCCGCTGGCCAGGTCGCGCACGCCGATGTGCTGGCAGTGGCTGTCGTAGTCGTCCAGGTCCAGGCCGAGCTCGGCGCCTTTGAGGCGCGCCTCGAATTCGGTGCTGAACACGCTGAAACGCAGGGCCTGGGCTTCGCGCAGGGCGCGGGCGCCGCGCAGGCGCACGGCCTTCAGGCGGCGTTCTTCGCGCGGGGTGTCGCAGGCGTGGGCGGTCTGACTCATGCGGAGGCCTCCATGGGCCGGCCAGGCGGGTTGCGGCCGGTCGCCTTTGTTGTGCAAGCTCAGGCTAGGAAGCGGCGGTGTCACGCTTGTGACCCTGGCGTGATGCTTGTATGACAACACCACCCCCCGATGAGGATCGCCCCATGCCCTGGAACCGCCTGCTCGGCCCCCTGGAGCCACTGCCCGCCGGCCTGGCCCTGGAGGACTGGTACGCCGAACTGCTGGCCTGCGCCGCAGGCGCCGGGCCGCTGGAGCTGGCGGTGCTCGCCGGGCGCCTGGCGGCCACCCCCGGCCTGGCCTTCCTCGGCGGCTACCAGGCGGCCCTGCGCGCCCTGTGGCCGGCGGCTCCGGCCGGGCTGGGCGCGCTCTGCGTCAGCGAGGGCAAGAGCCTGCGCCCGGCGGACCTGGCCACCCGCCTGGACGGCCTGACCCTGCACGGCCGCAAGGACTTCGCCACCGCCGCCGACAGCGCCGCCTGGTACCTGGTGGCCGCGCGCGACGAGCCGGACGGCGAGGCCCCGCGCCTGGCCATGACCGTGGTGCTGGCCGGCGCCCCCGGCGCGCGCCTGGAGCCGATGCCGGCCATGCCGCTGATCCCCGACATCCCCCACGCCCGGCTGATCCTCGAGGGCGCCCACTGCGAGCGCCTGCCGGGCGACGGCTGGGACGCCTACAGCAAGCCGTTCCGCGGCCTGGAAGACCTGCACGTGATGGCCGCGCTGCTGGCCTGGCTGTACGGCGTGGGCCTGGCCAGCCGCTGGCCGCGGGAATTGCCCCTGCGCCTGGCCGGGCTGCTGGCCGGCTGCGCCGAAGTGGCGCGGCACCCGGTGGGCGACACGGCGACGCACCTGCTGCTGGGCGGCCTGTTCGCCCAGTTCGACGCCCTGACCCCGGCGCTGGACGCCGCCATCGGCCAGGGCCCGGAGCATTGGGCGCAGCTGTGGAAGCGCGACCGCGCGGTGCTCGCCCTGGGCGGCAGCGCCCGCGCCAGGCGCCTGGACAAGGCCTGGGCGGCCCTGGGGCTTGACCCAGGTCAGTGAGGCCGGCGCGCGCGCCTGGGTACCCTGCGCGACATTCCGCCGCCCCACCGGCATGACCCGCAGGAAGCTCCATGCGTCGCGAACCCATAGTGCTGTTCGACAACGGCACCCACCAATGCCTGTGCTTCGACGACCTCGTCAGTGGAGACGGGGTGCAGTCCAACCAGTTCCTCATCGTCGACCACGGCCAGTACCTGCTGCTCGACCCGGGCGGCGACCTGACCTACACGCCGCTGTCGCTGGAACTGTCGAAGCTGATGCCGTTGCAGGACCTGGACTACATCTTCGCCTCGCACCAGGACCCGGACATCATCGCCGCGCTGGACAAGTGGCTGCTGCACACCCGCGCCAAGGTCGTCTGCTCCAAGCTCTGGGCGCGCTTCCTGCCGCACCTGACGGCCAGCTACCTGGCGGTCAGCCACGGCATCTCCACCTACGACCGCGTCATCGCCGTGCCCGACCGCGGCCAGTCGCTAAACCTCGGGCGCTGCCAGCTGAAGGTGCTGCCGGCGCACTTCCTGCACTCGGTGGGCAACTTCCAGGTCTACGACCCGGTCAGCCGCATCCTCTTCTCCGGCGACATGGGCGCCTCCCTGGTGGACGACGCCAGCCCGGTGCAGGACTTCACCGAGCACCTGCCGCACATGCTCGGCTTCCACCGCCGCTACATGGCCAGCAACAAGGTGTGCCGGCTGTGGGCGGACATGGTGCGCGGCCTGGACGTGCAGATGATGGTGCCGCAGCACGGCCGGCCCTTCGTCGGGCGGCCGATGATCGACGCCTTCCTGGACTGGATCAGCGGCCTGGAATGCGGCATGGACCTGCTCGGCCCGGCCGACTACCAGGTGCCGCGCTGAATCCGTCCGCCATTCCGGCGTGATCGGCGCTTATAGCCGTCATGGCAGCGTGCTAGGGTTCCGCCGGAGCTGACGACAAGAGGCCCGCCGATGCCCATGCCCTCCCTGCGCCCGCTGCTGCGTGGCCTCACCCTGGCCGCCGGCCTGTGCCTGCTGGCGCCGGCCCACGCGGAAACCTGGCCGGACGCCGACTGGCAGTCCGGCCCTGCGCCCAGTGGCCCGGCGTTGCAGGCCTTCGAAGCCTATGCCTTCCCGGCGCGCGACGACGCCACCCGCCAGGGCGTGCGCAGCGACGCCGTGGTGGTGATCCGCGACGGTCAGCTGGTCTACGAACGTTATGCCGGGCCGACACGGGCGCAGACCCCGCACCTGGCCTGGTCGATGAGCAAGAGCATCATGGCCTGCGTGCTCGGCGTGGCCTACGGCGAGGGCCGCTTCCAGCTGGACGACGCGGTGGCGCAGCACTTCGCGCCCTTCGCCGCGCACCCGCAGGTGAAGATGCGCCACCTGCTCAACTGGGCCTCGGGCCTGGCCTGGGAAGAAGACTACGAATACGCCCCGCTGAAATCCTCGGTGGTGGCCATGCTCTACACCCGCGGCCGCGACGACATGGCCGGCTTCGTCGCCGGCTTCCCCGCCGACGCCGAGCCGGGGCAGCGCTTCCGCTACTCCAGCGGCGACAGCAACGTGCTCGCCGCCAGCCTCAGGCAGATGGTCGGCGAGGCTTATGCGGACTACCCCTGGACCGCGCTGTTCGAGCCCCTGGGCATCCGCTCGGCGGTGTGGGAGCGCGACGCCAGCGGCACCTTCGTCGGCTCCTCCTACGCCTACATGACCGCCCGCGACCTGGCGCGCATCGGCCTGCTGATGCAGCGCGGCGGGCGCTGGAAGGAGCGCCAGCTGCTGCCCCAGGCCTGGATGCAGTTCGCCCTCACGCCGTTCGCCAACTACCGCCCGAGCGCGGAAGACGCCAGCGACGGCGTGCCCGGCGGCCAGTGGTGGCTCAACCGCGCCCCGGCCGGCGCCGGCCTGCCCTGGCCGAACGCCCCGGAAACCGCCTTCGCCGCCCTCGGCCACTGGGGCCAGGCGCTCTACGTGCTGCCCGACCAGAAGCTGGTGATAGTGCGCTACGCCGACGACCGCGACGGCAGCTACCGCCACGACGACTTCCTCAAGCGGGCCCTCGCGGCCTTCGCCCAGCCGGAGGCCAAGCCATGATCCGCCGCCACCCGCTGCTCAGCCTGCTGCTCCTGGCGCTGGTCGCCCTGGCCGGCTGGGCCTGGGCCAACCGCGTGCACCTGGAATCCTTCCCGCCGATCATCGGCGCCTACACGGCCAAGGAGTACTGCTCCTGCCGCTACGTCATGGGCAACAGCGCCGAGTACTGCCAGGACTACACCAAGCAGTACGTGCCCACCAGCGCCTTCCTCGACGACGCCGAGCACAAGCGCGTGACCGCCCGCGGCCTGGGCAGCACCCAGACCGCCGCCTGGCTCGGCCCGCGCGAGGGCTGCCGGCTGCTGCCGCAGCCGTAGGGCGGATAACGCCTACGGCGTTATCCGCCGCTTGGCCTTGGTTCCCGGCGGCGTCTGGGTTGACCTGGGCGTTGGCTGTGGCCTGGGTGTATCGGCGGATAACCGCGAACGGTTATACGCCCTACGTCTGAACCAATGGCGCTGCCGCCTGCCCAACGGGCTCGCCGGCCGGTTTGCAAGCCGACGGCGGGCGGCTATCGTTGGCCGTTGATCCAGCCGTTTTCCATGTAAGGGATTTCATGCGCTCGCTGTTCGCCTTCCTCTTCGCGGCCTGCTTCGCCGCTTCCGCCCAGGCGGCCTGGTATCTCGACTACGAGTCCTCGCGGCTGAACTTCGTCACCGGCCGCGGCGCCGCCGGCGCCGACAACAACCGCTTCCTGGTCATGCACGGCAGCGTCGACGACCACGGCAAGGCCAGCCTGCGCATCGAGCTGGACTCGGTGCTTAGCGGCGTGCCGCTGCGCGACGAGCGCATCCGCGAGCTGCTGTTCGAGACCGAACGCTACCCCGAGGCCAGCGTGGACGCGCAGCTGGACCTGGGGCCGATCCTCGGCCTGGCCAACGGCGCGCAGCTGGAGATGCCACTACCGCTGCGCCTGGACCTGCACGGCGCCAGCCGCGCCTACCGCGCCGAGGTGCTGGTGACGCGCCTGGACGAACGGCGCTTCCAGGTGGTGACGCTGTCGCCGCTGATCCTCGACGCCGCCGACTTCGGCCTGGCGCCGGGGGTGGAGAAACTGCGCAAGCTCGCCGGCCTGCAGACCATCAACCTGGCGGTGCCGGTGGGCGCCGTGCTGATCTTCGCCCAGCGGTGAGCGGGCCGGTCTTCCCCTGGCGCAGCGGCAACCGCTTCGCCCTGCTGGTGGACGGGGAGGACTTCTTCCCGAGCATGCTCACGGCCATCGCCCGGGCGCAGCGCCAGGTGGACCTGGAGCTGTACCTGGTGGAGGGCGGCACCTGTTCCGAACTGCTGCTGGAAACCCTGATCGACGCCCTGCGCCGCGGCGTGGCGGTGCGCTGCCTGTTCGACGGCTTCGGCGCCCTGCGCCTGGGCAGCGCCTGGGGCCGCCGCCTGCGCGAGGCCGGCGGCGAGCTGCGCCTGTACAACCCGCTGCGCTGGCGCGGCGGCTGGCGCAACCTGTTCCGCGACCACCGCAAGCTGCTGCTGGTGGACCAGGACCTGGGCTACGTCGGCGGCGCCGGCGCCACCGACGAGTTCTGGTCGGTGCCGGAGAACGCCAGCGCCTGGCACGAGGTGATGGTGGAAATGCAGGGCCCGGTGCTGGCCGACTGGCTGGTGCTGTTCGAGCGCCAGTGGCACGCCTGCCTGCAGGCCAAGGCCTGGCGCCCGCAGCAGATGCTGCCGCCGGCGCGCCTGCCGCCCACGCCCGTGGGCGGCAGCGGCCTGGGCCGGGTGGCCTACGCCGACGCCCGCCAGCACCGCGACATCCTGCAGTCGCTGGTGCGCAGCCTGAACGGCGCGCAGCAGCGCATCTGGCTGGCCACGCCGTATTTCCTGCCCACCTGGAAGGTCCGCCGGGCGCTGCGCAAGGCCGCGCGGCGCGGGGTGGAAGTGCGCCTGCTGCTGACCGGCCGGCTCACCGACCACGCCCCCGTGCGCTATGCTGGGCAGCGCTATTACCCGCGCCTGCTGCGCGCCGGCATCCGCATCTTCGAGTACCAGCCGCGCTTCCTGCACATGAAGGTGGTGCTGGTGGACGATTGGGCGAGCGTCGGCTCATGCAACTTCGATCATTGGAACTTGCGGTTCAATCTGGATGCCAATATCGAGATACTGGACGCCGACTTCACGGCGGCGGTGGCCGATTGCCTGATCGCCGACTTCGCCGCCAGCCGGGAGATCGATTTCACGCTGTGGCACGGCCGCTCCCTTTGGATGCGCCTGCACCAGCGGTTGTGGGGCTGGCTCGACCGGGTGGTGGTCAACTTCCTCGACCGCCGCCGTTGAGCAGTCCGCCGGGGCAGGCACCCCGGGGAGAACGGGAGCAAGGTCGTGAACAAGATCGGCAAGGAAAGGTTCATCGGGCTGGAGTGGTTGCGCTTCCTGCTCGGGATATACGTGGTGGTCTACCACACCCTCCATGCCTACCCGGCGGAGCAGAAGTTTCGCGGGCTGGACGAGCTGACCAGCCTGGGCTTCTTCGCCACCAGCACCTTCTTCGTGCTCTCCGGCTTCCTCCTGGCCCACGTCTACGTCACCGACGGCCAGTTGCGCGAGAGCCCACGCAGCTTCCTCACCAAGCGCTTCTCCAACCTCTATCCGATCCACATCTTCTCGATCCTGCTGACCATCGGCGTGCTGCTGCTGATCAGCCAGCTGGGCATCGGCCCGGACCTGGACCAGGCCACCCCGCGCTTCGTGGTCTACGACACCCACGAGCGCCTCGGCCAGAGCCACCCGGAGCTGTTCCGCCACTGGATGAGCGACCGCGAGCTGCTGCTCAACAGCATCCTCCAGCTGACCATGCTGCAGGCCTGGAACCCGCTGTACCTGACCTTCAACGCGCCGCTCTGGTCGCTGTCCACGCTGTTCTTCTTCTACCTCTGCTTCCCGGCGCTGGCGCCGCGGCTGATGCGCATCGGCAACAAGCGGCGGGCGCTGCTGGCGCTCTGGCTGCTGTATCTGGTGCCGCCGCTGCTGCTGGCGCTGCACCAGCAGTACGGCATGCCCTGGACTGGCCTGTTGCACCGCAACCCCATCCTGCGCCTGCCGGAATTCCTCGGCGGCATCCTCGCCTACGGCCTGTTCCGCGAGCACAAGGACAGCGGCCGCCTGCCCGGCACCGGCGCGGTGCTGGCGCTGGGCGGCTTCGTGGTGGCCAACTTCCTCGCCGCCGACTACCTCTACACCCAGGGCGCGCGGCACTGGTACTTCCTGCTGCACAACGGCCTGCTGCTGCCGGCGCAGCTGGTGCTGGTGTACATCAGCGCCTTGCCGCGCGACCCGCACAGCCCGGCGATCCGCCACTGGTCGCCGCGCCTGGGGGCGGCCTCGCTGTCGCTGTTCGCCCTGCACGTGCCGCTGTTCACCCTGTTCTCCCGCGCCGAGAAGCTGATCCGCGCGCCGGGCGACTGCCTGGCCGACTGGGCCTACTGCATCACCGCGGCCACCGAGCAGCAGCTGTCGCTGTGGCTGTACCCGCTGTTCCTGCTGTTCATGGTGGTCAGCTGTGTGCTGTTCCAGGAGCGCTTGGTGGTACCCACTCGCAAGTGGCTGGTGCGTCACCTGTTACCGCAGGCGGCGCAGAGGCGCCCGGCCACGCTGCCCTGAGGCGCCGCCACCCGGACTTTCGGCGGGTGGCCAGGCGGCCGGCGCTGGTTATGCTCGCGGCATGACCACAAGAAGGGACTGACGCATGTTGCGATCGCTGCTGGGCCTGGTTCTCCTGCTGCTGGCCGGTTGCAGTTCCCCCGGCGCCTTCTTCGGCGCCACCGACGGCCAGGCCTTCGCGCCGCTGCGACCCGGCGACGCGCAGCATGCCCTGGTCTACCTCTACCGCCCGCAGAACCAGTGGGCCGACGAGGAACTGGAAGCCCCCGGCCTGTTCCTCAACAACGAGCTGATCGGCAGCCTGCCGAGCAACGGCTACCTGGCCCTGGAGTTCGAACCGGGCAGCTTCAAGCTGGAAATGCGCCGGCCGCTGTTCGGCAGCTTCTGGACCTTCTTCGCCGACGGCCCGCTGGACTTCACCCGTATTTCCAGCTTCATGCTCGAAGCCAAGGCCGGCGGCGTCTACTACCTGCGCTACGACGAGGACCGCGTGCCCGCCAAGCGCAGTCACAGCGAGGGCGACGGCCCGCTGCAACTGATCGAAGCGCGCCTGGCCGAGCCCGAGATCGCCAGCACCCGCCTGGTCCAGGAACCGGCGCATATCGCCGCCAGCGGCTACGAGGTGCGGCGCCAACGGCGCTTCTGGGAAGGTGTCGGCAAGGCCCTGGACAAGGTCGGCATCTGAACCCCTCCAGGTTATGAGTTGAACTCATAGCTCCTTGAGTTTTTATGCTTACCGGCCCGCAACGGGCCGGTGCTAAAAAATCGCGCAACGGCTCCCGACAACAACAACGAGCGATTGCGCCATGCCTTCATTCCTCCCGCTGCTTTCCCGCTTCCCGCTCGTTCCTCCTCCAACCCCGTCGCGAACCGATCACTGAACCCGGCTGCCCCGCAGCCCTGCGCACGGACCTTCGCGGCCCGCGCTTCCGCTCGCCCTGACGATCCCACGAGGTACCCATGAAACAGCTCGATCTCTACATCGGTGAAGGCTTCGAAGGCCCCGGCGTCAACGCCGCGCACATCAACATCCTGCTCGGCCCGCGCAACGGCCCCGCCGGCCAGGCCTTCGCCGGCAGCCTGGCCTCGCCCAGCCAGGGCCACTGCCCGTTCATGGTGATCGCCCAGCCGAACCTCCCGGTCAAGCCGATGACCCTCTACGTGAACAAGGCCCCGATCGGCGGCGACCTGCACGCCAACGCCACCTGGGGCGCGTCCCAGGCCGGCATCGCCAAGGCCGTCACCGAGGCCCTGCTGGACGGCACCCTGCCGGCCGAAGCCGAGGACGAGTGGGCCATCGTCACCGCCAACTGGGTCAACCCGGCCTGCGACGACCTGGATGCCGTCTACCTGAACAACTACAACGCCTGCCGCACCGCCATCCGCGCGGCGCTGGCCTGCAAGCCCGAGCGCGCGCAGCTGGCCGACGTGGTCGGGCAGATCGCCAACCCCTTCTACACCCCCAAAGCCTGAGGTCGCCGCCATGCAATACATCCGTCTCGGCAACTCCGGCCTGCAGGTCTCCAAGCTGTGCCTGGGCACCATGAACATGGGTACCCCGGACTGGAAGCCGTGGATCTTCGACGAACAGCGCAGCGAACCGATCGTGAAGCACGCACTGGACGCCGGGGTCAACTTCATCGACCTGGCCGACTTCTACTCCGCCGGCGTCGGCGAGGAAGTGGTGGGGCGCATCCTCAAGCGCCTGGTGCGCCGCGAGGACATCGTGGTCACCACCAAGGTCGGCTACGGTACCCGCCAGGGCATCAACGCCAGCGGCCATTCGCGCAAGCACATCATGGACAGCATCGACGCCTCCCTGGCCCGCCTGGGCATGGACTACGTCGATATCTACATGCTGCATTTCTATGACGTGAACACCCCCGTGGAAGAGGCGATGGGCGCGCTGAACGACATCGTCCGCGCCGGCAAGGCCCGCTATATAGGCGTATCCACCATGCTCACCGGGCAACTGGCGAAAATCCTCATGGCCTGCGAGCGCAACGGCTGGGTCAAGCCGATCAACATGCAGCTGCAGCTCAACTGCGCCTACCGCGAGGAAGAGCGCGAGATGATCCCCTTCTGCCGCGACCAGGGCCTCGGTGTCTCGGTGTTCAGCCCGCTGGCCCGCGGCCTGCTGACCGGCGATGCGCAATCCACGCGCAACCAGACCGATTTCTTCACCCAGCAGATGTACGCCGACGAGACCTCCTTCGAGATCGCCCGCTCGGTGCAGCGCGTGGCCCGGCGCCGCGGCGTGAGCAACGCGCAGGTCGCCCAGGCCTGGGTGCTCAACCACCCCGGCGTGGACTGCATGCTGGTCGGCGCCGACACCACGGCGCAGTTCGACAGCGCCCTGGCCGCTCTGGAGACGCGCCTGGACGAGGAAGAACTCTACGAGCTGGAGCGCAACTACACGCCTTGCGACGTCATCAACGACTACACCGCCGGCAAGCGCATCCTCCGCGTGGCCCGGCCGATGCGCGAGACCTTTTCGCTGACGGAGGCCGTGGCATGAGCGCACTGCTGAAAGCCGGCCACTACATCGACGGACAGTGGCACAGCGGCGGCCCGACCTACGCGGTACGCAACCCGGCCACCGGCGAGGTGGTCGCCGAAGTGCCGCGCGGCGGCGCCGAGGAAACCAACGCCGCCATCGCCGCCGCCGAGCGCGCCCTGCCGGCCTGGCGCGGGCTGCTGGCCAAGGAGCGCGCGGCGCGCCTGCGCCGCTGGGCCGAACTGATGCTGGCCAGCCAGGACGAACTGGCGCGCCTGCTCAGCCGCGAACAGGGCAAGCCCCTGGCCGAGGCGAAAGGCGAGGTGGCCTACGCCGCCAGCTTCCTCGAATGGTTCGCCGAGGAAGCCAAGCGCGTGTACGGCGACGTGATCCCCTCGCCCAAGACCGACGCGCGCATCGTCGTCACCAAGCAGCCGATCGGCGTGGTGGCCGCCATCACCCCGTGGAACTTCCCCCTGGCCATGGTCACCCGCAAGGTCGGCCCGGCCCTGGCGGCGGGCTGCACGCTGATCCTCAAGCCCTCGGAAGAGACGCCGCTGTCGGCCTTCGCCCTGGCCGTGCTGGCCGAGCAGGCGGGCATTCCCGCCGGGGTGTTCAACATCGTCTCCGGCGATGCCCCGGCCATCGGCGGCGCGCTGCAGGCCTCCGGCGTAGTGCGCAAGCTGTCGTTCACCGGCTCCACCCGCACCGGCAAGCTGCTGATGCGCCAGGCCGCGGACACCCTGAAGAAGGTCTCCCTGGAACTGGGCGGCAACGCGCCCTTCATCGTCTTCGCCGACGCCGACCTGGACGCCGCGGTGCGCGGCGCCATGGCCTCGAAGTTCCGCAACACCGGGCAGACCTGCGTGTGCGTCAACCGCTTCTACGTGCAGGACGAGGTGTACGAAGCCTTCACCGCCAAGCTCGCCGAAGCGGTGCGCGCGCTGCGCGTGGGCAATGCCCTGGAAGGCGACACCGAGCAGGGCCCGCTGATCAACGAAGCGGCCCTGGCCAAGGTCGAGCAGCACGTCGGCGATGCCCTGGAGAAGGGCGCCCGGCTACTCTGCGGCGGCCAGCGCCACGCCCTGGGCGGCACCTTCTACGAGCCCACGGTGCTGGCCGAGGCGAACGCCGGGATGCTGATCGCCGGCGAGGAAACCTTCGGCCCGGTGGCCGCCTGCTTCCGCTTCCGCGACGAGGCCGAGGCGCTGCGCCTGGCCAACGACACGCCCTACGGCCTGTCCGCCTACTTCTACAGCCGCGACATCGGCCGCGTCTGGCGCATGGCAGAGGGCCTGGAGGCGGGCATGGTCGGCATCAACGAAGGGATCATCTCCACCGAGGTGGCGCCCTTCGGCGGCATCAAGGAATCCGGCCTGGGCCGCGAGGGCTCCAAGTACGGCCTCGACGACTACCTGGAGATCAAGTACCTGCTGCTCGGCGGCCTGTCCGACTGACGCCGCCCCGCATGCAGCCGCGGCCACGCCGCTAAGGAGTTCCGCCAACCGCCGCCGCCCCGACCGGTGTGGCGGTCATCCTTCCGTTCAGACAACAAGAAAAAAACTCGGAGACGATCATGTCGGGTAACACAGTCAGAATCGATGACCTGCCCATCGGCAGGTTCCACATCAAGATCGCCGGCCTCACCTTCGGCGCCCACTTCACCGACGGCTACATCCTCGGGCTGATCGGCATCGCCTTCACCCTGATCAACCCGCAACTGAACCTCGACCCCTTCTGGCAGGGCCTGATCGGCAGCTCGGCGCTGCTCGGGCTGTTCTTCGGCAGCCTGTTCTTCGGCTGGATTTCCGACCACCTGGGGCGGCAGAAAATCTTCCTCATCAGCTTCGTGCTGATCACCCTGGCCTCGCTGCTGCAGTTCTTCGCCGAGACGGCGCTGCAACTGTTCCTCTGCCGGGTGCTGATCGGCATCGGTCTGGGCGGCGACTTCAGCGTCGGCCACGCCATGCTCGCCGAGTTCTCGCCGAAGAAGCACCGCGGCGTGCTGCTGGGTTCCTTCAGCGTGATCTGGACCTTCGGCTACGTCGCCGCCACCTTCGTCGGCACCGCCATGCTCGGCCTGGGCGACGACGCCTGGCGCTGGATGCTGGCATCCTCGGCGATCCCCGCGGCCATGATCCTGATCGCCCGCATCGGCACCCCGGAATCGCCGCGCTGGCTGGTGCACAAGGGCCGTGTGGAAGAAGCGCGGGCCATAGTGCGCAAGCACCTGGGCGCGCACGTGGTGCTCGACGACGAGATCGCCGAGGAGCACAAGGGTGGCTTCCGCCAGCTGTTCAGCGCGCAGTACCGCAAGCGCACCGCGTTCAACTGCCTGTTCTTCATCTGCATCGTCATGCCGTACTTCGCCATCTACACCTTCCTGCCGTCGATCCTGCAGAAGATGGGCCTGGCCGAGGGCTTCGGCACCGAGATGCTGCTCAACGCGCTGCTGGTGGTGGGCGCACTGCTGGGCATCTGGTGCACGGTGAAATTCACCCGCCGCGGCTTCCTCATCGGCTCCTTCCTGATCCTCTCCGCCGCGCTCTTCCTGCTGGTGCTGCTGCCCGGCAGCCTGGCCTGGCTGATGGTGGCGACCTTCGGCCTGTTCACCCTGGTGCTCTCGGCGGTGAGCAACCTGGTCGGCGTCTACCCGGCGGAAAGCTTCCCCACCGAAGTGCGCGCCGGCGGCATCGGCCTGGCCACCGCCGCCAGCCGCCTGGGCTCGGCGCTGAGCACCTTCCTGCTGCCGGTCAGCGTGGCCGGCATCGGCCTCAACCCGACCATGGCCATCCTCGCCGGCATCCTCCTGTTCGGCGCGCTGATCTCCATGGCCTGGGCGCCGGAGACCAAGTACCTGACGCTGACCGACGCCGGCAAGGGTGAAGGCGAGGACGCCGCGCAGGCGCCGGCGCGCAAGGCGGCGCTGGTCTGATCCGTCTGTTGGTTCAGGCTACTCGGGCGTTTCTTCCCTTCTCCCGAGTGGCCTGGGCAGATGGTCCCGCTCCAGTTTTTGGCGAGCGTCCGGCCTTCCCGCCAAAT
The DNA here is from genome assembly GCF_030268185.1 of Pseudomonas sp. NBRC 100443. Lineage (NCBI taxonomy): Bacteria > Pseudomonadati > Pseudomonadota > Gammaproteobacteria > Pseudomonadales > Pseudomonadaceae > Pseudomonas > Pseudomonas sp. NBRC 100443. The sequence continues at coordinate 53,372 of NZ_BSQE01000004.1, forward strand.
GCCGGGTGGCTGCCTTTTCTGAAGGGATTTCCTTGAAAGATCTTGCGGCCCGAGCAGTTATTTCCCTGTAGTTGGCGGGATTTTTTTCTGAGTTCCAGAGTGCCTAGGCGTTAACGTTTTCGGTCCCTGCGCCTTGTTTGACTGCGCCCTTCGTTTGGGCGTGAGCCAGCAAGGAGAAAGGATTGAAGCGCAAGGTCGTGGCCAGGATCGGCCGGAGTCTGGGGGTGGGCCTGCTCGCCTGGGTGGCGGGTTGGGTACAGGCGGCACCGGGGCTGGACCATCAGTACCGCGGTCCGCACTACAACACCGAGGCGTTGCAGCTGGACGTGCTGGACCTGCAGGTGCAGGCCCTGGGCGGGCCCATCCGCCTGCTGCGCAGCTGGAAGAACGGCCGCTGGGAGTGGAACGAGCGCTGGGCGGACCTTACCGTGCTCGGCCCGGCCAAGGCCGACGCGCCGCAGGGCGCGGCCGACCCGGTCAATGCCGACCGCCCCTACGCGGTGATCCGTGGTGGGCAGAGCTACCTGCGCGCGACCAGCACGGTGCAGGGCCAGGACGTGAGCTTCCACAACCTGCCCCGGCGCACCCTGACAGCCCTGCAACGCGGCCTGGCCGGCTACCGCTGGCAGGACGTGCAGGGCAACCGTATCGACTACGACGCCCAGGGCCGCATGACCGGCTACCAGGACCGCAACGGACTGCAGACCCGCCTGGTGCGCGATGCCCAGGGCCGGATCGTCGGCGTCGAGGATCACCACGGCGAGCGTGTGCTGGACCTGACGTACGTTGGCGACCAACTCAGCGGTATCCGTGACTACAGCGGCCGCGAAGTCAAATACGAATACAGCGGCGATCGCCTCGCCGCGGTGACCGACGTGCTTGGCCAGCGCTGGGAGTACCACTACGACGGCAACGGCCTGGCCGGCTACACCGACCCCTTGGGCCAGCGCACCACCTACGTGCTGGGCAAGAAGGACAGCGTCAAGGAAGTCCGCTGGGCCGATGGCCGCAAGCTGCAGTACAGCTATGGCTACGACCGCGCCCAGGGCCTGTTCCATGTCCGCCAGGCCGACCAGGGTGGACTGGTCCGTGAACAATGGTACGACCGCCTCGGCCATCGGGTGCGCCAGGCGGAGAACGGCGAAACCCTGTTCAGCCGGCAGTACCAACTGTCGGACCGCTCGAGCAACGTGGGCAAGGTGGCCGAGGCCTACCAACTGACCGGCAAGAGCCTGGCGCTGAGCCGCGAGATCTCCCGGCGCCAGGGCCGCTCGCCTTCCCCCTACGTGGCGCAGATGATCGAACAGGACGCCCAGGGGCAGCGCACCACCACCGAATACAACCGCTACAACCAGGTCATCCGCATCCAGTACGCCAACGGCAGCGAGATCCGCAACAGCTACGACCCGGCGGCCCGCCAACTCAGCGAGCGCATCGACGAGCGCGGCATCGTCACCCGCTACCGCTACGACGGCAAGGGCAACCTGATCGAACGGATCGACGCCGCCGACAGCCCGCAAGCCAGCCGCACCACCTACGTCTACGACAGCCTCGGGCAACTCATCGAAGAGCATCGCCCGGGCAGCGGCGACACCCCGGCGGCCACCTGGAAATACCAGTACGACGGCAAGGGCAACCGCAGCCAGACCCTCGACCCCCTGGGCCATGCCAGCACCTCGACCCATGACGTGCTGGGCAACGTCCTGAGCCTGACCAACGCCCTGGGCCAGACCTGGAGCAGCACCTACGACGCGGCAGGCAATCTGACCAGCCTGAGCACCCCCCTGCAGCAAACGCTCACCCATCATTACGATGCCCTGGGCCAACGCATCAAAAGCGTCGCGCCCAACGGCGGCGAACGGCTGAGCGAGTACAACGCCGCCGGCCTGCCCACCAGCCTCACCGATGCGGTCAACGCCCGAACCCGCTTCGAATACGACGCCAGCCAGCGGCTGGTGGCGCTGATCGATCCCTTGGGCCACACCCGCCGGCGCGGCTACGACGCCCGTGGCCGCCTGCTCAACGAAAGGGATGCCGCCGACAATCTCACCCAGTACCAGTACGACAAGGAACGCCTGGTCGGCATCGATTACCCGACCTACCGCGAACGCTTCGACTACGACGCCCGGGAACGACTCAAGCGCCAACGCCGCGAATACCCCGTCGACGGCGAAACCCGCGACCAGACGGAACACTACCGCTACCTGGCCGACGGTTTGCTGGAACAATGGCTGGATGCGGCGGGCAACCCCACGGACAACCAATACGATGCCCTGGGCCGCCTGGTGGAAAGCCGCGATGCCGAAGGCGGCATCACCCGCTATGCCTATGACGCCCGTGGCAACCTGATCCAGGTGACCGACCCCGCCGGCCGCAGTACCCGCTTTCGCTACGATGCCCGTGATGCCCTGGTCGCCGAAATCAAACCCGGCGATGCCGACACCCCGCCTACCGAGCGGCACTACTTGTACGATGCGGCCGGCAACCTGAGCCAGGTCATCACGCCGGATGGCCGTATCAGCCGCTACCAGTACGATGCAGCCAACCGCCTGGTCCAGGCCCGACACTTCAGCAACGCCGGCCAGGCCGAGACCGACCGCGCCGAGCGCACCACCACTTACCGTTACAGCGCGCTCAACCGGCTGCAAAGCTACGAGGACGAAGACAGCCAGGCGCTCTACGAGCATGACGCCCTGGGCCGGGTCATTCGCCTGACCGTCACCTACAAGACGGCCAGCCCCGTCTTCAGCAAGAGCATTGCCTACAACTACGACGCCAACGGCCGCAAGGTCAGCTATAGCACCCCGGAGCAGCAGACCTACAGCTACCGCTACAGTGCCCATGGCCCACTCGACGGCCTGAGCATCCCCGGCGAAGGCAGCATCAGTTGGCAGAACTTCAACTGGCAAAAGCCACGGACCGTCCTCTACCCCGGCGGCAATGCCCTGCGCAGCGTCCACGACGGCCTGCTGCGCTACACCCAGCGCAATCTCGACGACCTGGCCGGCAACCCGATCCAGCGGCAGCACTACCAGTACGACGCCGCGGGCAATATCACGGCCATTGCCAGCCAGACCGGCGAACAGCGATACGGCTACGACAAGCTCTATCGCCTGACCGAAGCCCACTACCCCAGTGGCGACAGCCGAAGCGACGAAGCCTATGCCTACGACGGCGTGGGCAACCGCCTGGACGCCAAGGCCGACAAAGCGGAACTGGACATCGGCCGCTGGCAATACAACGCCCACAACCAACTGCTCAGCCACGACGGCATCGGCTACCGCTACAACGCCGACGGCCACCTGATCGAAAAGGGCGCGCTGCAAAGCGACGGCAGCCTGATCCAGAGCGGCGCCCTCGACCACTGGCGCTACCGCTACGACAGCCGCGAACGCCTGGTCCAGGTCGAGAAGAACGGCCAGCCACTGGCCCGCTACCGCTACAACCCCCTGGGCCAGCGCATCAGCAAGACACTGCTGCCAAGCGAAAAGACCACCTACTACTTCTACAGCGAAGAAGGCCTGGTCGGCGTGTACGACGCCCAGGGCAACCTGGAACAGGAATACGCCTACGACCCCAGCGCGCCCTGGATGAGCCAGCCGCTGTTCACCCGTGTGCAACGCCGCGATACCCAGGCCTGGAGCGTGAGCTACTTCGGCACCAGCCACCTGGGTACGCCGGAAGTGGCGTTCGAGAAGAGCGGCGAAGTGACCTGGCGCGCCCAGGCCCAGGCTTTTGGCGAAACACAGATAACGCTCAATACCATCGACAACGCACTGCGTTTCCCCGGGCAGTATTTCGATACGGAGACGGGGCTGTATCAGAACTACTTCAGGGATTATGACCCGCGCCTGGGACGGTATGTGCAAAGTGATCCGATTGGACTAAACGGAGGGCTTAATAGGTACGCTTATGTAATTGGAAATCCTATTTTTCGCTCAGATCCTTACGGATTAAAGACAATTCAATGTACGAAGCCGTTAAATGCCTTGGAGGAAAAAATTGGTCCTGATGGCGCCAAAATAGCGCACGACTGGGTACCGTACTTTTACCATCAATACTCATGTGTTGTAGGAAAAGATGGGAAGGTAACGTGTGGGGGGCAAGATGCGGCGGATTCGGCTTTGAGAGGAGAAGGCAAACCAAGCCAAGATTCTTTAGAGGCAGGGCGAGAATGTAAGGAAATTGAGCCCGATAATGACTGCTTTGAACAGTGCTTGATTTCTGAGTGGGGTAAACCAAGACCAAAGTATGGGATACCCTTTGGAACTGACTGCCAAGAATATGATGATAAGGTAGTTAAGAGTTGCCGGAAAGAGTGTGATGTTAAGCAGAAGCGGTGGTGGCAGTGATTTTAAATATAATTAAGTTGGTATGGGTGGTGGCAAATTTTATAGTTTTGGGGTTCACCCTGTCAGGTTTCTGCGAGAAGGTGTCAAATGACATTGTGATAGTTTTCGCATGGAGTATGTTGGCGCTGTCTTTTCCGATGGGTAGTGTGATATCTTTTATATATTTTATATTGGATTTTGTGTTTTTTATAAAAATAAATGATACATTTTTTTCGATATTTATTACTTGGCTAGGTATATTTTTGGTCGGCTATTTTCAGTGGTTTGTATTTATTCCTGCCGTTGTCAGATGGCTTCGACGACCCAGGGGTTAATTGATTTTGTCTGGTTTAATAAGTTTAGCTATGGTAAAGCAAATACCGCTACGACAGCCGCGAACGCCTGGTCGAGGTCGAGAAGAATGGCCAGCCACTGGCCCGCTACCGCTACAACCCCCTGGGCCAGTGCATCAGCAAGACGCTGCTGCCGAGCGAAAAGACCACCTACTACTTCTACAGCGAAGAAGGCCTGGTCGGCGTGTACGACGCCCAAGGCGGCTTGGAACAGGAATACGCCTACGACCCCAGCGCGCCCTGGATGAGCCAGCCGCTGTTCACCCGGGCGCAACGCCGCGATACCCAGGCCTGGAGCGTGAGCTACTTCGGCACCAGCCACCTGGGTATGCCGGAAGTGGCGTTCGAGAAGAGCGGCGAAGTGACCTGGCGCGCCCAGGCCCAGGCTTTTGGCGAAACACAGATAACGCTCAATGCCATCGACAACGCGCTGCGTTTCCCGGGGCAGTATTTCGATGCGGAGACGGGGCTGTATCAGAACTACCTCAGGGATTATGACCTGCGACTGGGACGGTATGTGCAGCAAGATCCAGTCGGGCTAGACGGCGGGATAAATATTTACTGGTATGTTGGATTGAACCCTATTTATTCAGTTGATGTGTTTGGGCCCAGGGCGTGGGCAATTGGAGGTCGACCTCCAATTAACCCTTGGAGTCCTCAACAGAGAACTAGCCCTGGAAAAGGCCCGGGTGAGAATGGAGTAAGGCATCTACGAGATAAAGCGCAGTGTGAAAGGCATGAGTCTTATCCCCCGGATCGGCTTGATAGAGATCCGCCTAATGCCAACAATGACCCTGTTGGGAATCTGAATGAGCAACCTCAAACGCCTGGAGCATATGCATGCCCGTTTAACTCTCCCAGTTGCTACTTTGAGACTGAATGTTCTATGTATCAGTGTATGGCTGGCAACTATTATATAGATTCTTGTGGGTCGCAGAATTCTAATTGATATTTTACTAAGTCGCCCCGTGGGATGAGTATTGCATCTGCTATGGCGAAAAATGGAAGTGTTAAATTATAGATAATATTTCTGTGAGGTTTTTGTGAGTGGTGTGGTCTTTATATGCGTTGTAGTTAGGGGGTTGGCTGCTCTTCTAGCTTTCTATTGCTTGGGGCAAGCAACCAACCTAGTTAGGTATCTCTCTGAGGGAAGCCCTGTGGATGAGATTTATTTATTGTGGGTTCTTTTGGCTTGTTTGTTTTCCATTATGCTTTGGCGGTTTTCGGGGGAGTTTTCTTCTGTTTTGTGGAGGAAGGAGTTGGTCGATAGAAACGCTTCCTCTGAGTCCTTGTCAGGATTTGAATTTGTAGTTCTTGGTCTGGGTTTATATTTTTGGGCTTGTTCAGTGTTCGGTTTAGTAAGGTTCGCGGGAGATTTTCTGGTTATGGGGTTGATGTATAACATGTGGGGGCGCAATTTTTTCCTAAACATGTTGGTTAGTATGTGTGGGATTTTTATAGGTGGGGGGATGGTGGTTTTCTGTAGGCGAATTGTGCGTGTGCTCCGGTGCTAATTCGCTATGAAGGGGTTATTAAAAATATTGTATATATTTGTTGTGGCATCAATAATAAGTTTGTGAGGGTTGTTGTGTTTGGGTTTGATGAATCAAATATGTTGTCTGCTCTGTCTGTTGTAGACAGGATCGGCAGGCCGACCTCTCGTGAGGTATTTTCACTGAAGTATTAACGCTTTCATGGGGAAGGCTGTTTGTATCAAAGTATTTCATTTGAGGGTTCAGTGATCTTTAGGGGGCGGAGTTGGTAGCCTTAGCATCTTCTTGTGCCTTGGGTGTAGGACAGGCTGCTCGGTGGGAAATTGTTGCGAGGTAACTATGAGTGAAGTGAATTGTGTGCGTATTGTAATGAGAGTATTGGCCATTTTTATTGGTTTCTATGGTTTGGAACAGGCCATTAGCTTGGCTCAGTACTTACGCAGTGAACAAAATTTACTGCTGGCGAAATTGTATGTACTCTGGGTTTCCCTGATTTTCTTGTCTTCTGTCGCATTTTGGGTTTTTCCGAAAACGATATTTTCCTTTTTTGGGGGGGGTAAACAGATCATTTTGGTTGCGGCGCCGGCAATTGAGGTGATGGTAGTTGGGGTGGGTTTGTATTTCTTGGTTGAATCAGTTTTGGACTCCATATATTTCGTAGGAGATGTGTTGGTGTTCGGAGTTGCCACGGGAGAATGGGGAGTTAAGCGTGAGGAATATCTTAATTTGATTGTGAGTGTTTGTGGGGTTCTTATTGGAGGAGGGATGGCATTTTGTTGGAGGAGGGTCGTGCGTGTGCTTCAGCGCTAGTTTCATAGAATGGTCAGGTTCTACGAGAGGGGCGCTTAATATCAATTTTTCCTTTATGTGAGTTGGTAATTTTTATGCCGCTAACCAGCCGTTCGAGACGGCCGGTGATGCCGGCGTGACTAGGCTCAACAGTGGATTGTTGACGGGGTTGGGCCATAGCCACCAGACCACCGAAGATGGCACCTACTACTACCGGGTGGTGGCAGCGAATTCGCTCGGCTCGGAAAGTGCGCCGTCGGTGCTGCGCATGGCGGAGGCCGATCGCACCTTGCCCAGGGTCGAGGCGGTCGAATACGAAAGCCACGGGGCGGTAGCCACCGATGGTCGCCATGGACCCGGGAGGATCGATGTCCGGCTGCGCATGAGTGAGCAGCTACGTAATGCTCCCTTCTTCAGCCTGGATGTGCCACAGGGCGGTTCGATCCCCGTGCGCCTGAGCCAAGCGGCCAACGACTCGCTGGACTACCAGGGGAGCTTCGACCTGAGCGATGCCGTACCGTCCGGATTGCTCCATGCCCGGGTTTCGGCTTACGACCCGGTTGGCAACGAAGGTACTGAAATCGTCGAGGGCAAGACCCTGCGAGTCGACACCCAGGGGCCGGATGTCCAGTCGTTGTCGTTGCTGCCCGGACATCCCGCGGAAAACTTCGTAGCCGAAGCCGCGAGCGCCTGGTCGAGGTCGAGAAGAACGGCCACCCGCAGGCCCGCTACCGCTACAACTCCCTGGGCCAACGCATCAGCAAGACACTGCTGCCAAGCTCACCTACTACTTCTACAGTGAAGAAGGCCTGATCGGTGTGTACGACGCCCAGGGCGGCTTGGTACAGGAATACGCCTACGACCCCGGCGCGCCCTGGATGAGCCAGCCGCTGTTCACCCAGGCTCAACGCCGCGATACCCAGGCCTGGAGCGTGAGCTACTTCGGTACCAGCCACCTGGGTACGCCGGAAGTGGCGTTCGAGAAGCGCGGCGAAGTGACTTGGCGGACTCAGGGTTTTATCAGTGCTATAGACAGCTCACTGCGTTTCCGAGGCCGTGCTTCGATATAGAGAGGGCCGCGTCAAGGCTAATTTAGGAATTACAAGTCGAGTGGGAGCCGTATGTGCAGAATAACCCTGCAGAGTTAGTTGGCTGGGACTTGGGCGCCAAACTTTGATAGGGCTTTTAAATCTCCTTTCCCGTCTACGGAGCGAAGCGTTATCCAGCAACGGCGGATAACGCTTCGCGTTATGCGCCCTACGGTCGGGTGCGTTGCTCGGCGGCGGTGTACAGCCGCTCGACATCGGCCGCCAGGTATTCCTGCGCGCTGAAGGTGCCGTCCAGCACTTCCTCGGTGGGGGCGCCCAGGTCTGGTGCGTCGGCCAGCAGGCGCACCAGATTGACCAGGGCCGCCTGTCGGGATTGCGCGGCGTCGTCTAGCCCCGGTGGGGCGGTGCTTTTCAGGGTATGGGTAGCACTTGGGCTGCAAGGTTCATGGGGTTGTTTCCTAATCGAATGGGTTTCCGATTCCTGACGCCAATCAGGGAGGGCGGACCGCACAGGTTGGCGTGCCGGGATTAGGACCGGCGCATCCGAGGATGCCCCGCACGACCCGCCCATAACGCGGATGCAGCCATGTCAGGCGCCAAGCATCAGGGGGCTGCTCTGGAGCCGTCAATCGGCGGCGGGGAGAAGGAGGGGCGGAATCGTATCGGCAGGAGGCGTGCTTATCAGACGAGGAGACGCTTTACTGCCTTTGCCGATCTTTCGGAGCCCGAACCTTCTGCCCAACCGATACTTCCGGCGTCTGCCGTTCCGCAGCAACGCTGGCAGCCGACGGCGCCTAGAGCAACCGCCTGGTCAGTGGCAGGGCCTGTTCGCCGAGCAGCATGCCCAGCAGGCCGAGCAGGCCGAGCAGGGCTATGGTTGGTGGCGCCGGCGAGCGCACGCCGCTCAGGGAATAGATGACGCCCACCAGCAGGCCGACGCCCAGGGAAAGGAAATAGGCTTTCATGCCGCGTCTCCCCAGGGCCCCGTGGGGGCTGGCCGCCACGGGGCCGCGGTGCTCAGCCCTGGTGGCCGCCGAGCATGGCCTTGGCGTACTGGATGCCGATGCCGAAGGCGCCGCCGAACTCGACCGAGATGCCGGTGGTGAGGTCGTAGGTTTCCACGCGGGCCCAGTCGCGCTGCAGTTCCAGCAGGTAGGTGAGGGCGGTGATCGGCCGGGCGCCGGCCTGGAGCATGCGCTGCACCGCGCGCTCGTGGGCCTCGGCGGTGCAGTCGCCGCAGGCGTCGGTCACCACGTAGACCTCGAAGCCCTGTTCCAGCGCCGAGAGCACCGGGCCGTTGCAGCACACCGAGGTCCACAGGCCGCACATCACCAGGCGCGGCTTGTCGGTGGCGTTGATGGCGGCGATGAACTGCTCGTCTTCCCAGGCGTTGGAGGTGGTGCGGTCGATGACCTCGGCGTCGGGGAAGGCCTCGCTGACTTCGGGGAACAGCGGGCCGGCGAAGCTTTCCCGGGAGATGGTCGAGATGACCGTGGGCACGCCGAAGCCCTTGGCGGCGTTGGCGAGGATCGCGGTGTTGGCGCGCAGGCTGGCGATGTCGATGGACTTGGTGTTGAAGGCCATCTGCGACTGGTGGTCGATCAGCACCAGGGCGTGGTCCTGGGGGCTGAGCAGGGAACGGGCGGGCTTGGTGGACGCTTTGACGTTCATGGGGAAGTCCTCCTCTGGTGGGCTGCCGGCAGCCGTGGCTGCCGGTCTCCGCCGAGTCTAGGGACCTGGCACGGCGCCCGGGTGTGCGTTTGCGCGGAGTCGAATCCGCAGGATCGCGGATCAGCGGCCGGGCAGGGCGAGGGAGGCGGGGCGCAGTTCGCGGCCTTCGATGAAGTCGCGCTGGCGGACGATGGCCTCGGCGCAGTGCGTGAGGAAGGCGTACACCCGGCCGGACTTGCGGATGTCCGGATGGGTGAGCACCCAGAGTTCGTCGTGGACCTCCGGCTGCACCGGGCTGATGCGCACCAGGCCGGGCACCAGGTCGCCGTGCATGCAGGGCAGGAAGCCGATGCCCATGCCGGCGGCGATGGCCGCGGCGACGCCGGCCACCGAGTCGCTGCGGTAGCCGATCCGTTGCGGCGCGACGCGTTGCTCGACGAAGCCATACGCGCGCAGGCCGGCCAGGCCGCGGCCGTAGGACACCCATTGGCGCTGCCAGAGGTCGTCGAGGATGGGGGCGTGGCCGACATAGTCGACGCGGCGCCCGTAGATGGCCCAGGCCACGGTCGCCACCTTGCGCCCGAACAGGTTCTCCGGCGGCACCAGGGTGGCGCGGAAGGCGATGTCCGAGTCGCCGCGGGCGAGGTTCAGCGGCTGGTTGCTCACCAGCACCTCGATGCGGATTTCCGGGTTGGCCGCCTGGAAGCCGGCGATGATCGGGGTGAGGAAGTCCAGCAGCAGGGCATCGCTGGTGGTGATGCGCAGGTCGCCCTTGTGGCCCTGGGCGTGGCTCGACACCCGCCGCGCCACGCTGAGGATGTCCTGCTCCAGGCGCCCGCCCAGTTCGACCAGCTCGGCGCCGGCGGCGGTGGGGGCATAGCCGCTGCGGCGCCGGTCGAAGAGGGCCACGCCGAGGGTGCCCTCCAGGGCCGCCAGGTGCCGGGAGACGGTCGAGTGGTTCAACCCCAGCGCGGCGGCCGCGGCCACCAGGCTGCCGCCTTCGCCGATCGCCTTGACGATGCGCAGGTCGTCCCAGGAAAGCTTGTGCAGGGGATCGGTCATGGGGTTCCTCGGAGGGTGCTCGCTACGGACCTGGAAGGTAGCAGCAAAAGCCTCGGGGATCGCCTACCGCTCCCGCCGGACGCGTGGCCTCAGGGGCTCATCAGCCCGCGGATGCGCCGGGTGAGGTCGTCCAGCTGGCGCAGGGTGCCGACGTCGTGGGCGCGTTCGTCGTCCGCCTGCGACAGGCCCAGGGCGACGTTGGCCAGGGCGTGGACCCGCGCGGGTTCCACGCCCAGTACGTGGGCGACGCGCTTGGCGGTGGCGGTGTCGTTCAGGGCTTCCTGGGCTGCGTCGAGCAACTCCTTCAGCAGTCGCTCGTCCAGCAGGTTTAGTGTGTGCTTGATAGACATGATCGGGTCCTTGCGGTGGCGATTTCCGGCGTCCGTGAGCGGGGGCGGACTCCAGCGCATGATCTTGGACCGCCATGCCTTTGGGAGGAGCGGCAAGGTCTGTGCAATTCCTCCGAGTCGGACGGGGGAGATTTCCACGCGAGGGGCGAAGCTGTCGGCAAATCCTCAAAACGGCTAGGGGTTGCTCATCAGTTCCAGCCAGTCCTGGAAGCGCTGCACCTTGGACAGGCCGCGCTTGTCGGCGGGGATGTCGAGCCAGTAGCCGTAGGGGCCGAGCACTTCCACCGGGGTGATCGGCAGCAGGCTGCCGGCGGCCAGTTCGCGTTCGATCATCTGCCGGTCGATCACCGCCAGGCCACCGCCGGCCAGGGCGGTGTGGATGACCTGGTCGAGGGTGCTGAACTCGATGCCGCTGCCGGCGTCGACGTCGTTGCGGCCCACGGCTTCCAGCCAGTTCTCCCAGACCTTCAGGCGCTTGCCCTCGTGGAGGATGTGCAGCAGCGGGTGGGCGTGCAGCTCCGGCGGGCGCTCGCCGTCGAACAGCTCCGGGCTGGCCACGGCGATGTGCCGTTCCATCACCAGCAGCTGGCTGTGGCAGTGGGCGGCGGCCTCCAGGCCGAAGCGGATGCGGCAGTCCAGTTCGCCGGGGTTGTCCGCGTCCTGGGCGTTGGTCACGCTCAGGCTGATGTCCGGGTAGCGCTGGAGGAAGCTGCGCAGGCGCGGCGACAGCCAGCGCGTGCCCCAGGTCGGCGGCGCGAGGATGCGCAGGCGCTGGCGCAGGTTGGGCACGCGCACCGCCTGCAGGGCGCGCTCGATGCGGTCGAAGGCCTCGCCCAGGTGCGGGGCCAGGGCGCTGCCGGTCTCGGTGAGGGTCAGGCCGCGCGGTGTGCGCACGAACAGGCTGACGCCCAGGTAGTCCTCCAGTTGCTTGATCTGCCGGCTGACCGCGCCCTGGGTGACGTTGAGCGCCTCGGCGGCGCGGTTGAAGCTGCGGTGGTGGGCGACTTCCTCGAAGACCCGGAGCATGTTCAGGGGCGGCAGGCTGCGCATGGGGCGGCTTCCGAAAGGGCGCGCGGGGTGGCGCGCGCGGGCTGGTCGTGGTGCGCCGATTCTAGCGCCGGGCCGCTCCTACAAACATGCGTTTTTCTCCGGTTTGCCCGGCGATTTAGTCGTTTGTGCGCGGCTCGCGCCAGGGGCTAGTTTCGGCCGCGCACAAGGTGTGGGGGGAGTGTCCGCGCCGGTGCGCCGAATAACGACAAGAACTTCGCCGAGGCTTTCCATTGTGGCCAGATTTCCCCTGCCGCGCCGCTGTGCGCACCTGCTGTTTCCCGTCCTGCTGACTTGCAGCGCCGCCGCCCTGGCGGTGCCGGTGACGGACGAACTCGACGTCGGCGGCGCCATCCGCGCGCGCTTCGACCACGACCCGGACCGCGACATCGACAAGGCCGGCTTCGACACTCTGATGCTGCGCGCCACCTATACCTCCGACAGCTGGATAGGCGCGGCGCGCTACCGCTTCTACGGCAAGCAGTACCCCTACCAGTACACCGACCACATCGGCGACGTCGCCTTCGCCGAGTATGCCTGGGTCGGCTACCGCTTCGACGCCGAGCGCCAGGTGCAGGTCGGCCTCAACCAGATTCCCTTCGGCCTGCAGCCGTTCTTCGGCAGCACCTTCTACGAGACCCTCGGCAACGTGGTGGGCCTGGAGGACGTCTCGGCGGTGGGCGCCAAGTACATCCAGCAGCAGGGCGACTGGAACCTGCAGGCGGGCCTGTACGGCCGCCCGGCCTGGCCGGGGCGCGGCACCAGCAACGGCAGCACCTACTCCACGGTGGTGACCTCGGCCGACGACTACGTGCCCGAGGGCACCCGCAACCAGGAACGGCAGATAGTGGTCGCGCGCCTGGCGCGTTCGCTGCAGCTGGGCGACTGGAAGTCCGAGGTGGGCGTGTCGGCCCTGACTTCGCGCCTGGAGAACAAGGACACCCACGACGCCGGCCGGCGCAACGCCTACGCCCTGCACTACCTGGGGCAGAACGGCCCCTGGGGCGTGCAGCTGCAGGCCGGGCGCCAGCAGATGTCGCCGCGCAACCCGGGCAGCGACGAGGTGGTCAGCTTCGGCGGCTACGACGGCACCTTCAACGTCGCCAGCCGCGGCAACCTCTATGTCGGCGACCTCAGCTACAGCTTCCCCGGCACCTTTGTCGGCGGCTGGGTGAGTGGCCTGAAGGTGTACGGCAACTACAGCCGCTTCGACAAGTCCGCCAGCGGCTTCGACGCCTCCGAGCGCTTCATCCTCGGCACCTCGTTCTCGGTGCGTTCCTTCTACATCGCCGTGGAATGGCTCAACGGCCGCAACGACCCCTACATCGGCGGCAGCAGCTATACCGACAGTCTGGCCCAGGGCGGCACCGACCACTGGGAGAACCAGCTGTACGCCAACGTCGGTTATTACTTCTGAGCCTCGGCGGCGGCCCTGGTGACTCTAGGGCCGCTGCCATACTCCAATGCGCATGCCGCGTCCAACGGGGGCGCGAGGGGAGGGCCAGCGATGAAGCGCAAGATCCCGGCGCTCAATGCACTCAAGGCGTTCGAGGTGGCCGGCAGCACCGGCAGCTTCACCCGCGCCGCCGAACTGCTCAACGTCACCCAGAGCGCGGTCAGCCGCCAGGTGCGCCAGTTGGAGGAGCAGCTCGGCGAGCCGCTGCTGCAGCGCCGCCACCACCACCTGCAACTGACCGACGCCGGGCGCATGCTGCTGCGCGCGCTGCAGCAGTCGTTCGACCGCATCGAGCTGACGGTGCGCGGCATCCAGCAGCGCCAGCACCTCAACCGCCTGCGCCTGAACGCCCCGCCGACCTTCGCCAGCCGCTGGCTGCTGCCGCGCCTGGGGCGCCTGCGCGAGGCCCATCCGGGGCTGGAGGTGACCCTCACCACGCACCTGCAGGACAGCCTGGCCGAGACCGGCACCCTGGACTGCGCCATCCGCTTCGGCAACGGCGAGTGGGAGGGCCTGGACAGTTCGCTGCTGATGCACGAGAAGCACATCGCCGTATGCGCGCCGGGCCTGCTGGCGCAGCGCGAGGAAACGGAGCAGGGGATGCCGCTCAATGGCATGACCCTGCTGCACGTGCTGGCCCGCGACGACCAGCGCTACCTGACCTGGCGCCACTGGCTGGATGCGGCGAAGATCCAGGGCGTCGACCTGCAGGGCGGCTACGAGTTCGACCTGCTGGACATGGCCATCCGCGCCGCCATCGACGGCCTGGGCGTGACCATGGCCGACCGCCAGATGGTGGCCCGCGAGCTGGTGGCCGGGCAGTTGGTGCAACTGCTCGACGTGCAGGTGGATGGCCATCAGTCCTACTGGTGGGTGAGCCGCCCGGGGCAGGAACTGCCGGAGCACGTGGAGCGCTTCCGCGACTGGCTGCTGGAAGAGGTGTGCCTGGCCGAGCGCAGCCTGGACAACGCCGCGCACATCGTCAGCCCGCGCTGAAACGCCGCCGGGTAACATGCGAAAAACGCAGGTTGCCCGGCGCTATTAATCGTTTGTCCGGCCTGCCGCGCCTGTCGAAACTTGGCCATCCAAGAACGACAAGAGTGTTTCCCATGCCTGCCCGCACCCGCCTGCCGGCGCGGCTTAGCGCCCGCCCCGCGTCGCTCCTGTCGTTCCTCCGCCACCGCGCTGCTTGAACCACAGGAATGCCCATGCGTACTGACCAGAACTTCATCGACGGCCGTTTCCGCGACGGCTCCGTGGCCGCCCGCATCGCCGTGTCCGACCCGGCCACCGGGGCCTGCATCGCCGAGGTACCGGCCGCCAGCGAGGCCGAGGTGCGCCAGGCCGTGGAAGCCGCGCAACGCGCCCAGCGCGACTGGGCGAAGCGGCCGGCCATCGAGCGCGGCGAATACCTGCGGCGCTTCGCCGAGGCCATCGAGCGCAACGCCGCTCGCATCGGCGAGGCGCTGGCCCGCGAGTCCGGCAAGAGCCTGCAGGACGCCACCAACGAGGCAGTCTACGCCGCGCAGATCACCCGCTACCACGCCGAATGGGCGCGGCGCATCGAGGGCGAGGTGATCCCCAGCGATTCCCGCGACGAAACCATCCTGCTGCAACGCGAGCCGATCGGCGTGGTGGCCTGCCTGATCCCCTTCAACTACCCGGTCTACACCCTGCTGCGCAAGGTCGCCCCGGCGCTGATCAGCGGCAACACGGTGGTGGTGCGGCCGAGCAACAACACCCCGACCTCGGCCTTCGAGATCGCCCGCGCCGCCGCCGAGGCCGAGCTGCCGGCCGGCGTGTTCAACGTGCTGACCATGGTCCACGAGGTCGCCGCTACGCTCTGCCAGCACCCGGCGGTGGGCATGATCACCCTGACTGGCAGCGTCGGCGCCGGGCGCACCGTGCTCGACTACTGCAAGGCCAACATCGCCAAACCGTCGCTGGAACTGGGCGGCAAGACCCCGGCGATCATCGAGGCCGACGCCGACCTGGAGCAGGCGGCCAGCGCCATCGCCGCCTCCAAGACCACCCACTGTGGCCAGCTGTGCACCGCCATCGAGCGCGTGTACGTGCAGGCCAGCGTGCACGACCGCTTCCTCGCCCTGCTGCGCGACAAGCTTGCCGCGGTGCGCAGCGGCGACCGCAGCGAGGACCCGAGCCGCATGGGCCCGCTGGTCAACGAGCGTTCGCGCCAGGAAATCCATGCCAAGGTGCAGCGCGCCCTGGCCGAAGGTGCCCGGCTGGAATGCGGCGGCGTGCTGCCGGAAGGGCCGGGCCACTTCTACCCGGCCACTCTGCTGAGCAACTGCCGCCAGGACATGGAGATCGTCCAGGAGGAAATCTTCGGCCCGGTGCTGCCGGTGCTGCGCTACGAGACCCTCGACGAAGCCCTGGCCATGGCCAACGACCACCAGTTCGGCCTGTCCTCGGTGCTCTACAGCGAGAACTACCGCACGGCGATGAAGGTGGCCAACGCCATTGAGGCCGGCGAGCTGTACGTCAACCGCACCCCCGCCGACCCCTACCAGGGCTTCCACGCCGGCTGGAAGCGCTCGGGCCTGGGCGGCGACGACGGCAAGCACGGGATGCTGGAGTTCACCCAGACCCGCCTGGTGGTCCTGAAGTACTGACGAGCCGCGCCGGGCGCCTGCCTGCGCCCGGCGTGCGCCGCGCTTTTCCGACAACCCGCCGGTGCCAGCGCCGGCCACGAGACGCATGATGAAAAAAACAATAAGTGCAGAGGCCATGCCCATGGCCGTTCCGTCCAGCGCCAACCTGTCGCGCTACCTGCAACTGGCGTTGCTGGTGCTCGCCGCCGGCGCCATCTACCCCATGCTCTACCTGCGCCAGGTGTACCAGAGCACCATGCTCGAGGCCCTGGCCATCAGCAACAGCGAGCTGGGCTACCTGTATTCCATCCTCGGCAGCGCCTTCCTGGTCAGCTACCTGCCCAGCGGCTGGCTGGCCGACCGCATCTCGCCGCGCTACCTGATCAGCTTCTCGCTGCTGGGCACCGGCGTGCTGGGCCTGTGGTACGCGCAGCTGCCCGGCTTCCAGGCGCTGCTGGCGATCTTCTGCGGCTTCGGCATCACCACCGGGCTGACCTTCTGGGCCTCGCTGATCAAGCGGGTGAACATGCTCGCCGGCGAGACCGAGCAGGGCCGCTTCTTCGGCGTGCTCGACGGCGGCCGCGGGCTGGTGGAAGCGCTGCTGGCCACCGTGGCCATCGCGCTGTTCGCCTACGTCACCCAGACCCGCGGCGAGCGCAACGCCGAGGGCCTGCAACTGGTCATCCACCTCTACGCCGCCTGCTGCATCGTCCTCGGCGTGGTGCTGATGATGCTGCGCGACCCGCAAGGCGCGCAGGGCGAGCGCGCCGCCTCGGGCAAGGGCAACCTGCTGGAAGACCTGCGCACCCTGGCGCGCATCCCCGAGCTGTGGCTGGTGACCGCCATCGTCTTCTGCGGCTACCACTTCTTCTGGGCCACCTACAGCTTCTCGGCCTACCTGCAGGAAGGCGGCTTCGGCCTGAGCGCGACCATGGCCGGGCTGATCACCACCATCAAGCTGTGGATGCGCCCGGTTGGCGGCATCGGCGGCGGCTGGCTGGGCGACCGCTTCTCCAAGACCGGGGTGCTGACCTGGGCCATGCTGCTCTCGGCCCTGGGCATGCTTGGCCTGGTGCTGCTGCCGAGCCTGCACGTGCTGAGTGTGCTGGTGTTCCTGGTGATCTTCATCGGCCTGATGACCTACGCCATCCGCGGCCTGTACTGGGCGATCCTCGACGACTGCCACATCCCCCTGCGCGTCACCGGCCTGGCCATCGGCATCATTTCCCTGGTCGGCTATTCGCCGGACGTCTTCCTGCCGCTGCTCAACGGCTGGATCACCGACCGCTTCCCCGGCTTCGTCGGCTACCAGATCTACTTCTCCTACGTCGTGGCGGTGGGCCTGCTGGGCGTGGTCGCCACCCTGATCCTGAAGAAACGCATCGACAAGAGAGCGCGCCAAGCATGAAAGTCGTCTCCCTGCAGACCCACGTGGTCGCCGTCCCGCCGCCGCACATCGGCGGCATGTACTGGCTGTTCGTGACCCTCAAGACCGACTGCGGCATCGAGGGCGTCGGCGAAATCTACGCCGCCACCTTCCACCCCAGGGCGATGGTCCCGGTGATCGAGGACGTGTTCCAGCGCTACCTGCTGGACCAGGACCCGCACCACATCGAGCGCTTCTTCCGCCGCGCCTATTCCAGCGGCTTCACCCAGCGCCCCGACCTGACCATGATGGGCGTGGTCAGCGGCCTGGAGATGGCCTGCTGGGACATCGTCGGCAAGGCGGCGAACAAGCCGGTGTACGAGCTGCTCGGCGGCAAGGTTCACGAGCGCCTGCGTTCCTACACCTACCTGTATCCGAAGAATGCCCAGGGCGAGTACGACTACTCCGACCCGGACCTGGCCGCCGAATGCGCGGTACACAACATGAACCTGGGCTTCAGCGCGCTGAAGTTCGACCCGGCCGGGCCCTACACGGCGTTCTCCGGCCACCAGCTGTCGCTGGAGGTGCTGGAGCGCTGCGAAACCTTCTGCCGCAAGATCCGCGAAGCGGTGGGCAGCAAGTGCGACCTGCTGTTCGGCACCCACGGGCAGATGGTGCCGTCCTCGGCCATTCGCCTGGCCAGGCGCCTGGAGAAATACGACCCGCTGTGGTTCGAGGAGCCCATTCCGCCGGGCCAGGAAGAGGCCATGGGCCAGGTCGCGGCCAAGACCAGCATCCCCATCGCCACCGGCGAGCGGCTGACCACCAAGTACGAGTTCTTCCGCCTGCTGCAGGCCGGCGGCGCATCGATCCTGCAGATGAACGTGGGGCGCTGCGGCGGCCTGCTCGAAGGCAAGAAGATCGCCTCCATGGCCGAGGCCTTCTACGCGCAGATCGCCCCGCACCTGTATAACGGCCCCATTGGCGCGGCGGCCAGCTTCCAGCTGGCGACCTGCACGCCGAACTTCCTGATCCAGGAAAGCATCGGCACCTGGGACGGCTTCCACGCGGAAATCCTCAAGAAGCCGCTGCACTGGGAAGACGGCTACATCATCCCCTCCAACGAGCCCGGCCTGGGCGTGGAGCTGGACATGGACGTGGTGCGCCGGCATTCCCCCTACACCGGCGAGCGCCTGCACCTGCAGATGGGCCCGGACCCGGTCGACGTCAAGGACAACGCCCCGGCCAAGGGCTGACACCCGCGCCCGCGCCGGCCGGCGCGGGCCCCCTTACTTGCGGTACGAGATTCATGACTTACGACTACATCATCGTCGGCGCCGGCTCGGCCGGCTGCATCCTGGCCAGCCGCCTGAGCGAGTCCGGCGAGTACAACGTCCTGCTGCTGGAGGCCGGCGGCAAGGATTCCTCGCCCTGGTTCAAGGTGCCGGTGGGCTTCGCCAAGCTCTACTACAACCCGACCTTCAACTGGATGTACTACAGCCAGCCGCAGCGGCAACTCGCCGGCCGCCAACTGTATGCGCCGCGCGGGAAGGTGCAGGGCGGCTCCGGCTCGATCAACGCGATGATCTACGTGCGCGGCCAGGCCCACGACTTCGACGACTGGGCGGCCAACGGCAACGACGGCTGGTCGTTCAAGGAAGTGCTGCCGTACTTCCGCAAGCTGGAATCGCACCCGCTGGGCGACAGCGAGTACCACGGCGGCAGCGGGCCGATCCGCATCAGCCCGATGAAGGGCCACACCCACCCGATCTGCGACGCCTTCCTCAAGGGCTGCGAGGAACTCGGCTACCCGCGCAGCGAGGACTTCAACGGCGCGCACTTCGAAGGCGCCGGCATCTACGACGTCAACACCCGCGACGGCCAGCGCTGCTCCAGCAGCTTCGCCTACCTGCACCCGGCGCTGGGCCGGCCGAACCTGAACATCGAGCGCCACGCCCAGGTGGAGCGCGTGCTGTTCGACGAGAACAGGCGCGCCGTCGGCGTGAGCCTCAGCCAGCATGGCGTGCAGCGCGAATTCCGCGCGCGCCGCGAAGTGATCCTGGCGGCCGGCGCGGTGGATTCGCCGAAGCTGCTGCAACTCTCCGGCGTGGCCGACCGCGAGCTGCTGTGTCAGCACCAGATTCCGGAAGTGCTGCACCTGCCGGCGGTGGGCAAGAACCTCCAGGACCACCTGTGCGTCAGCTACTACTACAAGGCCAACGTGCGCACCCTGAACGACGACTTCGGCTCGCTGCTGGGCCAGGCCAAGCTGGGCCTGGAGTACCTGTTCACCCGCAAGGGGCCGCTGTCGATGAGCGTCAACCAGAGCGGCGGTTTCTTCCGCAGCGACGAAGGCCAGGCGCACCCGAACCTGCAGCTGTACTTCAACCCGCTGTCCTACCAGATTCCCAAGAGCAGCAAGGCCAGCCTCAAGCCGGAGCCGTACTCGGGCTTCCTGCTGTGCTTCAACCCGTGCCGGCCGACCAGCCGCGGCGAAGTGCGCATCGCCTCGGAGAACCCGGCCGACGCGGCGCTGATCGACCCCAACTACCTGAGCACGCAGAAGGACATAGACGAAGCCATCCAGGGCAGCCGGCTGATCCGCAGGATCATGAACGCCCCGGCGCTCAAGGCGGTGACCGTGGAGGAGGTGCTGCCGGGCCCGGCGGTGCAGTCCGACGAGGCCATGCTGCAGTACTTCCGCGAGAACTGCGGCTCCATCTACCACCTGTGCGGCAGCTGCGCCATGGGCGCCGACCCGCAGTCCAGCGTGGTCGACAAGCGCCTGCGGGTGCACGGCATCGAGGGCCTGCGCGTGGTGGATGCGTCGATCTTCCCCAACGTCACCTCCGGCAACACCAACGCGGCGGTGATGATGGTGGCGGAGAAGGGCGCCGAGCTGATCCTGGAGGATGCCCGCCAGGTCCGGGCCGAAGTGCCACAGCGCCTGGCGGTGTAGTAGCGGCCTATTACCCGCCGCGGCGGGGAGTGGCTAACCTGTCTGGCATGCCCGGCCGCCCATGGCCGGGCCCCTGCCCGGAGGAATGCTGCGATGGCCGCGAAGAAGATTCTGATGCTGGTCGGCGACTACGCCGAGGACTACGAAACCATGGTGCCGTTCCAGGCGCTGCAGATGGTCGGCCACGTCGTCCACGCGGTGTGCCCGGACAAGAAGGCCGGGCAGAGCGTGCGCACCGCCATCCACGACTTCGAGGGCGACCAGACCTACAGCGAGAAGCCGGGGCACAACTTCGCCCTCAACGCCGACTTCGCCACTGTTCGCGCTGAAGACTACGACGCGCTGCTGATCCCCGGCGGCCGCGCCCCGGAATACCTGCGCCTGAACGCCAGGGTGATCGAACTGGTGAAGGCCTTCGACGCCGCCAAGAAACCCATCGCCGCCGTCTGCCACGGCGCCCAGCTGCTGGCCGCGGCCGGCGTGCTCAAGGGCCGCTCCTGCAGCGCCTACCCGGCCTGCGGCCCGGAAGTGAAGCTGGCCGGCGGCGAATACGTGGACATCCCGGTGGACGCCGCCCACGTCGACGGCAACCTGGTCAGCGCCCCGGCCTGGCCGGCGCATCCGGCGTGGCTGGCGAAGTTCCTCGAAGTGCTCGGCACGAAGATCAGCCTGTAGACTGGCGTTCGCGTCTATAGAAGGAGGCAGAGCATGTGCGAACTCTACGTGAAGGCCGACCCGATCCTCTACGAGTCGCGTTCCCGCTCCCTGCGCATCCGCGGCGTGGTCACCACCCTGCGCCTGGAGAACCAGTTCTGGGACATCCTGCGGGAGATCGCCGAAGTCGACGGCATGACCACCAACCAGCTGATCGCCAAGCTCTACGACGAGGTGATGGACTACCGCGGCGAAGTGGTCAACTTCGCCTCCTTCCTGCGCGTGAGCTGCACCCGCTACCTGGCCCAGCGCCGCGACAACATCGTGGAGCTGAGCCGGGTGCCGCGCAGCGCCTGATCCCCGGCCCTGTAGGAGCGGGCCCTGCCCGCGATTTCGCGCGCAGGGCGCGCTCCTACATTGGAATGCCGCGGGCGGCGCTTTTCGTAGGATGGCGTTGAGCGAAGCGATACCCATCAGCGCAACTGAGCCGGGTGCCGCGCAGCGCCTGATCCCCGGCCCTGTAGGAGCGGGCCCTGCCCGCGATTTCGCGCGCAGGGCGCGCTCCTACATGGGAATGCCGCGGGTGGCGCTTTTCGTAGGATGGCGTTGAGCGAAGCGATACCCATCGCCATGACCGCATGGGTTTCGCAAGCTCAACACCATCCTACGAAGAGCGCCTTGGCGCAATCGCGGAGGTATCCGCGCCGGGGGAATACGCGGCCAAGTCGCGCCAGCTCACGTATAATGGAATTTCAGCCCCTGAAGCGAGGCATCGACTGGTGAAAACCCCCAGCCTGGAAGCCAAGAAGGCCTACTGCGCCAAGACCCGTCGTTCCAACTACGCGGCCAGCCTGCGTCTGGAAGGCTACGAAGTTACTGAGAGCGACGCCGCCCGCGAATTGCCCAGCCGCGAAGCGGTCCTGCGCGCCTACCGCAAGCGCAAGCAGGCCTGAGCCTGGACAAGTACGGCGCCGGCCAGGACCCGTACTGCTATTCGGGTACGAGTGTCCTGCGCAATCGCCTCGATCTCCATAGCGATGACCTGCTGTCCCGCGCCGAACGCGACCTTTCCGAAATCGCCGCCAGTCATCTCGACTTCGAACCACCGCCTTACGACCTGGCGTACCTGAAACGCATCCACCATATCCTGTTCCAGGACCTCTACGACTGGGCCGGGCAGATTCGCAGCGTGGATATCTCCAAGCGCGACACCCATTTCTGCAACGTCAATCGCATCGAACCGGAGGCCGACAAGATCTTCCGGGCCATGGCGCGAGCCAACTGGTTCGAGGGCTACGAGCGTGAGCGACTGATAGTGGCCGTGGCCGAGCATTACGGCGACCTCAACATGATCCACCCGTTCCGCGAGGGCAATGGCCGGGCCCAGCGCATCCTGTTCGAGCACCTGATCGTCAACGTCGGCTTCGAGGTCAGTTGGTGGGCGGTGGAAGAGAACGAGTGGATTGGCGCCAATATCGACGCAGTGCTCTGCGACTACAGGGCGCTGGAACGCATCTTCGCGCGCTGCATCGGCCAACCCATCGGATCGTAGGGCGGATGACCGTTCGCGGTTATCCGCCGTTGGCGTTGGCGCGGTGGCGTATAACGCCTGGGGCGTTATGCGCCCTACGGTTTCCGCAGGCATGAAAAAGCCCGGCGCATGGCCGGGCTTTTTCCTGGCGCTGAAGCGAAGGCTTACTTCACTTCCACCGCCAGGCTGTGGGCGATCTTGTCTTTCCAGATCGCCGGGCCGGTGATGTGCACCGACTCGCCGTTGGTGTCGACCGCCACGGTCACCGGCATGTCCTTCACGTCGAACTCGTAGATCGCTTCCATGCCCAGTTCGGCGAAGGCCAGGACCCTGGACTTCTTGATCGCCTGGGCCACCAGGTAGGCGGCGCCGCCGACGGCCATCAGGTACACGGCCTTGTTGTCCTTGATCGCCTCGATGGCGATCGGGCCGCGCTCGGACTTGCCGATCATGCCCAAGAGGCCTGTGCTTTCCAGGATCTGCCGGGTGAACTTGTCCATGCGGGTGGCGGTGGTCGGGCCGGCCGGGCCGACCACTTCGTCGCCTACCGGGTCGACCGGGCCGACGTAGTAGATGAAGCGGCCCTTCAGGTCCACCGGCAGCTCTTCGCCCTTGTTCAGCATGTCGACCATGCGCTTGTGCGCGGCGTCGCGGCCGGTGAGCATCTTGCCGTTGAGCAGCAGGGTCTCGCCCGGTTTCCAGCTCTGCACTTCTTCCGGGGTGATCTTGTCCAGGTCGACGCGGCGCGCGGAGGGGCCGGCTTCCCAGACGATTTCCGGGTAGGCGTCCAGCGGCGGCGCTTCCAGCTCGGCCGGGCCGGAGCCGTCGAGCACGAAGTGGGCGTGACGGGTGGCGGCGCAGTTGGGGATCATGCACACCGGCAGCGAGGCGGCGTGGGTCGGGTAGTCCATGATCTTCACGTCGAGCACGGTGGTCAGGCCGCCCAGGCCCTGGGCGCCAATGCCCAGCTGGTTGACCTTGTCGAACAGCTCCAGGCGCAGTTCCTCGATGCGGTTCTGCGGGCCGCGAGCCTTCAGCTCGTGGATGTCGATCGGGTCCATCAGGACTTCCTTCGCCATCACCGCGGCCTTCTCGGCGGTACCGCCGATGCCGATGCCGAGCATGCCCGGCGGGCACCAGCCGGCGCCCATGGTCGGGACGGTCTTGAGCACCCAGTCGACGATGGAGTCGGACGGGTTGAGCATGGCCATCTTCGACTTGTTCTCCGAGCCGCCGCCCTTGGCCGCGACGTCCACTTCCACGGTGTTGCCCGGGACGATGGAGTAGTGGATCACCGCCGGGGTGTTGTCCTTGGTGTTCTTACGCGCACCGGCCGGGTCGGCCAGGATGGAGGCGCGCAGGACGTTCTCCGGCAGGTTGTAGGCGCGGCGCACGCCTTCGTTGATCATGTCGTCGACGCTCATGGTGGCGCCGTCCCAGCGCACGTCCATGCCGACGCGGACGAACACGGTGACGATGCCGGTGTCCTGGCAGATCGGGCGGTGGCCGGTGGCGCACATGCGCGAGTTGATGAGGATCTGCGCCATGGAATCGCGGGCGGCCGGCGATTCTTCGCGCAGGTACGCCTCATGCATGGCCTGGATGAAATCGACCGGGTGGTAGTAGGAGATGAACTGCAGGGCATCGGCGACGCTCTGGATGAGGTCGTCTTGCTTGATCACGGCCATGGAGCACGGTCCTCTTCAGGCGGGAATGTCAGGCGGGTATTTCAGGCGGCTAAGCCACGTACACCGAACGCGTCCGGTCAGGCACCGGCGCAAAAAGGGCGCCGTAGTATAGCGCCGTGCCAGGGCCGGGCGCACGCGCCGGCGATCCGACCTTGGTCGGCAGGGGCGGCAAGCGCCCACTTTCCGGTCGGCTAGGCATGCTGTGGCTTTGATAGTAGAGTGAGGGCTAAGTGCCATTACGGGATGGAGCCCCCATGAGCACACCGAGTTCCCCGCTGAAGCAGCGCGCCCTCCAAAAACTATTGTTCAGGCGGTTCGGCATGGCCCTCGGCACCTACGCGATGGCCCTGCTGCTGCTCTGGCTGACCGTGATCGGCGACTTCTACCATGGCTCCCCGGCGTTGGCGCTGGCCGCCAGCCTGTGCGCCGTGGCCAGCCAGGCGGTGTTCTTCTGGCTGTTCGCCAGCGGCCGCAACCAGCGCTTCGTCGACGCCAGCCTGACCGAGCCGCAGGTGCTGGTGGCGCTGGTCTGGACCACCTTCTTCCTGGCCCACGTGGACAGCGTGCGCGGCACCCTGATGGTGCTCTACGTGCTGATCCTGCTGTTCGGCGTGTTCCAGTTGCAGCCGCGGGTGTTCGCCCGTTGCGCGGGCCTGGCCTTCATCGCCTTCGCCGGCCTCAATCTCTGGGAGGCCTTCCGCCAGCGCCTGCAATTGCCCGGGCAGGCCGTGCTGCAACTGCTGGTGCTGTTCATCGTGCTGGTCTGGCTGACGCTGTTCGCCGGCTACGTGCAGGCCCTGCGCCAGCGCATGCGCCAACGCCGCTACGCGCTGCAGGCGCACCAGGACACCCTGCGCGGGATGATGCGCCAGCTGGAAGACCTGGTGGCCACCGACGAACTCACCGGGTTGTTCAACCGCCGGCACTTCCTGCGCCTGGCCGGGCGCGCGCTGGACGATCTGGACGAGGGGCAGCGCCACGGCCTGGCGCTGATCGACCTGGACCACTTCAAGCGCATCAACGACGTCCACGGCCATTCCGCCGGCGACCGCGTGCTGCAGACCTTCGCCGCGGTGGCGCGGGCCTGCCTGCGCGAGGGCGACGTGCTGGCGCGCTACGGCGGCGAGGAGTTCGTGCTGCTGCTGCCCGAGGCCGACAGCGACCGCCTCGCCGCCTGCTGCGAGCGCCTGCGCCAGGCCTATGCGGCGGCCGAGCCGATGGGCGTGGAAGTGCCGGTGCTGAGCCTTTCCGCCGGCATGACGCTGCTGCACAGCGGCGACGATCTCGACGAGGCCTTGCAGCGGGCCGACCAGGCGCTCTACCGTGCCAAACGCAGCGGACGCAATCGCTGCGAGGCGGCATGGGAGGAGAGCGATGCCTGAACTGCATGCCGGCGGCCGACACTGGGAAGTGGCCGCCGGAAGCAACCTGCTGGATGCCCTGCGCGCCGAGGGGATCGCCATTCCCTACAGCTGCCGCGCGGGCAGTTGCCATGCCTGCCTGGTGCGCTGCAGTGGCGGCGAGCTGCTCGACGATCGCCCCGAGGCGCTGGACGCCGCGCGCCGCGCCGAGGGCTGGCGCCTGGCCTGCCAGTGCCGGGTGGTAGAGGATTGTGCTGTCGAGGTCTTCGACCCCCTGCGTGACGGCCTGCCGGCGACGGTCGCCGAGCTGGACTGGCCGGCGGCGGACATTCTGCGTCTGCGCCTACAGCCGCAACGCCCCCTGCGCTACCGCGCCGGCCAGCACCTGGTGCTGTGGCTGGGCGAGGTGGCGCGGCCCTATTCCCTGGCCAGCCTGCCGGGCGCCGAGCCCTGGCTGGAATTCCACATCGCCTGCCAGGCCTCCGGCGCCTTCTGCGACGCGGCGCGCCAGCTGCGGGTGGGCGACGAACTGCGCCTGGGCGAGTTGCGCGGCGGCGCGCTGCACTACGACGCCGAATGGCAGGAACGCCCGCTGCTGCTGATGGCCAGCGGCACCGGCCTGGCGCCGCTGTGGGGCATCCTGCGCCAGGCCCTGGACGAAGGGCACCAGGGGCCGATCCGCCTGCTGCACCTGGCGCGCACGCCGGTCGAGCACTACCTGGCGGCGGAACTGGCGGCGCTGGCCGCGGCCCATCCCGACCTGCAGGTGGCGCTGGCGCTGCCGGCCGATCTGGACGCGCATCTGGCGCAATTCCGCCTTGTCTCGCGGCGAAGCATCGCCTTACTCTGCGGCCAGCCCGCCAGCGTCGAGCGCTTCGCCCGCCACCTGTACCTGGCCGGGGTGCCGCGCGGCCAGACCCTGGCCGACCTGTTCCTCTCCCACGCCTGAGCCGGGCCGCAGAGCCCGGCCGTCACAGCCTGCTGCCAAGGAGTTGCCATGAGCCAACAGATTCTCGTCGAGCGCGAGCAGGGCCTGCTGACCCTGCGCCTGAACCGCGCGGACAAGATGAACGCGCTGACCCGGGAAATGTACGCGGCCCTGGCCGACGCCCTGGAGGCCGCCGAGCACGACCGTGGCGTGCGCGTGGTGCTGATCGCCGGCAACGCCGAGTGCTTCACCGCCGGCAACGACATCCACGATTTCCTCCAGTACCCGCCCAGCGGCCAGGACAGCCCGGTGTTCCGCTTCATGCGCGCGCTGATGGAGTTCAGCAAGCCGGTGCTGGCGGCGGTGGCCGGCCCGGCGGTGGGCATCGGCACCACCCTGCTGCTGCACTGCGACCAGGTTTTCGTGGCCCGCGGCGCCAAGCTGAAGATGCCCTTCGTCAACCTCGGCCTGTGCCCGGAATTCGGCTCCAGCTTCCTGGTGCCGCGCCTGCTCGGCCACGTCCGCGCCGTCAGCCTGCTGATGCGCGGCGACGGCTTCAGCGGTGAACAGGCGGTGGCCTTCGGCATCGCCAACGAGGCCCTGGCCGACGGCGCCGCCGCCCTCGAACGCGCCCGCGAAGTGGCCCAGAGCCTGCAGGCCCTGCCGCCGGCAGCCCTGGCGCTGAGCAAGCGCCTGCTCAAGGCGCCGTACATGGACGAGCTGCGCAAGGTGGTGGCGGAAGAGGGGGAACTGTTCGTTCAGCGCCTGAGCTCGCCGGAAGCCCTGGAGGCCCTGAGCGCCTTCACCCAGCGCCGCCAGCCGGACTTCTCGCGCCTCGCCTGAGCTGGCCGGCTGCCCACAGAAACTGTGGGCAGAGTTGTGGACAACCTTGGGGCCAACTGCCCGGGCGCCCGCCGGGCCTGGGTTGGGCGATGTTGTGCGGTATTTGATCCATCGCCCGTTCCGCTGCCGGCCGGGGCCTTCGTAAGTGCCTGATTTGCTGGGATTGTCCTACAGCTGGCCGGTGGGTCGGGTTGTGCGATCAGCGCACCGGGCTTGCCCACAATAACTGTGGGAAGGCCTGTGGATAAGCTTGGGGCGGATGTGTCGGGGGCGCGTGGTTGCTGGGGTTGGGTGGCGCTGGCGGGGTTTTGATCAACTGACTTGAAGGCGGCCGTGGCGATGGGGGCGCACGCCGGTTGGTTTTGGATGGTGGCTTGGCCGCTGCCCTCTCCCTAACCCTCTCCCTGAAGGGAGAGGGGACTGGTTCGGCGCGAACTGTAACCGCGGTGCTTTCCGGCAACTTCGGTGTTGCCGGCGAAAACCATTATTTCCCACTTGCACGGACGGCCCCCTCTCCCTTCAGGGCGGGGCGCGCAGCCGAGGGCTGGGGAGAGGGAACGGAGCCGAGCCAACGCCGCGATACCCCCGGCGAAACCCCAAAAAACAAAGGCCGCCCAAAGGGCGGCCTCCATCACCCACCATCCCACTCAGACCAGCAGGTCTCCCACATGCAGCACCTTCATGGTGTTGGTGCCGCCCTGGGTGGTGTAGCTGTCGCCCTTGGTCAGGATCACCCAGTCGCCCTTGGTCACCACGCCGCGTTGCAGCAGCGCGTCCACGGCTTCCTGGCTGACGCGCTCCGGCGGCAGCGCGGCGGGGTCGAAGGGGATGGTCTCGACGCCGCGGAACAGCGCCACGCGGGCCTGGGTCTCGCGGTGCGGGGAGTAGGCGAAGATCGGCACCGAGGAGCGGATGCGCGACATGATCAGCGGGGTGTAGCCACTCTCGGTGAGGCAGATGATCGCCTTGATGCCCGGGAAGTGGTTGGCGGTGTACATGGCCGCCAGGGCGATGCTCTCGTCGCAGCGCTCGAAGGTCTGGCCCAGGCGGTGGCTGGATTTCTTGGTGGTCGGGTGCTTTTCCGCGCCCTGGCAGATGCGCGCCATGGCCTGGACCGCTTCCACCGGGTATTCGCCGGCGGCGCTCTCGGCCGAGAGCATTACGGCGTCGGTGTAGTCGAGCACGGCGTTGGCCACGTCCGAGACTTCCGCGCGGGTCGGCATCGGGTTGTGGATCATCGACTCCATCATCTGCGTCGCGGTGATCACCGCCTTGTTGTAGCGGCGGGCGTGCAGGATGATTTTCTTCTGGATGCCGACCAGCTCGGCATCGCCGATTTCCACGCCGAGGTCGCCGCGGGCCACCATCACCGCATCGCTGGCGCGGATCAGGCCATCCAGCGCCTCGTCGTCGGCCACTGCCTCGGCGCGCTCGATCTTGGCCACCAGCCAGGCCTTGCCGCCGGCCTCCTGGAGCAGGCTGCGGGCGTATTCCATGTCCTTGGCGTCACGCGGGAAGGACACGGCGACGTAGTCCAGGTCCATGCTCGCGGCCAGCTTGATGTCGGCCTTGTCCTTTTCGGTCAGGGCCGGCGCGGTCAGGCCGCCGCCGCGGCGGTTGATGCCCTTGTGGTCGGACAGCGGGCCGCCGATCAGCACTTCGCAGACCAGCTCGTCGGCCTTCACCTGCTTCACCACCATGACCACGCGGCCGTCGTCCAGCAGCAGCTCGTCGCCCACGCCGCAGTCCTTGACCAGGTCCGGGTAGTCGATGCCCACGACTTCCTGGGTGCCGGCGTCGCGCGGGTGGCTGGTGGAGAAGCGGAAGCTGTCGCCCACGGCCAGTTCGATGCGCTTGTTGGCGAACTTGGCGATGCGGATCTTCGGCCCTTGCAGGTCGCCGAGCAGGGCGACGAAGCGGCCATGCTTGGCGGCCAGGTCGCGCACCAGTTGGGCGCGGGCACGGTGCTCGTCGGGGGTGCCGTGGGAGAAGTTCAGGCGGGCCACGTCGATCCCGGCGAGGATCAGCTGCTCGAGGACTTCGGGGGACTGGCTGGCTGGGCCGAGGGTGGCGACTATCTTGGTGCGGCGGACGGACATGCGGGACTCCTTGGAAGACGAGCGTGCGGGCCGGCGGCGGGAGCCAGGCCGGCCCGGCGGCCATCTTACCCCTTTTCCGATGACGGTTCGCCTGCCGGCTTGAGCACCAGCAGGTCGCACTCGACTTCTTCCAGCACGCGCTCGGCGGTATGCCCGATCAGCGCGCTCTCCAGCTGGCCACGGGCCACCGCGCCCATCAGCAGCAGGTCGATGCCCTGGTTGCGGACGAACTCGGGGATCACCTCCTCGGGGAAGCCCTGCAGCAGGTGGGTGTCACCGGCGGCCATGGCCGGATGGGCGGCCATCAGC
Source organism: Pseudomonas sp. NBRC 100443 (assembly GCF_030268185.1). NCBI lineage: Bacteria > Pseudomonadati > Pseudomonadota > Gammaproteobacteria > Pseudomonadales > Pseudomonadaceae > Pseudomonas > Pseudomonas sp. NBRC 100443. The sequence continues at coordinate 83,323 of NZ_BSQE01000004.1, forward strand.
ATGTGCAGGGCCTGGCGGTGGTGCGCTTCGGTGGCCTTCAGGTGTTCGTCGTAGCTGCCCAGCAGCTGGGCGTCGAAGGCCAGGGTCTGCGGCAACGCCACGTAGGCGTGCAGGTAGCTCGCGTGCAGGCCCAGGCGGCGGTTCAGTTCCAGCGCCGTGGCGATCAGCCGGCGGTCCAGCTTCGCCGGCTTGTCGCCCTCATGCAGCGGGTCGAGGGCGGCGCACAGCTTGCGCCCTTCCCAGGTGCCGTGGTGGACCAGCCACAGCGGCACCTCGCAATGGCGGATCAGCTGCCAGTCGGTGTTGGTCAGGAACAGGCGCTTGAGCAGGCCGTGGCGGCTGCTGGACTTGAGCACCAGGTCGGGCTGGTGCTCGGCCACCGCGGCGAGTATCTCGCGGTACAGCGGCTTGCCCCAGCGGGTGTGGCAGCGCACGTCCAGGCCGGCCTGGCGCAGCGGCGCGGCCAGCTTGTCGAGCCAGTCCAGGCGCTCGGTCTGCTGCAGGATGCGCACCCGCTCCAGTTCGTGCTGCGGGATCAGCAGGCCGTTGTCCAGCGCCGGGTTGTAGTCGCACACCAGCAGCGCCACGCTGGCGCCGCTGCGCTCGGCGATCCACTGGGCGCGGGTCAGGGCTGGCTGGTCGTCGCGGGTGGGGTCGATGACCACCAGCAGGTGCTGCAGTTTCATGGTCGGCTCCTCGCTTGGCTGCTGCCATTGCAGTGCAAGCGTAGCCGGCCCGGCTTGACCTGCGTCAGTCGCCGCCCTGGTTCAGCGCCTGGTCCAGGTGGCGCGCGGCCTTGTTCGCCAGCTCGCCGTCGGGGTAGTCCACCAGCAGGTGGCGCAGGTAGCCGATGGCCTTGGCGCGGCTTGGGTGCGGGTTGTCGGGGGCCATGTACATCAGGCCCAGCTGGTACAGCGCCTTCTGCTTGATGTCGGCGGGGATGGCCGGGTCGTTGACCGCCAGCAGATACAGCTGCTCGGCCTCGGCGACGCGGTCCTTGAGCACCGCGCGGCGCGACAGCAGGGTCATGTCCGGGTCGAGGCTGGTCTTGTTCAGGTCGAGGTTCTGCTGCGGCTTCCAGGTGGCCAGCAGCTCGCGGGCGTTCTTCTGCACCGGCTCCTTCGCCCGCTGGCGGATCATCAGGATGCGCGCGTCGGCGTGGCTGGCCGCGGCGGTGCCGGGGAACTCGCGGTCGATGCGCTGGAAGTAGTCCAAGGCCTTGGCGTCGTCGCGCTGGTCGTTGTAGCGGCTCATGTAGATCAGGCCGATCTGGTACAGGGCGATGGCGCGCACGTCCGGGCTGTAGCGGCTATTGTCGTAGCCGCTGAGGTAGAGCCGCTCGGCCTCGGCGCTCTGGTTGTCGCGGATGGCCTGGGCGCTGTAGGTGAGCAGGTCGCCTTCCTCTTCCACCGCGGCGGTCATGCGGTCGCTCTTGAGCTTCTTGTACTCGGCGACTTCGCCGGTGGTGACCTGGGCGACGAACAGCGGGGTGGTCGGCGAGCAGGCGGCCAGCAGGCCCAGCAGGACGGCGAGGGGCAGGGCGGGGTGCAAGCGCATGGCATCTCCTTGGCGCCGGGGCGGGTTCCCTGCGCAGTCTAGTGATGCCCTTCAGCGCGGCCAAGGCGCGCCGATACAGTTCCCAACGGAGGATATGCCCCATGCGAACCCTGTGCATCCTGGCCCTGGCGGCGAGTGTTACCGGCTGCAACAGCTGGTCGACCAACAAGAACCTGGACAACGCCTACCGCGCCTACGAGCGCGGCGATTGCGAGCAGGTGATGCTCGACCTCTCGCGTACCGAGCGCAAGAGCCGCGCGCGGCCCTGGCTGCAGCCGGAGATCTCGATGCTTCGCGGCCTGTGCCTGGAGCGCCAGAAGTACTACGTCGACGCGGCGCAGACCTACGACTTCATCATCGCCCGCTACCCGAGCAGCGAATATGCCTACCGCGCCAAGGCGCGCCTGGAAACGCTGCGCCAGAATGGGCACCTGACGGGCGAGGCCGCCCAACCGTTGCCGGTGCGTCCCTGACCGCCGGTCGTTGCCGGCTTGAGCGGGCCCGGGTGCTCGCTAAGCTCAAGAGGCTGCCTTCAAGGAGGAGGTTGCGATGCGTGCGTTGCTGTGCCTGTGCATGGCCCTGGCCCCCTTGCTGGCAGCGGCCGACATCTATCGCTGGACCGATGCCCAGGGCAAGGTGCATTTCAGCGAAACCCCGCCGCCCGGCGCCCAGCGCGTCGAGGTCCGGCCGCAGGTGGTCGAGCGCGATGCCGCCACGCGCGAGCGCGAGGAGCGTACCCGCCAGTTCTACCAGGCGCGCAGCGAGGAGCAGGCCGCGGCGCGCAGTCGTGCCGCCGAGCAGCAGGCCAAGGCGGGCGCCGAGTGCGACCGCCTGCGCGACCAGTTGGCGACCTTGCAGCGCGGAGGTCGCTACTACTCCACAGATACCAAGGGTGAACGCCTCTACTATAGCGACGAGCAGATCGATGCCGCTCGTCGCTCGCTGGCCGAGCGTGTGGCCGAAGGTTGCCGTTAGTGCTGGCCGCAGGGCGGTCGCGCCGTCATACTGGGTAAAACTCATAGCGAATAGCCATTATGCGTCATCAACGACACATAGAGCGCCATCAGCTGCCGTACTACCTGAAGGTGTTCAATAGCATCACCGACAAGCCCATGGGCTACCTGGGCAACGTATCGCTGGACGGCATGCTGCTGATCAGCCAGCTGCCGATGCTGGTGGGCGGGCGATTCGACATGCGCCTGAAGATCCCCGGGCAGGACGGCAAGCTCCAGCACATCGACTTCAGCGGCACCTGCCAGTGGTGCCACGAAGACGTCACCCCGGGCAGCTTCGACTCCGGCTTCAGCCTGGTGGCGCCGCCGGCGGAGTACGTCGAGCTGGTCGAAGCGCTGCGCCGTTATTTCAGTTTTCGCCGCCAGGTGGAGTCGGTCTGAGTCGCGGGATGCGCTGAACCGACCTGGGCGGTAGTGAAGGAAAGGGAAACATCGGCGGTACGCAAATGATACGTGTAGGAGCGGGCCCTGCCCGCGATTCGCGCGCAGGGCGCGCTCCTACATGGGCGTGGCGTGTGGGGCGACCCGTAGGAGCGGATCTCATCCGCGAATCGCGCCGATACGCCAGGCTATCGCGGACAAGGTCCGCTCCTACGAATGTGGGAGAAATGCCGTCGTAGGATGGTGTTGAGCGAAGCGATACCCATCGCCACCGTCGGCCGTGCCACCGGGACGTCCGGCGGGGCCGGCGCCCTACGCGCAATGCAAGGCGCTGGTTACAGAGTCCCGGCGCGCTTCCAACCCAGGTAGCGGCTGACCAGTTCCGGACCCAACTGGCTGGGCCTGGCGTCCAGCACCGGCACGCCATTGGCCAGCAGTTTCTCGTGCAGGCCGGCGCGGGCGTTCAGGTAGTCCAGGGCGCCGCAATAGGTCAGGGCTTCGTCGTAGCCTTGCACCGGCGTCTGCCGCAACTGGTCGAGCACTTCCTCGCGCAGGCTGGCGACCAGCACGCGGTGCTGGCGGCCTAGGCGGCGCACCGCGCCCAGCAGTTCCTCGTCGTCCTCGTCGCGCAGGTTGGTCACCAGCACCACCAGGGCGCGGCGGCGCTGGCGTGTGAGCAGGGCCTGCACGGCGGCCGCGTAGTCCGCCGGGCGCTGGCTGCTGTCCAGGTCGTAGACGGCGTTGAGCAGCGCGCCCAGCTGGGCATTGCCCTTGGCCGGCGGCAGATGGCGCGGCCGTTCGCCGGCGAAGGTCTGCAGGCCCACGGCGTCGCCCTGGCGCAGGGCCACGTAGGCCAGCAGCAGGCTGGCGTTGAGGGCGTGGTCGAAGTGCGAGAGGTCGCCGTCCTTGCTGCGCATGTGGCGGCCGCAGTCGAGCAGGAAGAGAATCTGCTGGTCGCGTTCGTCCTGGTATTCGCGGGCGATGGGCGTGCGTTTGCGCGCGGTGGCCTTCCAGTCGATCTGGCGCAGGGTGTCGCCGTCGCGGAATTCGCGCAGCTGGTGGAATTCCAGGCCCAGGCCGCGGCGCTGGCCGGGGCGCACGCCGATGCGGCTGAGCCAGTGGTCCACGGCCATCAGCTCGGCGCCGTAGATGCGCGCGAAGTCGGGGTAGACGCGGGTTTCGTCGCGCACCTCGAGGAAGCGCCGGCCGCGCCACAGGCGCAGCGGGCTGGGCAGTTCCAGCTCGCAGCGGGGGAAGACGAAGTGGCCGCGCTGCAGCGGCCGCACGCGGTAGCCGAGCTGGGTGGTCTCGCCCGGATGCAGTTCCGCGGCCAGGGGCAGGTGCTCGAACTCCATGCCCGAGGGCAGGTGGTCGAACAGCGTCACCCGCAGGCGCTGGCCGAAGCCGTGCTGCAGTTGCAGGCGCACCTCGCTCCAGCGCCCCAGCGGCAGGTTGCCGGCCAGTTGGCGTTGCAGGCGCGGGCTGGGCAGGCGGCGCAGCCACAGGGCGTCGCCCAAGGCCAGGCCGAGCAGGGCCAGCAGCAGGACCCACCACAGCTGTTGCAGCCAGGCCGGCGCCGGGCTGCCCAGGGCCGTGGCGCTGCCCAGGCCGATGGCGGCCAGGGCCAGCGCGGCGAGCAGCGCGAGCAGGACGCGCGATGGCTTCATAGGCGCGGCGCCGGTACCTGGTCGAGCAGCTGTTGCAGCACCTGGTCCACCGACAGGCCTTCGATGTCCAGCTCCGGCGACAGCCGCACGCGGTGGCGCAGCACGGCCAGGGCGCAGCCTTTCACGTCGTCCGGAATCACGAAGTCGCCGCCGCGCAGCAGCGCGCGGGCGCGGGCGCAGCGCACCAGGGCGATGGAGGCGCGGGGCCCCGCGCCCAGGGCCAGGCCCGGCCAGCTGCGAGTGGTGCGGGCGATGCGCACGGCGTAGTCGAGCACCTGGTCGTCGATGGCCAGGTCGGCGGCGATCTTCTGCAGCGCCAGCACGTCCTTGTCCTTGAGCAACGGGCGCAGCGGCGCCACGTCGAGCATGTCGCTGCGCGCCGAGCGCGTCACCTGGCGCACCAGGGTCTGTTCCTCGGCCTCCTGCGGGTAGTCCATGCGCAGCTTGAGCATGAAGCGGTCCAGCTCGGCCTCGGGCAGCGGGTAGGTGCCTTCCTGCTCGATGGGGTTCTGCGTGGCCAGCACCATGAACGGCTGCGGCACCGGCAGGGCACGGCCCTCCAGGGTGACTTGGCGTTCCTGCATCACTTCCAGCAGCGCCGCCTGGGTCTTGGCCGGGGCGCGGTTGATCTCGTCGGCCAGCAGCAGGTTGGTGAAGGCCGGGCCCTTGCGCAGCTTGAACTGCTCGCTGGCCAGGTCGTACACGGCGTGGCCGGTGACGTCGCTGGGCATCAGGTCGGGGGTGAACTGGATGCGCGCGAAGGCGCCGTCGAAGCAACGGGCCAGGGCGCGTACCAGGAGGGTCTTGCCCAGCCCCGGCACGCCCTCGACCAGGATGTGGCCGCCGGCGAGCAGGGCGGTGAGCACGTCGTCGATCACCCCGACCTGGCCGATCAGGGCCTTCTGCAGTTCGTGGCGCAGGGCCTGGGCCAGCTGGCTGGCGCGCTGGCGCTGGGCCGCCGGGTTGGCGGACGGGGTGGCGCTGGGTTCGGGCGTCTGTTCGCTCATAGGGCATTCCTGAGGCTTTGCAGGTGGGCGACCTGGCGGGTGAATTCGGCGGCGCTCATGCGTGGCGCCGGGTAGGGCCGCATGGCCTGGCTGATGGCGCTGACCGGCAGGCGCGTCATGCGCCCGAGCAGTTGCCACTGTTCGGCGATCGGCAGGCGTTCGAAGCCTGGCTGGCGCTGCCGCGCGCGGCGCAGCACGTCGCGCTGCAGGCCTTGCACCAGGGCCACGTGGCCGCGCTGGCGGAGCAGGAAGTCGGCGCCGGCGCGCAGGTGTTCCACCAGTTGCCGGCGGGCGCGGCTGGGCACCGGTTGCAGCGGGCCCTGGCGCTGGCCGGCGCGCCACAGCAGCAGCGCCAGCAGCAGGGCGAGGGCGACGAGCGCCTGCGGGTAGTTGCGCAGCAGCAGGTTGAGCAGGCTGTCGCCGTCGGCGCGGTAGACCAGGGTGACGGCGCTGTCCTGGGTCAGGTACCAGAGCAGCCAGGCGTTGTCGTAGGCGTCGAGGTTGGCGGTCTGCCAGATCCAGTTGTCGGTCAGCACCGTGACCAGGCCGTCGCCCAGCTGCAGTTGCAGCAGGTGGGTGGCGTCGTGGCTGTTGGCCCAGGCGTAGGCGAGGTTCTTCGAGTCGTAGAGGTGGTACTCGGTGTCGAAGCCGATGTAGGCCGGGGCCTGCTCGTTCTCCAGGTAGAGCTTGGTCAGGTCCGGGTAGGCGTCGGCGTCCTCTTCTTCGCCGGCCTTGGCCGGGTCCGCCGCGGGGGACGCTGGCTGCTCGACGCCCTTGGGCGGCGGCACCTTGGCCGGCGCCGTGGCCTCGCCATCGGCCTCGGGCTTGTCGGCGCTGGCGCCCTTGTCCAGGTCCTCGGTCAGGTATTGCTGGATGCCCAGTGGGTCGAGCAGCAGGTCGCCGCTCTTGCCGTCCTTCTCGTCCCACAGGCGCTCGGCGGTGACGATCAGGTGGCCGCCGCGGCGCGCCCAGTCGAGCAGGGCGCGGTTCTGCGCGGGGGTGACGTTCTCGCGGCCGCCCAGCAGGATCAGGGTGTGGCCCTGGCTGGGGAGTTTGTCGAGCACTTCCAGGCCCTTGGCGCTGTCGACCCGCAGGCCGCGGCCGCGGAGGAAGCGCTCGGCGGCCAGGTAGGGGTTGGCCCGCACCTCGGGGGAGGGGCCGTGTTCGATCTTCTCCGGGTAGGGCCGCAGGTTCTGGTACAGGTACCAGGCCACGGCGGCGCCGACCAGCAGCACCAGCACGCCGAGCAGCCAGCGGGTGGAGCGGCTCATGCCGGCGCTCCCGGGCCGAACAGCCGGCGCCAGCCGTCGCACAGCGCCTGGCGCAGCTCGCCGGGCGGCGGGCGGTGGCCGTAGGCGAGGGCCTGCCAGTGGCCGGTCAGCTCCCGCGCGTAGCTGTCCAGCTCGGGCCGCTGCAGGCCTTCCACCTGGTTCAGCACTTCGCCTTCGGTGCTGGAGTCGCGCAGCGGCACCCGGTAGTCGTGCAGCAGGCGGCTGAGCAGCGCGCGGTAGAGCAGGCCCAGCGCCGCGCGGGGTTGCTCGTCCCAGAGCCGCTCGGCAGTGCTGGCGACGTCCTCGGGCAGGCTTTCCGGCGCCAGTTCCAGGCCGAACAGCACCGCCGGCGCCTCGCCCGGGGCCTTCTGCGGCAGGCCCAGGCGGGAGGCGAACAGGCGCAGCCATTCGCGGTAGCGCCACAGCAGCAGGACCACGGCGGCGATCAGCGCGGCCCACAGCAGCGTCTGCAGCGATTGCAGGATCAGGCCCAGCGGCCGCCAGTGGGCCAGGGCCTCGAAGAAGGCCTTGAGGTCGTCCTCGTTGCCCTTGCCGGCCTTCTCCTTGGGCGGCTCGCCCAGGCGCCAGCGGGTGACCGTCTCGCTGTTGCGGAAGGGCGGGGCGTCGAGCAGGGCGTCGACGGCCTGGCGCGACTGCTCGCTGGTCAGCTTCTGGTGCAGCAGGCGCGCGGCTTCGGGGCCGTTCGGGTCCTGGTTGGGCAGCGGGCAGCTGGTGGCGCTTTCCGCGGCCCAGGGCGTGCTGCCGGGCAGCATCGCCAGGGCGCCGGCGCACACCAGCAGCAGGGCGTAGGCGCTGCCCACCAGGCGCTGGCGCAGGCGGCGGAACACCAGTTCGATGTCCCAGGCCTCCAGCTCGGTGCGGCGGTTGAGGTAGAGGGTGAAGCCGCAGGCCACGTAGACCGGCTCCCAGACCACCAGGACCAGCGCGTAGAGCAGGTTGGACAGGTGCTCCAGCCATTGCCAGTCGCCTTGCAGGGCATCCAGCAGGGCCTGCCATTTCCAGTCCGACAGCCATTGCTGCGGCAGCATCAGGTAGAGCAGCGCCATCAGCCCCAGGTACAGGGCCAGCTCGAAGTGCATGCCGACCACCGTCAGCCAGGTGGCGCCGCCGGCGTTGCGCTGGCCCAGCACCACCAGGCGCTGGCTGCGCGCCGCGCCGGCCAGGCCCTCCAGTTGCAGCACCGGCAGGTCGAAGCTGCGCGTCGGGCTGAAGCGCCGCCACAGCAGGCTGGGCAGCAGCTGGCGCCGCAGCAGGCCGGGGAAGGCGCGCAGGGCCTCGCGCAGCGTCGGGGTGTCGGCGAACAGGGCGCGGGAGAGGATGTACAGCGGCAGGCGCTCGAAGGCCGGCTTCAGCCACCAGAAGATCAGGATGGCCAGGCTGGAGTAGTCCCACAGCAACAGGCTGAGCACGGCGAACACCGGCAGCGTGACCAGCGCCCAGCTGGCCATCAGCAGCCCGGCATGCCGTCGCGCCAGGAGCACGCCGAGGTCCAGCGCCTCCCAGGCGCTGCGTGGGCGGATCGCCACGCTGGCGTCAGTCAGGCGCATGGCGTTGGCGTCCGGCGAACAGGAAGTAGCTGCCGACCAGCAGCCAGAGTGCGGCGCCGACGCCGTACTTGACCGTGGCCGGGAAGCGCGTGAGCGAGGACCAGTAGCCCTCGACGAAGGCGGCGACGAGCAGCAGCAGGATCACCCCGGCGATCAGCTGGATGGCCTTGGCCGCGGCCTGGCGCAACGCCTCGCCGCGGCTCAGGCGCCCCGGGGCGAGCAGCGCCCAGCCGAGCTTGAGCCCGGCGGCGCCGGCGAAGGTGACGGCGGTCAGCTCGAAGGCGCCGTGGCCGATGACGAAGGACCAGAAGGTCTGCACGTAGCCGATCTGCGTCAGGTGGCCGGCCACCGCGCCTATCATCAGGCCGTTGAAGAACAGGAAGAACAGGCTGCCCAGGCCGAACAGCAGGCCGCTGGCGAAGGTCTGGAAGGCGATGCCGATGTTGTTCATCACGTAGAAGGCGAACATCTGCCAGTTGTCCCCGGCGCCGCGCTCGCCCAGCGGGCCCAGGCGCGCGGCGTCGGGGGCGTACATGCTTTCCATCTCCGCCACCCGTTCGGCGCTGAGCACGCTGTAGACCAGGTCGGGGAAGCAGTACACCAGCACGCCCATGAGCAGCAGGGTGCCGTAGAACAGCAGGCTGGCGACGGCGATGGCGCGCCACTCTTCGCGCACCAGGCGCGGGAAGCCGGCCAGCAGGAAGCCGATCAGCCGCGAGCCGAGGTGGCTGCGGTGGCGGTAGAACTGCTGGTGGCCGCGCATGGCCAATTGCTGCAGGTGGTCGATCAGGTGGCTGCTGTAGCCGCGGTCCTGGGCCAGGGCCAGTTGCTGGCAGAGGCTGCGGTAGTCGCTGGCGAAGTCGCCGTCGCGGGTGGATTCCTCGCGCTTGCCGCTCTCCAACTGCTCCAGGCGCTTGGCGAAGCGCTTCCAGTCGTTGCGGTGGCGCTGCTCGAACAGGCTCTGCTTCATGGCGCCAGGCCTCCGCCGAGCAGGCCGCTGGCGATGCCGGCCAGGCGCGCCTCGGCCTGTTCCGCGGGCACGCCCAGGGGCTCGGCGAGAATCCCCGCCAGCTCCTCGCGGCGCGCCGCCGACAGGCCCGCGGCGCGCTCGCTGAAGCCGGTGACGGCGCGTTGCTCGGCCAGGCTCAGCGGGCACGGCGGCAGTTGCGGCGGCACCTGGGGAACCGGCGGCCGGCTCGGTGGCGGGTCGCGATAGATCACCAGGGTGCCGGCGGCCAGGTCGCCCAGGCGCTTGAACGCCGGGTTGGACAGGCAGGCGAGCAGGCCCAGGGTGTAGCCGAAGGGCAGGATGTCGGCGAAGCGCAGCAGGTTGCGCAGCAGCGAGGCGGACCAACCGACCGGCGTGCCGTCGTCGTGGACCACGCGCAGGCCCATGACCTGCTTGCCGGGCGAGCGCCCCTGGTTGAGCACTTCGAAGAGGACCATGTACCACCAGGTGACGAGGAAGGTGAGCAGCAGCCCCAGGCCGGTGCCCAGTTGACCGAGGAAGGCCAGCAGGATGTACATCACCAGCATCAGCAGCACGCGGATGCCCAGGTCGATCAGGTACGCCAGGGCGCGGGCCACCGGCCCGGCCGGGCACAGGAGCAGGTCGATGCCTTCCGGGGTTTCCACCTGGTAGCGGGTGTCCAGCGGCGGGCTGGCGGGGCGTGGTGGTGCGGCGGCGATCAAGGGCGTTGGCGGTCGCTAGAGGGAAAGTCCGATGCTAGCCAGCGCCGCCCTGCTAGGCAACCAGGGCGGCGGGCAATTCCGGGCTGTTTCTCAGTTGGCCGGCGGCAAGACGCCGAAGATGGTGCGGTAGAGCACGCCGATGGCGATGAAGGCCAGCGGCAGCGTCCAGACCAGGCCGATGCCCAGGGGGATGGCGCTGAGCAGGAGCATGAGGCCGAGGGTGAAGAACAGCCCGAAGACCTTGAACCAGTGCTGGCTGATGGCCTTGCGCGAGGCCTCCATGGCTTGCCAGGGCGATAGACCGCGCTCGGCCACCAGGGGAACCGCCAGGGCGTAGGCGACCCCCAGGTAGATGCCCGGCAGCAACAGCAGCAGGATGCCCAGATAGAACAGTGCGCTCACCGCCAGGGCGGTCAGGAAGATCGGTGTGAAGCGGCTGAAGTAGACGAAGATTTCGTTGATGGTCGTGGGCTGGCCGGCGGCGCGGCGGATGCCGATCATGTTCAGCCCGACCAGTAGCGGGGAACAGAGGGCACTGGAGATGACACCGACGCTGACCTCCAGCGCCTCGTTGCCGAGCGGCGCCGCACCGCCCATGGCGAGGTGGGCGAAAGACAGGATGAAGCCCAGGACGAAGCCGGTCAGGTTGACCGCCACAAAGTAGACGATGGCGCCGGCGATCAGGGTGCCCTTGCTGCCTTTGACGAGGCGCCAGGCCTCGTTGATCAGCCCGTCGACGCTGAAGTTATAGCCGCGTGCCAGGGCCTCCTCGATGCCGGGGGCGCTCGGCCCCGAGGCTGGCTGCTGCAACTGGCTGGCCGGTGTCGCGTAGGGGTTCTGTTCGAATTCCTGGTTCATATGAGCCAATCCCTGGTGATGTGAAAGAAACCGCGCCTACACCATAACCCATACCGAGGTTCCGGGCAGCCCGCAGGGGGATGGTAGACTGCCCGGCCAGGCCAAGGGAGAGCGTCATGACCGCCAGCATCTTCTGGTACGACTACGAGACCACCGGCATCGACCCGCGCCGCGACCGCCCGTTGCAGGTCGCCGGCATCCGCACCGACGAGGCGCTCAACGAGATCGAGGCGCCGCTGAATTTCTATTGCCGCCCCAGCGACGACATCCTGCCGCACCCGGCGGCCTGTCTGATCACCGGCATCACCCCGCGGCGCCTGGAAGAGCAGGGCCTGGGCGAAGCCGAGTTCATGACCCGCCTGCACGCCGAGCTGTCGCGCCCGGGCACCTGCGTTGCCGGCTACAACACCCTGCGCTTCGACGACGAAGTCACGCGCTACAGCCTCTACCGCAACTTCTTCGACCCCTACGCCCGCGAATGGCAAGGTGGCAACAGCCGCTGGGACCTCATCGACCTGGTGCGCACCGCCTACGCGCTGCGCCCGGAAGGCATCCAGTGGCCGCTGAACGATGAGGGCGTGGTCACCCTGAAGCTGGAGCGCCTCACCGAGGCCAACGGCCTGGAGCACGGCCAGGCTCACGACGCGCTGTCCGACGTGCGCGCGACCATCGCCATGGCCCGGCTGCTCCGCCAGCGCCAGCCCAAGCTCTACGACTTCCTCTACCGCCTGCGCGGCAAGCACGCGGTGCTCGACCAGGTGCAGCTGCTCAAGCCGCTGGTGCACGTGTCCGGGCGCTTCTCGGCGGCGCGCAGCTTCCTGTCGCTGGTGCTGCCGCTGGCGTGGCATCCGCGCAACCGCAACGCCCTGATCGTCTGCGACCTGGGGCTGGACCCGGCGCCGTTGCTGGAGCTGGATGCCGAGGCCCTGCGCCAGCGCCTGTACACCCGCCGCGAGGAACTGGGCGAGGGCGAGCTGCCGGTGCCGCTGAAGCTGGTGCACGTCAACCGCTGCCCGGTGCTGGCGCCGCTGGCTGTGCTGCGCGAGCAGGACCAGGCGCGCCTGGGCATCGACCTGGCGGCCTGGCAGGCGCGCGCGCAGGTGCTGGTCGAAGGCAAGCCGCAGTGGCAGGACAAGCTGGCCGCGATATATGAACAAGAGAACTTCCCCGGCGTCGCCGATCCGGAACAGCAGCTATATGACGGTTTTATCGGCGACCGTGACCGGCGGCTCTGCGAACAGGTACGCCAGGCGGACCCCGTGCGCCTGGGACGAGAACAATGGCCATTCGACGATCCGCGCCTGGTGGAACTTCTGTTCCGTTATCGCGCGCGGAATTTTCCGGAAACTTTGTCTACGGCCGAGCAGGAACAATGGCGGGAGTTCTGCCGTTGCCGGCTGATGCTCGACGAGTACGGCGCGCCCAATACCCTCGCGAACTTCGAAGTGGCTCTGGCCGAACAGCTCGAAAATACTGGGCTGCAGGGCAGGGCATTGCTGCAGGAGTGGCAGGCATATGCCGCGGCCTTGCGTCAGCGTTATTGCCTTTAGTGTTCCGCGAGTTCTTCGCGGGCAATAAAAAACGCCAGCCGAAGCTGGCGTTTTCGCAATGCGCGTGACGCGGCGGGGCGGGCTCAGCCCAGCAGGGTGGCCCAGCTCTCGACGGTGTCGGCGCCCCACTTGGCCTTCCATTCCTTGAGCGTCTTGTGGTTGCCGCCCTTGGTTTCGATGACTTCGCCGTTATGCGGGTTCTTGTATTGCTTGACCTTGCGCGCGCGCTTGCTGCCGGTGGCCTTGGCGGCACGCGGGGCCTTGCTCAGTTTGGCGTCCGGATCGAGCAGCGCGAGGATGTCGCGCAGGGACTTGCCATAGCTGCCCATGAGCGTGCGGAGTTTCTCTTCGAACTCCAGTTCCTTCTTCAGCTTGTCGTCCTTTTCCAGGGACTTGAGGCGCTCTTGAAGTTCCTTGATGGCTTCTTCGGTGGCGCGGTACTCATTGATCAGTGACATGTCGGCGTACCTTGTCTTGAGGTCAAGCGTTGCTGGAATATTAGTACTCCCAATAATAGTCAGCCGATTTGTTCGAGTAAACCATTGGATAAAGTTTTCTGGCTACTTAACGTAATATTTAAGTTGCTTCGATAGACGTATTGTCCGCGCACTTAAATCAGGACCTGTCCGAATGTCCCTTGGCGGCGGTCGCGGTTTTCCCGGGCAGCCGCTAGAATGGCGGCCTTCGCGAAGTATCTGGAGCCACACCCATGCGCACTTTCCGACTGGTGATCGCCTGTCCCGACGGGGTCGGCATCGTCGCCAAGGTGAGTAATTTCCTGGCCACTTACAACGGCTGGATCACCGAGGCCAGTCATCACTCCGACAACGACAACGGCTGGTTCTTCATGCGGCACGAGATTCGCGCCGACTCCCTGCCGTTCGACCTCGACGGGTTCCGCCAGGCCTTCGCCCCCATCGCCCGCGAGTTCAACATGGTTTGGCGCATCACCGACTCGGCGGTGAAGAAGCGCGTGGTGCTGATGGCCAGCCGCGAGTCGCACTGCCTGGCCGACCTGCTGCACCGCTGGCACAGCGGCGAGCTGGACTGCGAGATCCCCTGCGTGATCGCCAACCACGACGACCTGCGCAGCATGGTCGAATGGCACGGCATCCCCTACTTCCACGTGCCGGTGGATGCGAAGAACAAGCAGCCGGCCTTCGACGAGGTGTCGCGGCTGATCGACGAGCACCAGGCCGACAACGTGGTGCTGGCGCGCTACATGCAAATCCTGCCGCCGGACCTGTGCCAGAAGTACCGCCACCAGGTGATCAACATCCACCACAGCTTCCTGCCCTCGTTCATCGGCGCCAAGCCCTACCACCAGGCTTCGCTGCGCGGCGTGAAGCTGATCGGGGCGACCTGCCACTACGTCACCGAGGAACTGGACGCCGGCCCGATCATCGAGCAGGACGTGGTGCGCGTCAGCCACCGCGACAACGTCGAGGAAATGGTGCGCCTGGGCAAGGACGTGGAAAAGATGGTGCTGGCGCGCGGTTTGCGCTATCACCTGGAAGACCGCGTGCTGGTGCACGATAACAAGACCGTGGTGTTCGACTGAGGACCTGTCCACGATCTGCTGCGCGTCGGCATAACGGCGTTAAAAACAGGCGAGCGATGCTCATTTAGCGGACTAAACTGCGCTCTCTCGCCTGTTTCTGCCTTGTTCTGCTCTAGCTCGCGAGATCGTAAACAGGCCCTGAGCCGCGTCGGCCGGGCGAACCCGCATTGCAGGAGAGCCCGGCCATGTCCGACGAGAAAGCCCCCGGCACAGCCACCCCGCCGCCCACCCTGGGCGAGGGCTGTACCAGCCGCTACGACATCGATGCGCTGAGCGAGGAGGACGGCACCGAGTTCCCCGGCGCCGCCGAACTCTGGCGCGAACTGCAGGACGACGGGCCGCGCCCCGAGGCGCCGCCGAAGAAACCCTAGCCGATTCGCCCGTGTGGAGGTGACCTATGCGCGCCATGCTGCTCGAACAGGTGGGCCAGCCGCTGCGACTGCGCGAGCTGCCCGTGCCGCAACCCGGCCCGGCTGAGCTGCGCGTGCGCGTGGCGGCCTGCGGGGTGTGCCGTACCGACCTGCACGTGGTCGACGGCGAGCTGCCGGCGGTGCCCCTGCCGGTGATCCCCGGGCACGAGATCGTCGGTTACGTCGATGCCCTGGGCGCAGGCGTCGAGGGTTTCACCCTGGGCCAGCGGGTCGGCGTGCCCTGGCTGGGGCATACCTGCGGTCACTGTCCGCCCTGTACCCGCGACCAGGAAAACCTCTGCGACGCGCCGCAGTTCACCGGCTACACCCGGCCGGGAGGCTATGCCGAGTACGTGGTGGCCGATGCGCGCTTCACCTTCGCCCTGGGCGAGGCGGGCGACGACGCCGAGCTGGCGCCGTTGCTCTGCGCCGGGCTGATCGGCTGGCGCTCGCTGGTCAAGGCCGGCGACGGCCGGCGCCTGGGCCTCTACGGCTTCGGCGCAGCGGCGCATATCGTGTTGCAGGTGGCGCGCTGGCAGGGGCGCGAGGTCTATGCCTTCAGCCGTCCCGGCGACTACGCCGCCGAGGCTTTCGCCCGCTCGCTGGGCGCCGTCTGGGCCGGGCCGTCCGACCAGGCGCCGCCGCAGCCGCTGGACGCGGCGATCATCTACGCCCCGGCCGGCGAACTGGTGCCCGCCGCGTTGCGTGCCGTGCGCAAGGGTGGCCGGGTGGTGTGCGCCGGCATCCACATGAGCGACATTCCGAGCTTCCCGTATTCGATCCTGTGGGGGGAGCGTGAGCTGGTTTCGGTGGCCAACCTGACCCGCCGCGACGGCCTGGAGTTCTTCCCCGTCGCCGCCCGGGCCGGGGTGCGCACCGAGGTGCAGTGCTACCCGCTGGAGCAGGCCAACCAGGCTCTGGACGATCTGCGCCACGGGCGTTTTCAGGGCGCGGCGGTGTTGGTGCCGTAAGGGGGCAGCGGGATACCCCGGCTTTTCGTGGGAACGAGCCGTGCCTGCCTGTGCGGTAGGCGCAACTGTCTTGCCGACTGCGCCGAGGTGCTTTTCGTAGGATGGGTTGAGCTTGCGATACCCATCGGACCATGGCGATGGGTTTGCCGGACGGTGTAGGAGCGGATCTTATCCGCGAAACGCGCCGGTGGTTCCGGCTATCGCGGACAAGGTCCGCTCCTACACCTTCCCATCCGCGCCATTCCCCTGTAGGAGCGCGCCCTGCGCGCGAAATCGCCGGCAGGGCCGGCGCTAGGCGTCGCGGTTGCGCAGGCCGATCAGGCGGCGCAGCAGCGGGCGTCCGGCCATGATGGCGAACACCGGCGCGCCCGCCACCAGGTAGAAGTAGTAGGTCACCACCCGCCAGACCAGGATGGCCGCGGCCGCGGTCGGCTTGCCCACCAGCGGGCTGAGCATCGCCAGCGAGGTCAGCTCGGTGCCGCCGGCGCCGCCCGGCAGCAGGGTGGCCAGGCCGGCGGCCAGGGACAGCAGCTGGATCAGGAAGGTCCAGGCCCAATGCAGCTCCACGCCCATGGCCTGGAGGATCAGGTAGAGCACCGAGAAGCGCAGCAGCCAGTGGCTGCTGGTGAGCAGGAACACCAGCGCCAGGCGCCTGCGCGGCTGCTTGAGGCTGGTGGCGATGCTGTCGCGGAAGTGCAGCAGCTTGCGCGCCCAGTGCAGGCGCCGCCGCGGCTTGACGCCCAGGCGCGCCAGCAGGCGGCCGTTGGCGCGGATCACACGGCGCTGGAAGCGCGCCAGCAGCACCACGCCGAACAGGATGCCGCCCAGCAGCACGGCGCTGACCAGCAGCGAGGATTCCAGGTTCGGGCTCAGGCTGTGGGACAGCGTGTAGCACAGCACCACCAGCAGGGCGCTGAGGAAGAACAGCAGGTCGCTCAACTGGTCGACGGCGAAGATCGCGCTGCTCTGCGCCGGGCGCAGGCCGCGGCGGGCCAGCAGGGCCATCAGCGTCAGCGGCGCGCCGCTGCCGCCGGGGGTGGCGTAGAAGGCGAATTCCGAGGCCATGATGATGCCGATCGACTGCCGCTGGCTCAGCGGCCCGGCGCGGCCGGCCAGCAGCACGCGCAGCTTCTGGGCGTTGATCAGCCAGCACAGCAGGATCATGCCGAGCAACAGCAGCAGGTTGTCCAGCGGGAAGCTCGCCAGTTGCTCGAGCATCGGCCGGCCACCCAGCACCAGCGGCACCAGCGAGGCGCCGAGCAGGGCGATCAGCAGCCACCAGGCGCGGCTCATGGCCGGGCCTCGCGGCGAGTGGGGCGCGCTCCGTTCGGGTCGGGGCGCAGGATGTTGCGGCAGACGAAAATGACGGTTACCTCCGGGACTGTGCGCTTCCCTCTTCTGTGGACTACCGCTTCGGGCAGGCGTTCGCAGTCGCTGAGGGGAGTCTACGGCAGCCTCGGCAGTGGCGCCCCGGTCCTTTCGTCGGTCCGGGGCATCCGGGGCTCACGGGTGTTCGGTTTCCTTGGCGCCTTCCTCCAGCGCCTTGTTCTGCCAGCCTTCCTCGCCGGGCAGGATCAGGTTCAGGACGATGGCGACGATGGCGCACAGGGCGATGCCCTTCAGGCCGAAGTCGTCCGGGCCGGTGCCCGAGCCGATCAGCACGCCGCCGATGCCGAACACCAGTGTCACCGAGACGATGCACAGGTTGCGCGCCTGGGACAGGTCGACCTTGTGGCGGATCAGGGTGTTCATGCCCACCGAGGCGATGGTGCCGAACAGCAGGCAGAGGATGCCGCCCATCACCGGCACCGGGATGCTCTGCAGGATGGCGCCGAACTTGCCGACGAAGGCCAGGCCGATGGCGAACGCCGCCGCCCAGGTCATGATCTTCGGGTTGTAGTTCTTGGTCAGCATCACCGCACCGGTGACTTCGGCGTAGGTGGTGTTCGGCGGGCCGCCGAACAGGCCGGCGGCGGAGGTGGCGATGCCGTCGCCCAGCAGGGTGCGGTGCAGGCCCGGGGTCTTCAGGTAGTTCTTGCCGGTCACCCCGCCCACGGCGATCACCCCGCCGATGTGCTCGATGGCCGGGGCCAGGGCCACCGGGACGATGAACAGGATGGCCTGCCAGTTGAATTCCGGCGCGGTGAACTTCGGCAGCTCCAGCCAGGGCGCGGCGACGATCTTGGCCACGTCGACCACACCGAACATGAACGACAGCGCGTAGCCCACCAGCACGCCGCTGATGATCGGCACCAGGCGCAGCATGCCCTTGCCGAACACCGCGACTATCAGGGTGGTGATCAGCGCCGGCATGGAGATCAGCATGGCGGTGCGGTAGGGGATCAGCTCGGTGCCGTCGCCGGCCTTGCCCATGGCCATGTTGGCGGCGATGGGGGCCATGGCCAGGCCGATGGAGATGATCACCGGGCCGATCACCACCGGCGGCAGCAGGCGGTCGATGAAGCCGGTGCCCTTGATCTTCACCGCCAGGCCCAGGAAGGTGTAGACGAAGCCGGCGGCGACCACCCCGCCCATGGTCGCGGCCAGGCCGAACTGGCCCTTGGCGAGGATGATCGGAGTGATGAAGGCGAAGCTGGAGGCCAGGAACACCGGCACCTGGCGCCCGGTCACCAGCTGGAACATGAGGGTGCCGAAGCCGGCGGTGAACAGCGCCACGTTCGGGTCCAGGCCGGTGATCAGCGGCATCAGCACCAGGGCGCCGAAGGCGACGAAGAGCATCTGCGCGCCGGCGATGACCTGGCGCCACAGCGGGTCGTTGAATTCATCGGCCATGGATCAGTTTTCCTTCTGCTTGGTGCCGAAGATCTTGTCGCCGGCATCGCCCAGGCCGGGGATGATGTAGCCGTTTTCGTTCAGCCCCTGGTCGATCGAGGCGGTATAGATGATGACGTCCGGGTGCGCCTCGGCCACCGCCTTGATGCCCTCGGGCGCGGCCACCAGCACCATGGCGCGGATTTCCTTGCAGCCGGCCTTCTTCAGCAGGTCGATGGTGGCGACCATGGAGCCGCCGGTGGCCAGCATCGGGTCGATGATCAGCGAGCGGCGCTCGGCGATGTCCGGCGCCAGCTTCTCCAGGTAGGTGTGCGCCTGCAGCGTCTCTTCGTTGCGCGCCACGCCCACGGCGCTGACCTTGGCCCCGGGGATCAGGCTGAGCACGCCGTCGAGCATGCCGATGCCGGCGCGCAGGATGGGCACCACGGTGATCTTCTTGCCGGCGATCTTCTCCACCTGCACCGAGCCGGCCCAGCCGGGGATCTCGTAGTTCTCCAGCGGCAGGTCGGCGGTCGCCTCGTAGGTCAGCAGGGCGCCCACTTCCTGGGCCAGCTCGCGGAAATTCTTGGTGCTGATATCGTGGCGGCGCATCAGTCCGATCTTGTGGCGGATCAGGGGATGGCGAATCTCGTGCACGGGCATGGACGGGGTCTCCGGGAGAGGGCTGGCAAAAAATTGCGGTAGCGTAAAGCATCTTAGGGGCAGTTGGCAGTCGGTGCGCGACAAATAGCCGCCGGCCGCCTACTGCCGGAACCCGCCTGGCCTGGCGCGGGATTGTCGGCGACTTTCGTCCGCCGGTACTTGCTCCAGGGCAGAGGGATGGGTACCTTTGCGCACTTTTTCCGGGAGAGCCCGCCAATGTCCGTCGATCTCGCGCACATCCGCCAAGTCATGGCCGAAGCCGATTGCCTGTACAACGACGCCGAAGTGGACGCCGCCATCGGTCGCGTCGCCCAGGCGATCAACGCGGACCTGGCCGAGCGCAACCCGGTGGTGTTCTGCGTGATGAACGGCGGGCTGATCTTCTCCGGCAAGCTACTGCCGAAGCTGGACTTCCCGCTGGAGCTGTCCTACCTGCACGCCACCCGCTACCGCAACGAGACCACCGGCGGCGAGCTGTTCTGGAAGGCCAAGCCGGAAATCTCCTTCATCGACCGCGACGTGCTGATCGTCGACGACATTCTCGACGAAGGGCACACCCTCTCGGCGATCATCGACTTCTGCCGCCACGCCGGCGCCCGCGAAGTGCACACCGCGGTGCTGATCGACAAGGACCACGACCGCAAGGCGCGCCCGGACCTGAAGGCCAACTACGTCGGCCTGTCCTGCGTGGACCGCTACATCTTCGGCTACGGCATGGACTACAAAGGCTACTGGCGCAACGCCCCGGGCATCTTCGCCGTCAAGGGCCTCTGAGCCGTGGCCGGGCCGCGTTTCCTCGACCAGGCCCTGTTCGCCGGGCTGGCCGGTCAGGCGGCCGCCAGCCCGCGCCGCCGCCAGCACCACAACCTGCATGCGATGGAGGAGCCCTGCCATCGCCTGCTCAATGCGCTGCAGCCGGACACCTACGTGCAGCCGCACTGCCACCGCAGCCCCGACAAGGCCGAGAGCATCATCGTGCTCAAGGGACGCCTGGGCCTGCTGATCTTCTCCGAGGCCGGCGAACTGCTCGCCACCCGCGAGCTGTCGCCCGAAGGCGACTGCCCCGGCGTGGACCTGCCGCCGGGCACCTTCCACGCCCTGGTGGCGCTGGCGCCGGACAGCCTGATCTTCGAGTGCAAGGCCGGCCCCTACCAGGCCCTGGCCGACGACGAACGCGGCGCCTGGGCCCCGCGCGAGGGCGAGCCTGGCGCGGCTGAATATCTGGCCTGGATGCGGGCGCAGTTCCCCGCCTGAGTGCGAGGCTTTTCGCCGCAGGTGGTGTTCCCGCAGACCTCCTGGGGCGGCGGCAAGGCCAGCGGCATAGGGCGCGAGCTGGGGGCCGGGGGCTGTCGGCGTTCCTCGGCATCAAGCACATCACCGCGCCGCGCTGACACATCGTAGGAAGCACGGTCTTGCAGGCTGCGCCGAGATGCTCTTCGTAGGATGGGTTGAGCTTGCGATACTCATCGGGCCATGGTGATGGGTATCGCTTCGCTCAACACCATCCTACGGGGGTTCTGTGTTTGCCGGAGGGCATAGCAATGTAGGGCGCATAGCGCCTACGCCCGTCTTGCAGGCTGCGCCGAGCTCGCCTGCAACGTAGCGGACTTTGTCCGCGATAGCCGGATTCCTGAGCGTGTTTAAAGGCTAGGGCAGGGACACGCCATGCACGGCGCAAAGGTCCTCCACCAGCGCCTGCAGGGCCTGGTTGTGGCCCGCATCGTCGCGCAGCAGCGGGCTGTGCTCGATGCCGTAGCCGAGCCGTTCGGCGAGCAGCGGGCGCAGGTCGAGCTCGTAAACGTTGTGCAGCATGGGGCCTCTGCCTCCGTCTGGCGGCATGTGAGCGAGCGAATGCATCGAATCTTATCGATGCGTGAAAGCCCCCACCACGTACCTGTACGAGTGCCGCCGGGCCCGTGCTAGAGTGCCGGACGAGTTTTCCCGCGGGGTTCACGATGACGTTGCGCCACCTGTTCTGCCTTGCCTTCCTGGCCTTCTCCGGGCCGCTGTTCGCCGCCGCTGCGCCGGTGGCCCATGCCCAGTTCCTGCCGCCGGACGACAACAACCTGCGCGGCGAGGCGCCGGAGCAGCAGCAACTGCTGCAGGTCACCGAATACAGCGTGGTGCTGGGCAACCAGCGCCAGTCCAACCAGCAGCCGATCCCGATCACCACCCCGGCGCTGCTGCGCCTGAAGGGCAAGCCGCTGAACAAGGGCGGCGCCGTGACCCAGGTGCTGATCAGCTTCGACAGCGAGGGCAAGAGCCTGAAGAAGCCCAGCTACGACGCCGCCAGCCGCACCCTGAGCCTGTCCTACCCGGCAGCGTCCTATACCCAGCTGCTCGACCTGCTGCGCCATGGCCCGGTGTTCTGCCAGTTCCTCAGCTATCCCAACGGCCACGTCTGGGCCGACCTGCACAGCGGCGCCGTGCGCCTGCGTTGAGCCGGCGCCCGCCGCGGGGTTACACTGCCCGCCTTTGATGACGGCCGGGCCGTCGACTGGTGCCGTAGAGAGAAGTGAGCGATGCGTAAAGACAAGAAGCAGGTGATTGGCGAAGAGATCGGCGACGAGTCGATCAAGCTGTTCCTCGAGGTCGAACCGGCCGACGACACCCCGCCGTCGCTGCACAAGCTGATCAAGGCCTACCGCGGCCTGCGCATCGACGATTTCGAGCGCTTCGTGAAGTTCTTCGTCGAGGCCGGTTACGACCTCGGCGCGAAGAACGCCAAGGGCGAGGACTTCGTCGCGCTGATCCGCGACCAGCGCCAGGCCGAGCCCTACATCGAGGTGATCGAAGCCGCCCGCGGCTGATCGATCTCGCCGTGAAGAAGCCCGCCGTGTGCGGGCTTTTTCGTGCCTGATGCCTGGCCCCGTAGGATGGGTGGAGCGAAGCGATACCCATCGCCATGGCCGCATGGGTTTCGCAAGCTCAACCCATCCTACGAAGAGCGCATCGGCGCAGATCCCCCGCCCCCCGCCTAGACTTGCAGGTAGAACAACGACAAGGTGAGGACGCCGACATGCATGTACAGCCCTATCTGTTCTTCCACGGCCAGTGCGACGAAGCCATCGCCTTCTACCAGCAGGCCCTCGGCGCGCAGCTCAACGCGCTGATGCGCTACGAGGAGGCACCGGGGCCGCTGCAGGTGCCCGACGGTTGGTGCGAGAAGGTCATGCATGCCAGCCTGCAGATCGGCCAGACCGAGGTGCTGATGTCCGACGGCCGCGGCGAGCACGAGGCGCCGTTCAATGGCTTTTCGCTGCACCTGGCCCTGCACAGCGTGGCCGCCGCCGAGAAGGCTTTCGCCGCGCTGGCCGAGGAGGGGCAGGTGGACATGCCGCTGGAGAAGACCTTCTGGGCGCAGCGCTTCGGCATGCTCCACGACCGCTTCGGCGTCGGCTGGATGATCAGCGCCCGCTGAAGCGAAGGCTGCACAAACGAAAAGGCCCGCCGAATGGCGGGCCTTTTGCGCTGGCGCTGGATCACTGATCCAGCTGCAGCTTCTGCCAGGTGTAGGCGTTGATCTCGCGGTACGCCGAGGCATCGGTCTCCAGCTGCTTCTCGCGGGCCGGGAAGATTTCCTTGAGCTTGGCGCCCCAGGCTTCGGACTTGTACTGCTGCGGGAAGCAGCGCTCCAGCAGGCCGAGCATGATCGATACGGTGACCGACGCGCCCGGGGAGGCGCCCAGCAGGGCGGCGATGGTGCCGTCCTCGGAGGCCACAAGCTCGGTGCCGAACTGCAGGATGCCGCCTTTCTTGGCGTCCTTCTTGATGATCTGCACACGCTGGCCGGCGGTTTCCAGGCGCCAGTCGGCCGGGTTGGCCAGCGGGTAGAACTTGCGCAGGCTTTCCAGGCGCTGGTCCATGGACTGCATGACTTCGCGCACCAGGTAGCGGGTCAGGTCCATGTTGTCGCGGGCGACCGCCAGCATCGGCATCAGGTTGCTGCCGCGCACCGACAGCGGCAGGTCGAGGAAGGAGCCGTGGCGCAGGAACTTGGTGGAGAAGCCGGCGTAGGGCCCGAACAGCAGGGACTTCCTGCCATCGACCACGCGGGTGTCCAGGTGCGGCACGGACATCGGCGGGGCGCCGACCTCGGCCTGGCTGTAGACCTTGGCCTGGTGCTGCTTGACCACCTCGGGGTTGTCGCAGCGCAGCCACTGGCCGCTCACCGGGAAGCCGCCGAAGCCCTTGCTTTCCGGGATGCCGGACATCTGCAGCAGCGGCAGCGCGCCGCCGCCGGCGCCGAGGAAGACGAACTTCGCGCGGATCTTGCGCGACTGGCCGTTCTGGGTGTTCTTGATGTCGACGATCCAGTCCTGGCCGTCGCGCTCAAGGCCCACGACCTTCTGGAAGTAGCTGACCTTCGCGCCGTCCTGCTTGCCCAGGCGGGCCAGCAGCTGGTTGGTCAGGGCGCCGAAGTTGACGTCGGTGCCATGCTCGACGCGGGTGGCGGCGACCTGCTCGTCGGCCGGGCGGCCGGGGATGGTCAGCGGCGCCCACTGGCCCAACTGCTCGCGGTCCTCGGTGTAGACCATGGACTCGAAGGCGTGGTGCTGGCTCAGCGTCTCGAAGCGCTTCTTCAGGAAGGGCACGTCCTTGCCACGGACGAAGCTCAGGTGCGGCACCGGGTTGATGAAGTTGCGCGGATTGCCGAAGCCTTCCTTGTCCACCAGGTGCGCCCAGAACTGCTTGGACACCTCGAACTGGGCGTTGATCTGCACCGCTTTCTTGATGTCGATGGAGCCATCGGCTGCCTGCGGCGTGTAGTTCAGCTCGCAGAGGCCGGCGTGGCCGGTGCCGGCGTTGTTCCAGGGGTTGGAGCTCTCGATGGCTCCGGACTCCTGCAGTTCGACGATCTCCAGGCGGGTGCCGGGTTCGACTTCCTTCAACAGGGTCGCCAGGGTTGCGCTCATGATGCCGGCGCCAACCAGCAGCACATCCAACGCTTCGTGTTCGTTCGCCATTCTCGCTCGCCACACTCTCGTGAAGTAGTGAAAAACCTTCAAATCACGCTCTTATGGAGACGTGAAGCTCAAAGGGGGTCGTCGCTGCGGGCGGGTCCGGACTCGGTACGGAGGGGACTCGCGGCAATCCTTGCCTGAAAGTGTCGTCGCAACGATCGGTACAAAGCGCGGGACCGGTGGCCACGGCGCAATTGGCGACTCTCTAGGAGGGTGTGACAGGCCGACGGGCGCAAGGCTGTCGTGCTGTGGGACCCGATCAGGAGGCGTCCTTATAATCGGGGGGCGATTATAACGACGAAAAGCAAAAAAAGCCCTCGGACTTAGACTTTTTTCCGAGTTCCAGTCACCGTATTTCCTATTTTTGCACCAATATGGTGCGCTATGTCCTTGCGCATGTCACCGCCAAGGAACCTGTAACAAAGTGCCAGCGTCCAAGCTGCAGAGCGCTATCAGGGCGCTCCGACGGCCGGTATACTGCCCGCCGTTCCGAGCCCAACCCATGGAGACACGAACATGTTGCAGCGTCTGTTGCTCAGTCTGATCGCCGCCGGCACCCTGGCCTTGTCCGGCTGTGCCCTCAGCCCGCAACAACTGAACCCGGACCCGGTATTCAAGGGCCAGCCGGTCGCCGTCGGCCAGGGCCAGCCGGTGGTGGTGAAGGTGGTCGACGGCCGCCAGAGCACCGAGCTGGGCACCCGTGGCGGCCTCTACTCGGAGACCAGCGCGGTCACCGTGCGCAGCCAGGACGTGATTCCCAAGCTGCAGGCGCAGACCGAGGCGGCGGTGCGCCTGCTCGGCTTCACCCCTTCGCCGAACGCCTATAACGCCCCGACCCTGACCCTCACCCTGGCCGAGCTGAAGTACCAGTCGCCCAAGGACGGCATCTACGTCACCGAGGCCACCATAGGCGCGACCTTCCGCGTCGACGTGCAGGCCGGCGGGCGCCGCTACAACGGTCGCTACGGCTCCAGCCTGAACCAGCGCTTCGGCATGGCGCCGAACCAGCAGACCAACACCAAGCTGGTCAGCGACGTGCTCAGCGATGCCCTGGACCGCGTGTTCAAGGACCCGACCATCGGGCAGACGCTGAACCAGCGCTGATCATACTGGCGCGAATGAAAAAGCCCGGCGAGTGCCGGGCTTTTTCGTTCATGGTCGCGGGAATTCAGGCGGCGGCCTGGCGGAACGGGTCGGTCTCGTAGGCCGGCTGGCGCTCGTCGGCTTCCGGCAGGTCCAGGTGTTCGTGGCCGCAGGCCTGGCAGTACACCAGCCAGTGGTCGTCCTGGACGTTGAAGGAGAGGTCGGTGACCACGGCTTCGATTTCATCCAGGTGTTCGATCAGGTAGGCGCTTTCGTGGGGTACGATTTCGAGCATGGCGAATCTCCTAGGCGGGATACCGGATGGCGAAAGGTGACTAGCCAGTCACGTGCCAGGTGTCGGAAAAGGCTTAGAACCCTTCTCGATAAGGCTGACGTTCGTCGTGAATAAGACGACCGAACTGGCTGTGCCTTCCTCCTGACAGATACAATCGGGCGTCTTTCTTTCAGTCCTGTGACGCACCCGCTGCGGTTCGTCGCTTCGTACAGAACTCGGCCTTGGCGCTTTCTGGCTTCCGGGCGTGCAGTCCTGAAGTGTGGAGGTCGTGATGTCGCTGCAGGCGCTCTGGAATCTGTTCCAGGCCCATCCCGCCCGGGTTCTCAACGACCTGGCATTGTTCTTCGCCCTGGCCGGCGCCTGGCTGCTGCTGGCCACCCGCCGGCGCGAGCGCCAAGCCCTGCAACGCCTGGTCGCCGGTGGCGAGGGCGTGGCCGCGCCGCTGGCCGAGGCCGAGCCGTCGACGGCGAAGATCAACCGCTTCTTCTACCTCTTCGGCTTCGCCTGCCTGGCCCTGGCCGTCGCGCTGAGCCAGTACAGCACGCACCTGCCGGGCTGAAAACGCACCGTCACGATGCAAAAGGGCGCCCATGGGCGCCCTTTTCGTTCATGCGGTGGCTCAGGCCTGCTTGAGCCGGTATTGGTTCAGCACCGGGTTGGCGTACTGCAGGACCAGGTAGGGGCGGTGCTCCGGCGGGCAGGCCTGCAGGCGCTGCTGCCACTGCTCGCGGGCCCGGCGCAGTTCCTCGGCGCCGAACAGGCTCTCGGCGCCGGGCACGGCCAGGGCCGGGTCGCGCAGCTCGGACATCTCGTAGGCCAGGTAGTGCACCGGGAACAGCCGGTAGTTGCCGAGGATCTGCCGGTCCAGGGCGGCGGCCAACTGCTTGGCGTCGGCGTAGTCGCCGTCCATCTCGGCGCCGAAGTTGATCTGCACGCGGCCTTTGTAGCCGGTGATGCCCTGGGCGATGCTGGCGTCGTCCTCGCCCGGCGCCTTGCGGTACTCGCCGGTAGTGGCGCGGGTGTACAGCTCGCGGGCCTTGGCGGCGTCGCAGGGGTCGTATTCGTAGCTGATCGACACCGGGATCAGGTGCAGCTCGCGGACCACCTCGGCGAAGGGCTCGTCCTTGCGGCTCATGTGGAACATCTTGAGGATCGCCGAGTCGGTGCGGTCGTCACCGTCCTTGGCGCGGCCCTCGGCCTGGGCGATCCACACCGACTCGCCGTCGTGGCGGATCGAGTGGTTGATGTAGGCCGAGAGGGTGGTATAGGCCGCCAGTTTCTCGCGCCGGCCGCTGATCGAGCGGTGCACGATGAAACTCTTGTTCAGGCGCATCAGGTCGCTGACGAAGGGCCGCTGCAGCAGGTTGTCGCCGATGGCGATGCGCGGCGTCGGCAGCTTGGCGTGGTAGATGGCGTAGTTGCAGAACGCCGGGTCCATCACGATGTCGCGGTGGTTGGCGATGAACAGGTAGGCGCGGCCGCTCTTGAGGTTGTCCAGCCCGGAGTAGGTGACGCCGTCGGTGGCGTGCTCGATGGTGCGGTCGACGTAGGGCTCGCACTTGTCCTGCAGTTCCACCACGCTGCGGATGCCGGTGACCTCGCGGGCCAGGCGGTGGGCGATCAGCGGGCGCAGCAGCCAGCCGAAGGGGCGCGACAGGCGCGGATAACGATAACGCGCCAGAATACCCAGGAAGGCGTCGTCGCTCAGCAGGCGCTGGAGAACGGCCGGGACTTCGGCGTCGTTGTACGGTCGGATGGCTTCGAACTCGCCCATCATGCTCTCTTGTTCATGGGTGTAACTGGCACGGCACGCGTCTGGCGCGGGCCTCTCCCCCGGAAAACCGACCATGCCCGCGGGCCTGGCCGGATAAAAAGACCGCGGGAGTATAACGGAAGTCACAGGGGACCTTCAGATGCTCGAGACCCAGGCTTACCGCTGCCCCTATTGCGGGGAAGCGGTCGAGGCCGTGCTAGACCTCTCCGGCGGCGACCAGAGCTACTATGAAGATTGTCCGGTGTGTTGCCGGCCCATCCTGTTCCAGCTGTACACCGACGGCGCCCAGTGGACGCTGGAGGTTCACCGGGAGGACGACTGATGCAGCGAGTCTACGAACCGGCCGACCTGGCCGAGGCCGAGTTGCTGGCCGGCATGCTGGCCAGCGAGGGCATCGATTGCCACCTCGGCGGCCGCCACCTGCTCGGTGGCATCGGCGAGCTGCCGCTGCACGGGCTGCTGCACCTGTGGGTCGACGACGATGCGGCGCAACAGGCGCGGGAGCTGATCCAGGCGTACAATGCCGCGCAGCCGTTGCCCGGCCCGGCCGACGAGTTCGGCCCGGCCAGCGGCGTGCTGCTCTGTTGAGGCCGCGCTGGAGCGCCGATGACCGCCCGCTTTGCCCTGTTCCGCTGGACCCGCGAGCTCGCCGAGCTGCCGGGCTTTCCCAAGGACCACCCGCCGCACTGGAACCTCGCCCCCGGCGCGCAGCTGCTGATGCTGCGCGAGGAGGCCGGCGTGCGCCGCGCCGACCTGGCGCGCTGGGGCCTGACCCCGGCCTGGCTCACCGACCTGTCGCGCACCCCGGCCCACGCCCGCGCCGAGACGCTGCACGAGCAGCCGATGTTCCGCGAAGCCTTCGCCCGCCGCCGCTGCCTGGTGCCGGCCAACGGTTTCTACGAATGGCGCGGGGTGCGCAAGCGGCCCTACTGGGTGGCCGGCGCCAGCGGCCTGAGCTATTTCGCCGCAGTCTGGGAGGCCTACCCGGTGGACGGCCACACCTGGCTGAGCCTGGCCCTGGTGACCCAGGCGGCCGGACCGCTGCGCCGCCCGTTGCTGCTGGAGAGCGAGGAGGACAGGGCCCTCTGGCTGGGGGACGAGACGCCGCTGCCCAAGTTGCTGAGCCTGCTGGCGCGGCCGCAGGTGCGGCTGCGGGAGCAGGCGTTGGCGAGCATAGTCAATGATCCGGCTTGCGATGGGCCGGAGTGTTTGACGCCGGCTTAGGGTAGGAGCGTTGAGGGGCTTTTCGTAGGAGCGAGCTTGCTCGCGAATGGCGCCTCCCGGTTGTCGAGGTGCGACAGATTGACTCCGCTCCCTCTCCCCAGCCCTCTCCCTGAAGGGAGAGGGGGCCAGGCCGTGCCGAGAGAGGAATTGGCTCCAGCCGGCAATCTCTGCGCTAGCCGGCTGACTCGGGAAAACCAGACCACGCCGAACGGTTCCCTCTCCCTTCAGGGAGAGGGTTAGGGAGAGGGAAAGGAGCCAAACCAAGACACAGAAGTCACCGGTGAACACGGTTCGCCCCCCCCCTCCGCCTTATCATCCAGAGGCCCCCACTCGCATTCAGCAGCCTGATAGTGCGCGCCAGTTTCCCCTGCGCTTGCCTAAGCTGCACTCCACCCCTTCGCTCTGGCCGCGTTGGCGGCGAACAGGAGTTCGGCATGCACAATAACAACAACGGCTACCCCTCTAGTGCCGTGGCCTGGTCCACGGTGGCGATCCTCATGGTTGCCTACGTCCTGTCGTTCATCGACCGGCAGATCCTCAACCTGCTGGTCGGGCCGATCCGCCGCGATCTGGCCATCAGCGACACCCAGATGAGCCTGCTCATGGGGCTGTCCTTCGCGCTCTTCTACACCCTTTGCGGCATCCCCCTCGGGCGCATGGCCGACAGCCGCAGCCGGCGCGGGCTGATCACCGTCGGCGTGCTGATCTGGAGCGCCATGACCGCGGCCTGCGGCCTGGCCCGGCAGTACTGGCAGTTCCTGCTGTTCCGCGTTGGCGTTGGCGTGGGCGAGGCGGCGTTGTCGCCGGCGGCCTATTCGCTGATCGCCGACAGCTTCCCGGCGCAGCGCCGGGCCACCGCCATCAGCGTCTATTCCATGGGCATCTACCTAGGCTCCGGGCTGGCCTTCCTGCTCGGCGGGCTGGTGATCAAGTTCGCCTCGGCCCAGGGCGACGTGCACCTGCCGCTGCTCGGCGAAGTGCGCCCCTGGCAGCTGATCTTCCTCATTCTCGGCGCCGCCGGGGTGCTCTTCACCCTGCTGATGCTGGCGGTGAAGGAGCCGCAGCGCCACGGCGTGGGCGCCGGCGTCGAGGTGCCGATGCGCGAGGTCGGCGCCTACCTGCGGGCCAACCGCAAGACGGTGATCTGCCACAACTTCGGCTTCGCCTGCATCTCCTTCGCCAGCTACGGCAGCGGCGCCTGGGTGCCGACCTTCTTCGTCCGCACCTACGGCTGGGACGCCGGCCACGTCGGCGTGGTGTACGGCAGCATAGTGGCGGTGTTCGGCTGCCTGGGCATCGTCTTCGGCGGGCGCCTGGCCGACCGCTGGGCCAAGCGCGGCAGGACCGACGCCAACATGCGCGTGGGCCTGCTGGCGGCCTGCCTGGCGCTGCCGCTGTCGGTGACCTTCCCGCTGCTGGACGACGCCAACCTGGTGGCCCTGCTGATGGCGCCCACGGTGTTCTGCCTGAGCATGCCCTTCGGCGTGGCGCCGGCGGCGATCCAGGAGATCATGCCCAACTCCATGCGCGGCCAGGCCTCGGCCATCTATCTGTTCGTGGTCACCCTGTTCGGCCTGGGCGTGGGCCCCACCGCGGTGGCGTTGGTCACCGACTTCGTGTTCCACGACGACATGGCGCTGCGCTACTCGCTGCTGATCGTCACCAGCCTGGCGCTGCTGGGCGGCGTGCTGCTGCTGGGCATGGGCCTGAAGCCCTACCGCCAGAGCCGCGAGCACCTGCAGAACTGGAGCCTGCAGCGCGAGGCCGGGCAGGACAAGGGCGGGATGCAGCGGCAGCCGGCGTAGGCTGTCATGCCCCGGCCAGCACCGTGGCTGGGGCCGGGCCATTGCGGACGGAGCCCGCTCCCACGGGGAATACCGTTGTAGGAGCGGACCTTGTCCGCGATAGCCGGACGTTCCGGCGCGATTCGCGGATGAGATCCGCTCCTACGCCACCCCACCCACGCCATTCCCCCGTAGGAGCGGACTCCGTCCGCGATCCGGCCGTAAGGCCGGCAAAGAAAAAGCCCCGCTGCTGCGGTAATGCTGTTCACTTAAGAAAGGATGCCGTTTCTCTGCCTGGGGAAACGGTATTTTTCATTTGGGGTTATGGCTTGGCTCGCGAAGCTTGCCCCACTCCGGCCTTAACCTGGTGATTGCCGCGAACAATACTTGCGCTGGCCCGAAGGGGAATAACCCAGTTGCCTTGGCTTGGGTGTTTCTGCGCCGCACCGAGTCTGCCCGACCGTCTTGTTTCGCCCCCTCGGGCGAGTCACTTTTGTCAGTCGCCACAAAAGTAACCAAAAAGGCTTGCCCCGACATACGGGCCCGATGGAGCCGGGCTACCCTCGCGAATTCCCCCGCCACGGAGGCCCGCCCCGAGGGTACGTCCCTGTAGCCCATCGGGGCTCTCGCGACATCCATGTCGCATGACCTCCTGAGCGCCGGTTTCGCTCGGCCTGCTGAAGGGGCGTTTCGGAGTGCGCGGCTATTTCTCTGGAAATCCGAATCGCGGACAAGGTCCGCTACGGTTCCAGGAAGCACGGGCGTAGGAGCGGACCTTGTCCGCGATTGGACTCAACGCCCCCGCCGGACACCCCGGTGGCACGAACGGCCCCCTCTCCCGCTTGCGGGAGAGGGCTGGGGTGACGGAGCGAAGCCAGGCTGGCGCACCTTCGCTGAACCACCACATATCGCTTAAGTGAACAGCATTACGCTGCTGCGGGGCTTTTTCGTTCAATGCGCCGGCGTCGGTTCGGCCACGGGCGTCAGGTCCTTCTTCGCCACCAGCGTGTACACGCACGGCAGCACGAAGAGGGTGAAGAGCGTGCCCACGGTCATCCCGGTGGCGATCACCACGCCGATGTCGAAGCGGCTCACCGCGCCGGCGCCGGTGGCCAGCAGCAGCGGGATCACCCCCAGGACCATGGCCGCGGTGGTCATCAGCACCGGGCGCAGGCGGATGGCCGCGGCTTCTTCCACCGCCTCGCGCACGCCCAGGCCGCGTTCGTGGCGCAGCTGGTTGGCGAACTCGACGATGAGGATGCCGTGCTTGCTGATCAGCCCGATCAGCGTCACCAGGCCCACCTGGGTGTAGATGTTCAGGCTCGACAGGCCGAGGAACAGTGGCACCAGCGCGCCGCAGATCGACAGCGGCACCGTGACCATGATCACCAGCGGGTCGCGGAAGCTCTCGAACTGCGCGGCCAGCACCAGGAAGATCACCGCCAGGGCCAGGCCGAAGGTCAGCAGCAGCGCGTTGCCTTCCTGGACGAACTGCCGCGAGGCGCCGGCGTAGTCGAAGGCGAAGCCGCGCGGCGACTCCTGCTCGGCGATCTGCTTCACACTGTCGATGGCGTCGCCCATGCTCACCAGCGGCACGCCGGAGATGATCGCCGAGTTCAACTGCTGGAACTGGTTGAGCTGGCGCGGCCGTGCGCGCTCGTGCAGGGTCACCACGGTGGACAGCGGCAGCAGTTCGCCGCGGCCGTTCTTCACGTAGTAGCTGCCCAGCCATTCGGGGTTCTCGCGGAAGCGCCGCTCGACCTGGGCGATCACCTTGTAGCTGCGCCCGTCGATGGTGAAGCGGTTGATCTCGCCCTCGCCCAGCAGGCTGGCCAGGGTGATGCCCAGGTCCTGCATGGACACGCCCATCTGCGCCGCCTTGGCGCGGTCGATGTCGACCACCAGTTCCGGCTTGTCGAAGGCCAGGTCGAGGTCGAGGAAGGCGAACTTGCCGGATTCCTCGGCGCGCTTCTTCACCCGCTCGGCCACCTGCAGCAGCGACTCGTAGTCGCTGGCGGTGTTGATCACGAACTGGAACGGCAGGCCCTCGCCGGTGCCCGGCAGCGACGGCAGGTTGAAGCCGAATATCTGCAGGCCGGGGATCTTGTCCAGCTCGGCCTGCACCGCGTGGAGCAGCTCCATCTGGCTGCGCTCGCGCTCGTCCCAGGGCTTGAGCAACATGCCGCCGATGCCGCTCTGCACACCGTTGTAGCCATTGATCTGGAACGCCGAATAGTACTCGGGGAAGCTGCGGAAGATGCGCTCGAACTCGCCGGTGTACTTGTTCAGGTAGTCCAGGTTGGCGGTCTGCGGCGCGTTGGCCATGAGGAAGACGATGCCCTGGTCTTCCTCCGGCGCCAGTTCCTTGTGGGTGAACACCAGCAGCAGCGGGATGATCGCCAGCACCAGCACGCCGAACACCAGCACCACCGGGCGGTTGTCCAGGGTGGCGTGGAGGCTGCGCTGGTAGCGTCGCTTCAGCCCTTCGAAGAGCAGGTCCAGGCGGTGCGACAGGCCGCTGGGGTTCTCGTCGTGGCGCAACAGGCGCGAGCACATCATCGGCGACAGCGTCAGCGCGACTACGCCGGAGATGATCACCGCGCCGGCCAGGGTGAAGGCGAACTCCTTGAACAGCGCGCCGGTCAGGCCGCTGAGGAAGCCGATGGGGGCGTACACCGCGGCCAGGGTGATGGTCATGGTGACCACCGGCACGGCGATTTCCCGGGCGCCCTCGATGGCGCCCTGGAAGGGCGACTTGCCGTCCTCGATGTGGCGGTGGATGTTCTCCACCACCACGATGGCGTCGTCCACCACCAGGCCGATGGCGAGCACCATGGCCAGCAGCGTCAGCAGGTTGATGGAGTAGCCCATCAGCTGCATGAAGAACAGCACGCCGATCATCGACAGCGGGATGGTCACCACCGGGATCAGCACCGAGCGGAAGGCGCCGAGGAACAGGAAGACCACCACGATGACGATCAGGATGGCCTCGCCGAGGGTCTTCACCACTTCGTCGATGGAGGCCTGGATGAAGCGCGTGGCGTCGTAGGCGATGGACACCTTCAGGTCCGGCGGCAGCTGTTCCTCCAGCTCGGGCATCTTGGCGCGGACTTCCTTGATCACGTCCAGCGGGTTGGAGCTGGGCGTGCCCTTGATGCCGATGTACACCGAGGGTATGCCGTTGAACGAGCTGACCGAGTCGTAGCTGGCCGCGCCCAGTTCCACCCGCGCCACGTCGCTCATCAGCACGCGGCGATCGCCCAGGGTCTTCAGCGGGATGGCGGCGAAGGCCTGCGGCGATTTCAGGTCGGTGGCGGCGTTGACGCTGGTGACCACCAGTTCGCCCTTCACTTCGCCGGCGGCGGAGAGGAAGTTGTACTTGCGCACGGCGTCGTCGATGTCGCTGGCGGTGATGCCGTAGGCGGCCATCTTCACCGGGTCCAGCCACAGGCGCATGGCGAACACCTGGTTGCCGAGGATCTCGGCCTCGGCGATGCCCGGCAGGGTGGCGAGCTTGGGCTGGATCACCCGCGACAGGTAGTCGGTGATCTGCGGGTTGTCCATGTGCTCGCTGTAGAAGCTGATGTACATCAGCGCCGAGGCGTCGGCGGCTTCCTTGTCCAGCACCGGGTCCTCGGCGTCGGGCGGCAGCTGCGTCTTCACCTCGCCGATCTTCGACAGCAGCTCGGTCACCAGGCGGTCGGTGTTGGCGCCGATGTGCGCGTAGATGGAGATCACCGAGTAGTTCTGCCGGCTCACCGAGGTCATGTAGTCGATGCCTTCGGCGCTGGCCAGGCTCTGCTGCAGCGGCTGGGTGATGTAGCCCTGGATGGTCTCGGCGTTGGCCCCGGCGTAGAAGGTGGTGACGGTGATCAGCGCGTTCTCCATCTGCGGGTATTCGCGGATCACCAGGCGGCTGAAGGCCTGCATGCCGAGCAGGACGATCAGCAGGCTGACCACCGTCGCCAGCACCGGGCGGCGGAT
This sequence comes from Pseudomonas sp. NBRC 100443, assembly GCF_030268185.1. Classification (NCBI taxonomy): domain Bacteria; kingdom Pseudomonadati; phylum Pseudomonadota; class Gammaproteobacteria; order Pseudomonadales; family Pseudomonadaceae; genus Pseudomonas; species Pseudomonas sp. NBRC 100443. Next base: position 117,372 of record NZ_BSQE01000004.1, read on the forward strand.
GAAGGGATCGGTAAAGGCCATGGTTCAGTCCTTTGTCGTTGCGCCCGCGCGGCCGTGGCCGGGCGGGGTTCGGCGGCCGCGCGGGCCGCCCTGGTGCTTGGGTTGCGGCTCAGCGCACGTCGTCGACGATGGCCACCGGGGTGCCGCTGTCCAGCTTGAGCTGGCCGCTGGTCACCACCTGGTCGCCGACCTTCAGGCCGTCGAGGATCACCGCCTTGCCTTCGCGGCGCTCGCCGACCTTGACGAAGCGGCGCTCCACGGCCAGCAGCGGCTGGCCCTTGGCATCGTTCTGCGGCTTGCCGTCCTTGTCCTGCTTCGGCCCCACCACGTACACCGAGTTGCCGTACAGGGTGAAGGCGATGGCGGTTTCCGGCACCACCACGCGCTGCGCGGTTTCCGGCAGCTGCACCTCGAGGCTGGCGAACATCCCCGGCAGCAGCTTGCCGTCGGGGTTGGCCATGGCCGCGCGCACCTGCAGGTTGCGCGTCTCGTTGTCCACCCGCGGGTTCAGCGCCTGGATGCGCGCCTCGAACACCTGGCCCGGGTAGGCCGCGACCGTGACCAGCACGCGCTGGCCGACCTGCAGGCGGGGGAAGTCCTGTTCCGGCAGGAAGAAGTCCACCAGCAGGGTGGAAAGGTCCTGCAGGGTGGCGATGGGCGTGCCCGGCGAGACGTAGTCGCCGACGTCCACCTGGCGGATGCCGATGGTGCCGCCGAAGGGGGCCAGCACGCGCTTCTTCGCCAGCGCCGCCTTGAGCTGCGCGACCGTGGCGCTGGAGCGCTGCAGTTGCGCGGCCAGGCGGTCGAACTCGCTCTTGGAGATGGCCTGGCGGCCGACCAGGCTGCGGCCGCGCTCGAACTCCACCTGGGCCAGGTTGAGGTCGGCCTCGGCGGTGCGCAGGGTGGCGGCCTCGACGTCGTTCTCCAGCTGCACGATGGGTTGGTCGACGCGGACCTTCTCGCCGGAGGCGAACAGCACCTGGCGCACGGTACCCGAGGCTTCGGCGGTGAGCACCACGCCCTGGTTGGCGCGCAGGGTGCCGATGGCCGGCAGGCGGCTCTGCCAGGTGAGTTCCTCGGCCTTGACCGCGGTGACGCTGACCGGCGGGCGCGGCGCGGTGAACTGGGCGATCTGCTTCTGGATGGAGAAGTACTTGGAGCCGGCGAGCACCGCGACTATGACGGCGACCGCGCCGAGCATGATCAGCATGCGGCGCAACATGTTCCTGTTCCTTGGTAAGTGCCTGGCGGCTCTGCGCTGCGAGGGGCCCGTTCCTGTATGACCGGCCCTGCCTTCGCGGGACTGCATCGGTTCCCGGAGCCTGGCGGGAATGCCCCGTTGCGGGGCAGAAGTGCGCACATTAGACGGAGTTCGCTGCCGCGTCAAAGTGCCTTGATTGCAGGACGTTTCCCCTCGCGGGGGATTTAGCGCGGCCCTGCGCGGTTCAGGAGGCCAGGTGCAGGTGGTTGTCCCAGAATGCTGGCGGCAGTTGCAGCGCCTCGGCGGCGATCTTCTCGCCGCGGCAGTCGTAGAGGCGGCAGCGGCCCTGGCCGGAGGTGACCACGAAGCCGTCCTTCACCGCGCCGACGCCGGCGCAGTCGGGCAGCGGCGCGTCCAGGCGCAGGGCGCCGCTGTCCAGGTCCCAGATGAAGAAGCGGTTGCCGCGCGGCGCGGTCAGGGCCACCAGGCGCAGCTCGTCGTGCACCGCCACGCTGGCGGTGTACTGGACCATTGCCTGGCGCTGTTCCTCGCCCAGCGGGAAAGGCTGGAAGCTCTGGCCGGGGCGCTTGATGGCGAGCAGGTCGGCGGCCTCGTGGGCGTCGCCCATGAACTGCTGGCAGGCGACGATGGTGCCGTCGGCGGCGATGGCCAGGTGGCGCACGCTGTTCATCTGCTGGGCCAGGGTTTCCTTGGAGATCAGCGAGCCGTCGCGGCGCATCAGCACCAGGCTCGGTTCCATGGCGTCGAGGTTCATTTCCACCCGGCTTTCGGCTTCGGTGCGGATGCCGCCGTTGGCCACCACCAGGGTTTCGCCGTCGGGCAGCCAGGCCACTTCGTGGGGGCCCAGGCCGTGGGTCGGTACTTCACCGGCGTGCGCCAGCTTCTCGCCGTCGAAGCGGTAGATGCCGAGCAGGCCGCGACCGGGGTCGGTGGTGTTGTTCTCGGTGGCGTAGAGCCACTCGCCGTCCTTGTGCCACACGCCGTGGCCGTAGAAGTGGCGGTCCGGCTGCGAGTCCAGGGTCTGCAGCAGGCGGCCGTCCTCCAGGCTCACCAGGTAGCTCTGGCGCCCCGGGCGGCGGGCCACGAACAGCGCCAGCGGCAGCGTCGGGTGCTGGACGATGGCGTGGCAACGCAGGCCCACCTCGGTGGCGAACGCGCAGCTGCCGTCCAGGCGGTAGCCCACCGCGTAGTGCTTGCCATCCGCGTCGTCGCGGGCGGACAGCAGCAGGGGCTCCTTGCCCTTGCGCGACAGCGTCCAGCCGCCGAAGGAGAGGGCGCCGAGCAGCAGGCTGCCCAGGCCGATCACGTGACGTCGCAGCATGGCGTTCACCTCTTTCACTTCATTCACCCTGACCTGGCGAGCTGAAATCCGGCGCTCGGCCGATCAGTCGCCGTCGTTGGCGTTGAAGCCCAGTTGCACGTTCAGCGCCTTGGCCAGTTCGCCCTCGTGCAGGCGGTGGACCACGTTCAGGCTGTCGTACAGCTCGTTGAGCTGCTTGACGCCGGCGTCGTCCTTGAGCAGTTCGCCCAAGGGCTGCTTGAGCGCTGCGAACTTGCCGTGGACGTCGGCGTAGGCGGCGTCGATCTTGCCGGCCAGGTCCTTCTGCTCGCTCGGCAGCAGGGCGCGCAGGCCCTTGCCGTCGGTGCCTTTCCACAGCGCCTCGGCGCCGTTGAGGCTGGATTCCAGGCTGGCCAGGGAGATGTCGCTGCGCCAGTTCTCGGCCTGGAACGGTTGCGGGATGCCCTTGCTCTGGCGGCCCAGCGGGGTGCCGAGCTTCTTCTTCAGCATGTCCAGGGCGGTGACCTGCACGCGCATCATCTCGGCGATGGCCTCGTGGGCGTCGGCGTAGCGCTCGTTGGGGAACTTGCTCATCTGCGCGAGCATGCCGTTGTCGGCCTTCCAGCGCGTCAGGATGTCCTGGGCCAGGGCCTGCTGGTGCTCGCCGATGGCTTCCAGCAGCGGGCAGTAGCGCGCGCGGGTGGCGGCGTCGGCCAGGTCGATCTTGGCGTCGAAGAGGATGTATTCGTAGGCGGTCAGGCCCTGCACCACCACGCTGGACTTGGCCAGGGTGACGGGGGTGATCTGCGCGTCGCCGTTGAGCAGTTGCTCGACCTGGCGCGCCACCAGGTTCTTCTTGTCCGGGTAGAACTGCACCTGCCAGGCGCGGTTGCCCTCGGCCAGCGGGCCGATCAGCAGCGGCTGCAATTCGGCCCAGGCCTTCTGCGCGGCGACGAAATCGGCGCGAGCCTTGGCCAGCTCTTCCTTGCCCTGGCAGAAGGCCAGGGCGCTGGCGGCCAGGGCGCGGTCGGCGTCGACCCAGCGGCTGTAGGCCGGCAGGATCACCTGCTGGGCCAGCGCGGCGCTGGTGGTCGCCTGCGGGTCCTGCGGCGAGCAGGCGCCCAGGGCGATGGCGAGGCTGGTGAGCAGTAGTCGGGGGCGGAACATGTTCGGCTCCTTAGAGTGAATTCAGGAAGTCCAGCAGGGCGCTGCGCTGCGCGGCGTCGAAGGCCAGTACCCGCTGCCTGGCCGCCTCGGCCTCGCCGCCGTGCCAGAGCACGGCCTCCAGCAGGTTGCGCGCGCGCCCGTCGTGGAGGAACTGGGTATGGCCGTTGACCACCTCGGTCAGGCCGATGCCCCACAGCGGCGGGGTGCGCCAGTCGCGTCCGCTGGCGAGAAATTCCGGGCGATTGTCCGCGAGTCCCTCGCCCATGTCATGTAGTAGAAGGTCGCTGTAGGGGCGGATCACCTGGTTGGCCAGCTCCGGCTCGGCGGCGTCGGGCCCGGTGGTGAACTTCGGGGTGTGGCAGCCGGCGCAGCCGGCCTGGTGGAACAGCGCCTTGCCGGTCAGCACCTGCGGGTCGTCGACCTTGCGCCGCGCCGGCACCGCGAGGTTGCGCGCGTAGAAGGCGACCTGGTCGAAGATGCGCTGGCTGACCTCGGGCTTGCCGCCGTCGACGGCCTGGCGGCAGTCGACCTGGGCTTCGGTGCAGTCGTCGCTGGGCAGCAGGGGGCTGGTCAGGCCCATGTCGCCGGAGAAGGCGTGGGCGTTCTGCTGCGCCACGTCGGGTTGCCCGGCCTTCCAGCCGAAGCGGCCGAGCACGGTCTGCTGGCGGGCGTCGTCCCAGACGCGGTTGGCGCGGCCGCGGATGCCGTCGCCGTTGCGGTCCTCGGCGTCGGCATTGGCCAGGATCGCCGCTTCGGGGATGGCCTCCAGCAGGCCCAGGCCGATCATCGGCGGGGCGACGCGGGCGGAGAACTGGGTGTCCGGGTGCATGGGGCCGTAGCCCAGCTCGGTGAGGCGCAGGATCGGCTTGCGCAGCTCGACCTCGGTGCCGTCCTTGAAGCTTACCTTCAGCGGCTGGTAGTCCAGGCGCACCCGCGCCTCGGGGGCCACGCCGGGAATCGCCGAGTCCTGCAGCTGGCCGCCGTAGACCGGCTCGGGCACCACGCCCAGGCGCTTGAGCGTGCGTGCGTCCTCGGCGCCGGCGGGAATCGACAGGCGCACCAGCATGGACACCGCGTTGATGTCCTTGGGCCCCGGCGGATGGCCGCGGCCGTCCTTGATGTGGCAGTTCTGGCAGGCGTTGGTGTTGTACAGCGGCCCCAGGCCGTCGCGCGCGGTGGTGGTGGTGGGCGCGATCACCCAGGGGTTGCGGAAGAAGCTGTTGCCCACGCTGAAGTCCAGGCGGCGGCTGGGCGTGAGGTTGCCCGAGGGCATGGAGTAGGCGTTGCGGTCGGCCTGGTAGACGGTGGCGCCGCCGCCGGACAGGGCCTCGCCCGGTTCGGCCACCGCCTTGGGCTCTTCGCGACCGCAGCCGGCGAGGGCCAGGGTGGCGAGCAGGGCGGCGAGGGCGGCGGTTGGACGGCGGTACATCGAGGCGATCCAGGCTGAAAAACGGGCGGGCCATCTTAGCAGTTGGGCAAATGCAAATATGAAAAATTTGTATTCGCTATTGCCGTGTGGCCCGGATGAAACGCCAAGGCCCCGGTTCGCGGGGCCTTGGTTTGGCCAGTGCGCTGCGGCCGGTTGCCGCAGCGCGGGCGTCGATCAGAACTGGTGATCGGCGTTGTCCGGCTTCAGGTCCTGGATGCCCAGGGCGGCGGCGGCCTTCTCGATGGCGCCGGTCTGCTTGACCAGGGAAGCGATGGCGTCGCTGATGATCTTGTGGTCGGCTTCGTCGGCCGGGGCGATCATCTGGTCGAAGTGCACGCCATCCTTCTCGGCGCGGTCGACGATGGCCTGCATCTTGGCCTGGGTGGCGTCGAGGTCGGCCTTCAGGTCGGTGTTGGCCTGGGCATCGGCCTTGGCCACCAGGTCGGCCACGCTCGGGCCCTTGACCACGCTGCCGTCCACGCGCTTGTACTCGCCCAGGTAGATGTTGCGGATGCCTTCGGCGTTGAAGTACAGGGTGTGGTGGGTGTTGTCGCTGAAGCAGTCGTGCTCGTCTTCGGTGGAGTTGGCTTCCAGGGCCACCTTCATGCGCTCGCCGGCCAGCTCGCCCAGGGACAGGCTGCCCATGCCGAAGAAGATCTTGCGCAGGTTGGCGTCGGCGCCGTCGGCTTCCAGCTTGGCGCGGTAGTTGTCGGCGACGCCGGCCTTCCAGTTGCCGACCATTTCTTCCAGCTGGGTCACCAGCAGGTCGGTGACGGCCTTCAGGTAGGCCGCGCGACGGTCGCAGTGACCGTTGCTGCAGTCCTTGCCCTGGACGTAGTCGGTGTAGGGGCGGTTGCCGGCGCCGGGCTTGGTGCCGTTGAGGTCCTGGCCCCAGAGGAGGAACTCGATGGCGTGGTAGCCGGTGGCGACGTTGGCTTCGGAACCGGCCACTTCGTTCAGGCTGGCCAGCTTCTCGCCGGTGATTTCCTTGACGTCGATCTTGTCTTCGCCGACCTGGATCTCGGTGTTGGCGACGATGTTGGCGCTGGCGGCCGGGTTGCCCTCGGCGTGCTGGTAGTCCTTGGCGACGTAGTCGATCAGGCCTTCGTCCAGCGGCCATGCGTTGACCGCGCCTTCCCAGTCGTCGACGACCTTGTTGCCGAAGCGGAAGGCTTCGCTCTGCGAGTAGGGCACGCGCGCGGCCAGCCAGGCCTCGCGGGCGGCCTTGAGGGTTTCTTCGCTGGGCTTGGCGAGGAAGGCGTCGACGGCCTTCTGCAGGGCCTGGGCGGTAGTCAGGGAGTCGCTGAAGACGGCCTCCGCCATGTCCGCGTAGTTCTTCACCACGGCCTTGACCGCGGCCTCGTCGACCTTGGCGGCGGCCGGGGCGGCGCTCTGGGTGCTGGCGGCCGGGGTGGCTGCCTGGCTGGCCGGGGCGGAAGCTTCTTTCTTGTCGTCGCCGCAGCCGGCGAGGGAGATGGCGATGGCCAGCAGGCTGGCGGTGGCCCAGGGCATACGAGTCATGGCGGGTTCCTTAGCATGAGGGTGGCGCAAAAAGGTGTGCGCAACGAAAGCGGCAACATAATGCGAAAGATTTGCATTTTTGAAAAGGCCGCGCTTGCGATTTGCCAGCAGCCTTCACAGCGGGGGGATCAGCGGCGTTCGATGCTGGAGCTGCCGGCGGCCTCGGCCAGGCGCCGCGCCTGCTTCAGATAGAGGGTCAGCTCGCGCGCCGGCAGCGGCTTGCTGTACAGGTAGCCCTGCCCCTCGTGGCAGCCCTGGTCGATGATGTAGGCCTCCTGCTCGAGGGTCTCCACGCCCTCGGCGATGACCTGCATGCCCAGGCTCTTGCCCAGTTGGATGATGGCCCGGACGATGGTGGCGTCGTCGTCGTCCTGCAGCAGGTCCTGGACGAAGCTCTTGTCGATCTTGATCTTGTCCAGCGGCAGGCTCTTCAGGTAGCTGAGCGAGGAGTAGCCGGTGCCGAAGTCGTCGATGGCGATCAGCGCGCCGGCGCGGCGCAGGCTGAGCAGGTGCTGGGCGGCGGTGGAGATGTCTTCCATCAGGCCGGTCTCGGTGACTTCCAGCTCCAGCGAGCGCGGCGGCAGGCGGTGGATCTGCAACAGGTTGCTGACCACCCTGGGCAGGGCGTTGTGGCGTAGCTGCACGGTGGACAGGTTGACCGCCAGGCGCAGGTCGTCGAAGCCCTGGTCGTGCCATTCGCGCAGTTGCTTGCAGGACTGGTCGAGCACCCATTCGCCGATGGAGAAGATGCTGCCGTTCTGTTCGGCCAGGGGGATGAACAGGTCCGGCGCGACCCAGCCCTGGGTCGGGTGCTGCCAGCGCAGCAGGGCCTCGACGCCGACCACGCGGTGGTCGCGGTAGTCCACCTGCGGCTGGTAGACGATATGCAGCTCGTTGCGCGACAGCGCTTCGCGCAGGTCCTTCTCCAGCTCGCGGCGGCGGCGCATCTCGCTGTCGACGCTGGCGATGTAGAACTGGTAGCGGTTGCGCGAGCGGGTCTTGGCCAGGGTCATGGTCTGCTCGGCCTTCTGCAGCAGCTTCTCGGTGCTCTCGCCATCCTCGGGGTAGAGGGTGATGCCGATGGTGGCGCGCAGTTGCACCGGCTGCTCGTCGAGCTGGAAGGGCAGCTCCAGGTCGTCGAGGATCTGCTGGGCCAGTTCCGCCGCCTCGTAGGGCTGCTCGATGTCGGCCTGGACCAGGGCGAACTGGTCGCCGCCCAGGCGCGCCAGGGCGCCGAGCTGGGCGCTGTGGCCGCGCAGGCGGTCGGCCAGGGCGATCAGCAGCTGGTCGCCGAACTGGTAGCCGTGCTGTTCGTTGATGCCCTTGAAGTCGTCCAGGCCCAGGCACAGCACCGCCACGCGGCGTTCCTCGCGGCCGGCGTCGGCGAGGATCTGGTCCAGGCGCTGCTGCAGCAGCTTGCGGTTCGGCAGGCCGGTGAGGAAGTCGTACTGGGAGATGCGCAGCAGGCTGTTCTCCGCCTCGCGGCGCAGGTGGCCGTTGCGCTCGATGGATTCCAGCAACTGGTTGGCGGTGTTGATCCACAGCCCCAGTTCGTTGTGCTCGTGGCCGGCCAGCATCGGCAGCTTGTGCTCGCCGGGGCGGTCGGGGTTGATGCTGGTGAGGTGGTCGATGATGCGCCACAGCGGCTTGGTCAGCAGCCAGTGGTAGACCAGGAACAGCACCAGGCCCATGGCCAGGGCGCGGAGGATGCCGGAGAGGAAGATGATCACCGAGGTGACCACGAAGTCCTGGCCGTAGGGCGCGGTGTCCAGGGTGATCTTCAGATCGCCGTAGTATTCGCCGGGCTCGCCGCGGCCGACCAGGCGGATGGAATAGTGCTGCTCGGGGCCGAGGATGGGGTCGGTGAGCCATCGGGTGGGGGAGTCCAGCAGCGGGCGGGATTTCTCCGCCAGCATGGGTTCGTCGGGGTGGCCGATGGCGGCGTAGCGCACCGCTTCATGCTGGAACAGGCCTTCGAGCACCTGCATGGCCATGTCGCGGTCCAGGCTGTACACCGCCTGGGTGGACGGGTCGCGGACCATGGCGAGGATCCGCTGGGCATCGTTGTGCACCGCCTGCCGCGCCTTGTGGGCGTCGAAGACGATCTGCGCGCAACTCAGGACGACACCCACCACCAGCGCCGCGAGCAATACGACGCGCAGCAGCTTGAGGGAGAGCCTGTGCCGGGGGTCCAGTTTCAAGGGTGCTTTCCTTGTTCATCGCCATCCGGCGAAAGACAGGTCTGAGTATTGGCAAACGGAGCTTTGACGTCAAAGGGCCATCACCCTTTTTCCGACCAAATCCGACTCTCAGGTTAGCCGAGCCTTGTCCTTCTGGCGCGCAGAAAGCAGAAACCCGGCTTCAGGCCGGGTTTCCGCGGAGCAACCGAGGGTATCAGGCAGCGAAGTTCTTCGCCACGTAGTCCCAGTTGACCAGGTTCCAGAAGGCTTCGACGTACTTCGGACGCAGGTTGCGGTAGTCGATGTAGTAGGCGTGTTCCCACACGTCGCAGGTCAGCAGCGGGGTGTCGCCGCTGGTCAGCGGGTTGCCGGCGCCGATGGTGCTGGCCAGGGCCAGGGAGCCGTCGGCCTTCTTCACCAGCCAGGCCCAGCCGGAGCCGAAGGTGCCGATGGCGGTCTTGGTGAACTCTTCCTTGAACTTGTCGAAGGAACCGAAGGCGGCGTTGATGGCATCGGCCAGGGCGCCGGTGGGCTGGCCACCGCCGTTGGGAGCCAGGCATTCCCAGTAGAAGGTGTGGTTCCACACCTGGGCGGCGTTGTTGAAGATGCCGCCCGAAGAGGTCTTGACGATGTCTTCCAGGCTCTTGCCTTCGAACTCGGTGCCCGGGATCAGGTTGTTCAGGTTCACGACGTAGGTGTTGTGGTGCTTGTCGTGGTGGTACTCGAGGGTTTCCGCGGAAATGTGCGGCTCAAGGGCGTTCTTGGCGTAAGGCAGCGGCGGCAATTCGAAAGCCATGGTGTTTCTCCTATTTCCTCAGGTCAGGGCTAGCGCGGCGAACGCGCGACCGGTACACGGGGCCGGTTCGTGATTGTCGCGGCATCCGTACGTAGCGCCCCTGCTCCGCAGAGCGAGGCGCGCGTCGGGTGCGTCCAGCAGGCCTGGCAGGCTGGCGCCGCGAACCTCGGATCATAGCACCCGCCCCCCGGCATATCCACGCAGCAACTGTAGGGGCAAAGCCGCGCGCCAGTGCCGATGCGGGGCGTTCCCGCGCACTGGGGTCGACTGCCGCGAGGCTTCGGGGTTCGATCTGTTTCGTCGTCGGGCTCAGGCGGCGAACACCAGTTGGCTGGCCATGCCGAGCATCATCACCGCCACCATCAGGTCGACCAGCCGCCAGGTGGCCGGGCGCGCCAGCCAGGGCGCGAGCCAGGCGGCGCCCAGGGCCAGGGTGAAGAACCACAGCAGCGAGGCGCTGGCCGCGCCCATGGCATAGGCGCCGGGGGCGGCCTGCTGGGCGCCGAGGGAGCCGATCAGCAGCACGGTGTCCAGGTACACGTGGGGGTTGAGCAGGGTCACCGCCAGCGCCGCCATCAGCACCGCGCGGCGCGAGCGCGGGCCGGTCTGCCCGGCGTCGGCCATGGCCTGCGGGGCGATGGCGCGACGCAGCGCCTTGGCGCCGTACCAGGTCAGGAAGATCACCCCGCCCCAACGGGCCACGGCCAGCAGCGTGGGGTTCTCCGCCAGCACCTTGGCCAGGCCGAACACCCCGGCGCTGACCAGCACGGCGTCGCACAGCACGCAGAGCGCGGCCACCGACAGGTGATGCTCGCGGCGCAGGCTCTGGGCCAGGACGAAGGCGTTCTGCGCGCCGATGGCAATGATCAGGCCGGCGGCCACTAGCAGGCCGTTGAGGTAGCTCTGCCACATGTTCAGGCCCTCCCTTGGCAGTTGGAGCACTGGCGGGGCAGCGAGGAAACGGAGAGGGTCAGGCCAGGCATGGTCGGGCTCCGGTGGGCGGGTTCGAGGGGGAATGCCTGGCGAGTCTGGGGCTTGTGCCTGTATAAGGAAAACGAATCCTGTTGATGGCTCATTAGGAAAACTGATGTTCGACTACAAGTTGCTGGCCGCCCTGGCGGCGGTGGTGGAGCAGGGCGGCTTCGAACGCGGCGCCCAGGCCTTGGGCCTGTCGCAGTCGGCGATCTCGCAGCGCATCAAGCTGCTCGAAGCGCGCGTCGGCCAGCCGGTGCTGGTGCGCGCGGCGCGGCCGCAGCCCACCGAGCTGGGCCGTCGCCTGCTCAACCACGTGCAGCAGGTGCGCCTGCTGGAGGGCGACCTGCAGCAGTGGGTGCCGGCGCTGGACGAGGGCGGCTCGCCCGAGCGCCTGCGCCTGGCGCTCAACGCCGACAGCCTAGCGACCTGGTGGGCCGCTGCCATCGGTGATTTCTGCGCCGAGCGCCGGGTGCTGCTGGACCTGGTGGTGGAAGACCAGGAGGTGGGCCTCAAGCGCATGCGCGCCGGCGAGGTGGCTGGCTGCCTGTGCGCCAGCCCGCGGCCGGTGGCGGGCGCGCGCAGCGAGCCGCTGGGGGCGATGCGCTACCGCGGGCTGGCCAGCCCGGCGTTCGTCGCCCGGCATTTCCCCGAGGGCGTGCGCGTCGAGGCCCTGGTGCGGGCGCCGGCGATCGTCTACGGCCCGGATGACCAGTTGCAGCACCGCTACCTTGCCGACCTCGGCGTGGACGGCACCTTCATCTACCACCTGTGCCCTTCGTCCGAGGGCTTCGTGCGCATGACCTGCGGCGGCCTGGGCTGGGGCCTGGTGCCGGAGCAGCAGGTGCAGGGCGAACTGGCCCGCGGCGAACTGGTGGAACTGCTGCCGGGCCAGGTCATCGACGTGCCGCTGTACTGGCACCACTGGCGCAACGGCGGCGAACTGCTCGCCGCGCTGACCGCCCACCTGCTGCGCCGGGCCGCCGCCAGCCTGGTGCCGATCAGCCGCGGATGACGATGCGCCCGCTGCCCGGCAGGGCCTCCACGCAGCGCGGGCCGAACAGCTGCGAGGGCGTGAAGTAGCCGCCGGGGCCGTCGTGGCCGAGCAGGTGGCGCACGGCCAGGAGCACGCCGTGCACGGTGACGTCGTAGCCGTTGGCGGTCTCCAGGCGCGCCGTGCGCCGCTCGCCGCGGCCGTTGCGCACCTCGCCCCAGACCCAGGTGCGCAACCGGCTGCGGGCCTGCTCGTCGGGGCCCTTCACGCGCTGCTGCACCTGGCGCTTGAGCCAATGCTGGACGCCGTCGCGGCCGAGCAGCGGGCGCAGTGGGTCGATCAGGCGCATGCCCAGGGCCGCCAGCGGCGGCGCCGGCAGGTACACCTCGATGTTGGGGATGCCGGTGCTGTAGAAGGCGGTGGCGACGTCGCCCCAGGGAATGCTCACGGCATGCTTGAGGCCGCGGCCGAAGTCGATGTCGCGGCGCTTGTAGCCCAGCGGCACCTCCACCAGGCGGCCGTCGCGGCGCACCTTGCCGCCCAGCTTCAGGCCTTCCACCGTGGTCGCGGCGGTGCCCGGCGAGAGCCCGCTGCCGGTGTCGAAGCCCAGCGCCAGCTGGGTGGCGTCGGGCAAGGCCTCGGCCAGGCAGGCGGCGACGCAGTCGGTGGGGATGACGTCGAAGCCGACGCCGGGGCAGACCACGCAGCCGGCGGCGCGGGCACGCTCGTCCAGGCCGTGGGCGTGTTCGAAGACGCCGATCTCGCCGGTGATGTCGACGTAGTGCGTGGCATTGGCCAGGCACGCCTCCAGCAGCGGCGCTGCGGTGGCGGAGAAGGGCCCGGCGCAGTTGGCCAGCACGGCGACGTCGGCCAGGGCCGCGCCCGTGCCCTCGGCGCCGAATACCCGGCACTCCAGGCCCAGCACGCTGCCCAGCGCCTGCACGGCGGCGGGATCGCGCCCGCCCAGCAGCGGGCTCAGGCCCTGGCGTCGGGCCTCCTCGGCCACCAGGCGGCCGGTATAGCCGTTGGCGCCGTAGATCATCCAGTAGGGCTTGCTCATTCGGGGCCTCGCACAGGGAACGGGGAAGGATCGCCGTGGTTCTAACCGGCCTCGACGCCGGCTGTCACCCGGCCGCGAGTCGGGCGGCTCGCAAGGACGCCGTTCTGGCGTGCGCGGCCAGCGTGGCCGGGCGGGTGGCCTGCTAGAGTCGGCAGACAACAACTATAGAGGTGCGTGCATGAAGATTCTGGTCACCGGCGCCAGCGGGTTCATCGGCGGGCGTTTCGCCCGCTTCGCCCTGGAACAGGGCCTGGCGGTGCGCGTCAACGGCCGTCGCGCCGAGGCCCTGGAGCCGCTGGTGCGGCGGGGCGCGGAGTTCATGCCGGGCGACCTGGCGGACGCGGCCCTGGTGCGGCGCCTGTGCGAGGGCGTCGATGCGGTGGTGCACTGCGCCGGCGCGGTGGGCGTGTGGGGCCCCTACGAACACTTCCACCAGGCCAACGTGGTGATGACCGAGAGCGTGGTCGAGGCTTGCCTGAAACAGGGCGTGCGGCGCCTGGTGCACCTGTCCTCGCCGTCGATCTACTTCGACGGCCGCGCCCACGTCGGCCTGAACGAGGACCAGGTGCCGACGCGCTTCGCCAACCACTACGGCGCCACCAAGTACCAGTCGGAGAAGGTCGCCCTGGGCGCCGCCGAGTTCGGCCTGGAGGTGCTGGCGCTGCGCCCGCGCTTCGTCACCGGCGCCGGCGACACCAGCATCTTCCCGCGGATGATCGCGGCGCAGCGCAAGGGCAAGCTGAAGATCATCGGCAAGGGTCTGAACAAGGTCGACTTCACCAGCATCCAGAACCTCAACGACGCCCTTTTCAGCGCCTTGCTGGTCACCGGCACCGCGCTGGGCCAGGCCTACAACATCAGCAACGGCCAGCCGGTGCCGCTGTGGGACGTGGTCAACTACGTGATGCGCCGCCTCGACCTGCCGCCGGTGACCGCGCACATGCCCTATCCCCTGGCCTGGTCGGTGGCGGCGCTGAACGAGGGTCTCTGCTACCTGCGCCCGGGCCGCCCCGAGCCGGTGCTCACGCGCATGGGCATGGCGGTGCTGGCCAAGGACTTCAGCCTGGATATCAGCCGCGCCCGCCAGTTCCTCGGCTACGAGCCGCGCGCCAGCCTGTGGGACGCGGTGGACGAGTTCTGCGACTGGTGGAAAGCCAGCGGGCTCTGAAGCATCCGTCGCGGCTTTCGTAGGATGGGTAGAGCGCAGCGAAACCCATCGCCCGGGGTCTTGCTGCACCCGACCCCGCCGTCACCCGCGCAACGGCCCCGAGTAATGCCGCTGCCCGGACTCGCTGGGCAGGAAGCTCGGCTCCTGCACCACCCGCGGCAGGCGCACGCCGCTCAGCTCGCTGAGGCGCTGGCCCAGCTCGCGGGTGTCGTCCCGGCTGGAGCCCTCGCAGGCGCGCAGCATGAGCGCGATGGCATCGGCTTGCTGGAACCGGATGTCCAGCGCCTGTTCCTCGCGCAGACGGCGGCGCAGTTCGCGCATGCAGTCCAGGATGGCCTTGTTGAATTCGATCACCCAACTCCCTCCCCCGCAGTGGGCGCCAGGGCGGCGCCGGTGCGGAGGCGGAGCAAGGCATATGCCATACTGTCGCCTTGCCACTATTTCCGCGGCCTGGCGGGAACCCCGGCCGCGCCGGCGTGGTCTCTGCCAGGGCCCGCACGCGCCGCCGCGGTGCGCCGCGCCCCCCGATGGCGCGCTGTCCAAGCCGCCGGCGCGAACGGATATACTGCGCCCTGCGCAGGCGCCATGCCGCTTTTCCCCCACAGGTTTCCTTCATGCGTAACGACAGTTTCGACGACTTCGACGATGTGCCCAGCCTGACCACCGACGCCGCCGACCGCGACGAGTTCGGCCACCATCCGCGCCGCGTCTACGAGCCCGGTGGCCAGCGCCTGGCGCCCCAGCCCAAGGGCGGCGCCAGCACCGGGCCGCTGTGGGCGCTGGTGGCGGCCATGGCCATCGCCCTCGGGGGCCTGGCCTGGTGGAGCCACCAGCAGCTGGCGCTGATGGAGCACCAGCTGATCGCCACCCAGGAAAGCTTCGCCAAGATCAGCGAGGAAGCCGCCGGCCGCCTCGACGACATCCGCGGCAAGTTCGTCCAGAACGAGTCCTCGGTGACCAGCGAGCGCGAGCAGCTCAAGCTGCAGGTCAAGCAGCTGCAGGGCCGGCTCGCCGACCAGGCGCGCCAGCAGCAGGACTCGCTGTCGCAGATAGACGGCCAGCAGGCCAAGCGCCTCGACCAACTGAGCAACGAACTCAAGGCCCAGCAGGACAGCGCCGCGCAGCTGATCGCCCAGCTCGACGGCAAGATCAAGTCGCTGGCCGACGAACAGGCCAAGGTGAAGAGCCTGCAGGGCGACCTGGCCACCGCCAACGCGCAGATCCAGAACCTGAGCGCCGACGTCGCGGCGCTGAAGAAGCGCGGCGACCAGAGCCAGTCGATCAAGAGCATCCAGGACGACCTGCTGATCCTGCGCAGCGAAGTTGAAGGCAAGCAGGGCCAGCAGGGCGGCAGCACCGCCGAATTCGACGCCTTCCGCGCCCAGGTCACGCGCAACATCAACGCGCTGCAGGCGCAGGTGCAGAACCTCCAGCAGCAGCTGACCAATCGCTGAGCGCCCGTGTAGGAGCGGGCCCTGCCCGCGATTCGCGCGCAGGGCGCGCTCCTACATGGGAATGTGCGGAGCGAATCTTATCCGCGATAAGCATCAGGCCTGCACTGGGGCTGGATCGCGGATAAATCCTATAGCGCTCATACGACCTGGAATGTCCAGGCTCTTGTATGCATGTCAGCACTTTCGTCTTTGTGCTCCGCGGGCTATGCCGGGCAAAGCGATTCCATTCTGCTAGGGCCTTTTATGGACAAAGGCTCGGTATGTGGAGACGCAACAACGATCGATTTGCAGCAGCCGGGGCATCTGTTTTGCGCTGACCAGCATCCGTTTGCAGCTCCATGAACGCAATCGCCTGAGGTTGCTGCGCTATTCATCGACGTCGCTGCCGAATCAGGATGTCGCCGACTTCGTCATTGAAGTCTTCGACTATTCGACTATATGCAGGTCAAAGACAGGGAATGCAGTCTTGAAGTCGCCCTGTCCGAACCGCTGATTCGACAAGTGGCGGATGCTCTAAATACGCAGAATCTCCAGGTCGCGCTCACCCTGAGTGGCATTGCCGGGGGCCTGGTAGGCTTCGGCAACAAGTTTGCCGGTATTGCCGCAGGTGGGGCGGTAAGAAAGTACTCACTTTCTCGGCTGAGGAGTTTTCATGCCGGCGACAGGATATTGAGCGTGGCGGCCAGTGTCGGTGGCGGTATCGGTCCCCTGGCCACCTTGCAATCGACTCTGATTACCCGAGCCCACCCGACATGATGCTCAGCGAGTTGATCCATCTGTTCGTCGCCTTTGTCCTGATGCTGGTGCTGTTCCGTTGTGTGAGGAAAAGTTCCAGCAGGACTTGGCTGGCGGTGGCGCTGGTGTTGATAGGGGGTGTGTTGATGTATTGGCAGCCACCATTCCGGCTGTGGATGATCGACTTGCCGACAGTGGGATTGTTCGGTTTCATCATCGGCGTCTGCTTCTTTTACGAACGCAACAAGGCGGCAGACGAGTGAGGGACCTCGCTAAGATTTATTGTCTCAAGCGCGCCCTGCCCGCGATTCGCGCGCAGGGCGCGCTCCTGCATGGTTTGTAACGGTATTCATCGGTGGCTTTCGTGCTTTGGGTTGGCTCCGTTCCCTCTCCCTGAAGGGAGAGGGGACCGTTCGGAGCGCTTGGATGGAGTCAGCCGGCTAGCCCAGAGACTGCCGGTTAAAGCCAGGCCCCCTCTCGGCACGGTCTAGCCCCCTCTCCCTTCAGGGAGAGGGCTGGGGAGAGGGGCTCTAGGCTCTTAACCCTCAACCGAAGCGATACCCCATCACCCACCACGGCATGGGTTTCGCAGGCTCAACCCATCCTACGAAAAGCGCGCCGGCGCAGTTGGCAACATATCCGCCACAAACGAAAAGGGCGCCTCCAGGAGACGCCCTTTTCTTCATACCCTGTCCTTACAACCGCGGGTAATCCAGGTACCCGACCGGCCCCTTGGCGTAGAAGGTCTCCGGATGCGGCTCGTTCAGCGGCGCGTCCTTGGCCAGGCGCTCCACCAGGTCCGGGTTGGCGATGAAGGGGATGCCGAAGGCCACTGCGTCCGCCTTGCCGCTGGCCAGCCAGGCGTTGGCGCTGGCCTTGGTGAAGCGCTCGTTGGCAATGTACGGGCCGCCGAAGATTTCCTTCAGTTTCGGGCCGATGCTGTCGGGGCCTTCCTTCTCGCGGGTGCAGATGAAGGCGATGCCGCGCTTGCCCAGTTCGCGGGCCACGTAGCCGAAGGTCGCCAGCGGATCGGCGTCGCCCATGTCGTGGGAGTCCATGCGCGGCGCCAGGTGCACGCCGACGCGGCCGGCGCCCCACACCTCGATGGCGGCGTCGGTGACTTCCAGCAGCAGGCGCGCGCGGTTCTCGATGGAGCCGCCGTACTGGTCGGTACGCTGGTTGGTGCTGCTCTGCAGGAACTGGTCGAGCAGGTAGCCGTTGGCGCCGTGGATCTCCACGCCGTCGAAGCCGGCGGCCTTGGCGTTCTCGGCGCCCTGGCGGTAGGCCTCGACGATGTCGGCGATTTCCTCGGTCTCCAGCGCGCGCGGGGTGACGAACTCCTTGATCGGACGCACCAGGCTGACGTGCCCGGCCGGCTTGATGGCGCTGGGCGCCACCGGCGTTTCGCCGTTCAGGTACAGCGGGTCGGAGATGCGGCCGACGTGCCACAGCTGCAGCATGATGCGCCCGCCGTTGGCGTGCACGGCCTTGGTCACGTTGCTCCAGCCGCGCACCTGGTCGTCGGACCAGATGCCGGGGGTGTCGGGGTAGCCGACGCCCATGGGAGTCACCGAGGTGGCTTCGCTGAGGATCAGGCCGGCGCCGGCGCGCTGGGTGTAGTACTCGGCCATCAGCGCGTTGGGCACGCGGCCCTCGTCGGCGCGGCAGCGGGTCAGCGGGGCCATGATGATGCGGTTCGGCAGTTGCAGGTCGCCGAGGGTGATCGGGTCGAAGAGCGTGGTCATTGCTGCGGTGCTCCGTTACGGGATGTTCGGTGGATGTTCGGTAGATGCATGGTGGGTTCAGTCCAGGACGGGCTGCGCCTGGTTGGGCTTGCCGCTGAAGGCGATCATCACCGCGATCAGCGCCAGTACTGCGAGCAGGGCGCCGGCCAGGGGCACGCGGGTCAGGCCCAGGCCGTGGTCGATGACGCTGCCGCCGACCCAGGCGCCGATGGCGTTGCCGACGTTGAAGGCGCCGATGTTCAGGGTGGCGACGAGGTTGGGCGCGGCCTGGCCGACGCGCACCACGTTGACCTGCAGGGCCGGCACGGCGGCGAAGGCGGCCGCGGCCCAGACGAACAGGGTGATCTCGGCCGGCAGCAGCGCGTGGCTGGTCCAGCTCAGCGCCGCGGAAACCACGGCCATGGTGGCGAACACTCCGGCCAGGGTGGTGCCCAGGCGCCAGTCGGCGAGGCGGCCGCCGAGGATGTTGCCGAAGGTCAGGCCCAGGCCGATCAGCACCAGGGTCCAGGTCACGCCGCGCGGCGACACCTGGGTGACCTCGCCGAGCAGCGGCGCAACGTAGGTGAACAGGGCGAACACCGCGGCGGAGAACAGCACGGTGGTGGCCAGCGCCAGCCACAGCTGGCCGCTGCGCAGGGCCGCGGCTTCCTGGCGCAGGTCCACGGCCTCTTCGTCGTGCCCGGCGGGCAGGATGCGCCACAGGCCGATGAGTGCGAACACGCCGATCACCGTCACCACCCAGAAGGTCGAGCGCCAGCCGGCGACCTGGCCCAGCGCGGTGCCCAGGGGCACGCCGAGCACGTTGGCGAGGGTCAGTCCGGTGAACATCAGCGCCACGGCGGAAGCCCGGCGGTTGGCCGGCACCAGGCCGGCGGCGACCACCGAACCGATGCCGAAGAAGGCGCCATGGCACAGCGCGGTGACGATCCGCGCCAGCATCAGCATGCCGTAGCTGGCGGCCACCGCGCAGAGAAAGTTGCCGAGGATGAAGATGCCCATGAGCATCAGCAACGCGCGCTTGCGCGGCAGCCTGGCGGTCAGCAGCGCCATGATGGGCGCGCCGATGGCCACGCCGAAGGCATAGCCGCTGACCAGCCAGCCGGCGCTGGGGATGGACACCGCGAGGTCGCCGGCCACGTCCGGCAGCAGCCCCATGATGACGAATTCCGTGGTGCCGATGGCGAACGCGGACAAAGCGAGGACGAGAAGCGGAAGGGGCATGCGCCTGCTCCTGAAAAAAAGTGGGACGTTCTAGGCAGATCGCTGCGACTACAGCGCTTCGCTCAAGTGGCGAACAAAGGCCGCGATGGTGTCTTCATTGCGTTTGAAGAAGTGCCACTGGCCGATTTTCCGACTGGTCACCAATCCGGCGCGCTGGAGGGTGGCCAGATGCGCCGAGACGGTGGATTGCGACAACCCGGTGCGCTGGTCGAACTTCCCGGCGCAGACGCCGATGGCGAAAGGCTGGTGCTCCTGCTCGTCGAAATAGCGCTCCGGCTCCTTCAGCCAGCGCAACATGTCGCGCCGCACGGGGTGGGCCAGGGCCTTGAAGATCTCGTCGAGGTTCAGTGCTTCGCTCATCGCTGCCTTTGTGTGTATCGCTTGGGAACGAACTATATATCGGTGAAAAGCGATATGAATTCGTTTGAGCTGATGATGATGATCGATGGGGTTGATAGTAGGCGAGCGGAGGGCGGTCCGGCTTTAGATCCTGTCTCCTGCAGAACCCGGAGCGGTGGCTGGGGTATCCCGATTGCCAGTAACAGGCAACTGGTGCGAAGAGAGGCAGAGGACTCCAGTGGGCTGCCGTACCTGGAGTACGCCGCGTTGGACGAGTTTCTCGAGCGCTTCGCCCCCTCTCTGGGCCTGGCGCTTCTTTAGGACGCCAGGTTCACAGGAAACAAGCACCTTGGGAGCATCGACGCCTCGAGGTCTCATATCGATCCCTACGCACGTTCGATGGTGACTTGTGTTGCCCTGGCAGCGGTCGAGACGAAGTGTCTCCCGGGCGGATGGGGGATTCCTGCAGGCATTAAAAAAGCCGGCTTGTGGGCGGCATTTTAATTTATCATCTTATTGATTTTTAAGATATTTTTATATTAAATATGCCTTTAACCCACACCTTTACCCATACTTTGAAGCTCGCTGGAATTTGATACATTTCTTGTATGGCTCAAGGTGCTGGTGCACGTGTCGGCGGTATGTGCCGAACTGCTCGGTCCCTCTTCACCTTGCATCCCGCATTTCCGACCTGTTTGATGGGCACCCTTTACTAGGGCCTCGCTTGCTTGGTGACTGCCCAGATTGCCATTTTCGGTCGCAACGGCGGAAACATGTTAGCAATCTATCAGGAAGTGGCCTTTGAGCCTGTAGGCGCTCGTTCGCTAGGGGGGATGCACTCCAGTGTCTAGGTAAGGCGTGATGCCCCTCCTTTTTCTGTTGACACTGCCAAGTTTATCTCTTGGCAGTTTTAAGATGTTCATTTGCTAGGTTAGTCCCCGTTAAGAAGCTTTATGTTCTTTATTTTTTCTGGGATGTATTCTTTTTTGAATTCTTCCATTTCTATTAGTATCTCTATAGTTCTGGCTCGACTTATTTCGTATGCGTTTGCAATTCGATCTAGAGATTCTATTGTTTTGTTGTGGAGGATGAAATTGTACTGTTTTTTATCTTTTAGCCTGCTTTTGTATTTTGCTTGGCTGTGGCTTTTCTTGATTTTTTCAATATAGTAAAGACACTGCTCTCTTCTGAATTTTGTTCGATCGAAGAACATAAGAAGGTCTTCCTGGTCTTCGAATTTTTCTTTCGGTAGATATCTGCTTGGTTCGTTTCTTCTTATCCACTCCCAAGCAAGCTCGCATTTTTCTTTATCATCTTTGAACCAAGAAAATAACTTGTCATTTGCTTTCTGTTCCGACCATTTACCTTTGATTTCTTCTAGTAATATTTTCTTTGCAGTAACTCCAATATCCATTAGGTCAATTAAGGCTATTGTTAGTGTTCTTCCGGATAGTTCTCTTGGAAGTTTTAGATGGCTAATATTGGTCTTTTCTAAGATTTTGGTGTTGATCCATTCTAGTTGCCTTTTCTCTTCGGTTATCCATTTTAATTCAACGTCGGGAAGAAGTTGGTTCGGTACTTCTTCGAGTACAGCTATTTTTAGTTGCCTGTCGTGATGAAGGGCGTCGGCAATCTTGTCTCGCATTCCTCTGTCGAAACTTATGTATGGCCCAAGATCTATTCCATTTCTTATTAATGTGAACCAGAGCCATATGTCTCTACGGTTATCTATTTTTGTATCACTAAGAATTCTAGATAAATTATCGTTTGTATTTACTGCCATTCTTCTATCTCAAAATTAAAAAAGTATTCTTTTAATGTTATTTTTATAGTTGTTCTGAAGCTTAATTCTAATTCATCTCTATCGTCATCATAGGTCATCTATAGTAGATAAAATTTATAAATACCACATGAATTTTACTTTTGTCTAGTCTATTGGGTTTGAGGTGCCATTGCTGATGGTTGCTGGCTTAGCTCGATTTTTTCCGCCTATGGATGGCCTGTGTTGAGGTCGTAGGGCCTGATGCAGGCTTCGATCGCTCGTGGCTCGGCTGCCTAGCATCGTAACCCAATACGTAGCTTTTACTGTGAGGGACTAGCTCAGTAGTTCTTCAAGGCTTCCTGTATAGCTAGGACGGATGAGGTGTTCTAGTTGCCAGTATTGGTTAATTTTTCCTCTGTCTGCCCATCCTCTGGACCAATACAGGAGCACCATCCATGTCCATGAGGATCATCAGTTTGAAAGAGGTCATGGACCTCACCAGCCTTGCGCGCTCGACCATCTATAAGTACATAGCTCTCGGCACGTTCCCGCTTCCCTTATCTGTGGGGGAGCGTTGCGTTCGTTGGTTGGAGAGCGAAGTGCACGAGTGGATCCTTGAGCGGATCGCTGAACGTGATGAGAAACTCCAGGCAGTAGGTAAGCATTAATGGCGATAGAGCTACCCGATGACCAGGGACTCCCTGGTCATCGGGTAGCTCTGCCGTCTGCTTAGGTTAGTGCTCTTTCTCAGATAACTCCCAGTTGCCTGCTCTGTGATTTTCCCCGGTTACGCTTGGTGTTCTTCGTCTGGATGCTCGATGGCGCTTGTTGTTTGGCGAGCAGGGCGGTGTGGTTTATTGATATAGCTACTAACTATCTCTAACCATCTATCTAATCCATACACCTACTCCATCTCCAATAACCTATCTCTAATCACCTACCTTTCTCCAATTACACCCACTCACCTATAGCCACAGATGGATAGCTATAGCGAGGTGACTAGCTACCCACCTCTCCAGTTTAAAAATACCCACTCCGTACTTGGTATGTCTTCCAACAACCAGGTACACAGCATGATCAAGCAAACAGCCAAACACCTATCCCAATCCGACATCGCTATCCAGATCGAACGACTCGTGAACGCAGTGATCCGTCATGACTGTCCTGCATTCAGGATCAGCTACGACGCACAGGGGGATGAGGTCATCGAGAGAACCAGGCTCTCTCGGTACTTCGATCACGTTCGGCAGATGTATCACCTGGTGCATGACGAGACGTACGCCTTGAGTGAACACCTGCTCGCATTCAAGGAGGCGTGCTACGACATCGGCATTGAGTTCGGGATGTTCGGGATGACGTGCATGGACGAGAGCGAGGGAGGGCTCCTGTCAGAGGCCCAGACCTACAACTGGCTCGTGGAGAGGATCCGGGAGCACGTACAGACCAAGTGGTTCAAGCGTGGGAAGAATGACCGTGCTTATCGGGAGAAGCTGAATCGGCAGACAGTGACTGAATACGTGGAACGGGTGCTGGATAGCCGTTCACGCACTGTGGTGGTGAGGGTGAATCTGTACTACCGGGAGGCTGTACGTAATCGCTTGAAGGTAGAGGACGTCTTCGAGGACCTGGACAGGCTGATTCGAGCGAGGGAGCACAACCCGATCTTCCAGTATGAGACGGGCTACATCTGTGCAGTGGAGCAGGGCGAGGACATGGGTTACCACATCCATGCGGCGTTCTTCTTCGATGGTCGGGAGGTACGCAGTGACTATGCCAAGGCTGAAGCCATCGGTGGGCTGTGGAGGAAGATCACCAAAGGCCGGGGGTATATCCACAGCTGCAACCACGAGAAAGAAAAGTATGAGGATGACCGTGGGGTAGGGATGTTCAGCCGTAAGGACGCAGTTGGTAGGCGCAATGTGATCAAGGCCTGCCACTACCTGATCGAGGATGGGCAGTCGTTGCGGGTGAAGTCTGTGGGGGCCAGGATGCTCCGCGTCGGTCGCATCCCTCGTGGTTACTAATCGCTAACCACAGATCCGCTAGTTGGGATGATCTGCAGAGTCGGATATGCTCTGCGGGTCATCCATTTTTATTGGGATTATCTTGATGTCGAAGCTTGCTGAGTTCCGTGCTGCAGAAAAGGCTCTTGCTGACCAACTGGCTCATCTCGAATCCCTTAAGAACGATACAGCCCTCAAAAAGGAAATTGAGTTCGAAGAAAAGCTGAAAGCGCTGATGGGCGAGTACGGCAAGTCTCTTCGCGACATCGTGGCAATCCTCGATCCATCAGTAACTGCTGCAGCGAGTATCCGCGGTGCGCGCGTATCGCAATCCAAGCGCCGTGAGCGTGTGGTGAAGGTCTACAAGAATCCGAACACTAGCGAAGTGGTGGAGACTAAGGGGGGAAACCACAAGGTGCTGAAGGCTTGGAAGGCTGAATACGGTAACGATGTGGTTGAGTCTTGGCTCCAAGCCTAGCAAGCAACTTCGGCCACTATCCGCGCCTGGACCCTCCGGGTACGGCATTGTCGGCGCAACTGCTCGGCGAGGACCAGGGCCTGCCGCTGGCGAGCCTGCAGTGCAACCTCTATGCCGGGTACCTGTTGTAGGTGGATGCCGGGCAGCACGACGGTAGTGGCGATATCCGCCAGTTGGCGCCTGTGTAGTCGAAGCGGTTAGTTGCAGCAATAGCGATCAATCGACGATGGTCCACCACAAGTATTGATATCAGGTAAGGGCGGGTTATTCCGTTCGGAGTGCTTCGACTTTAGGCCTGGGAGCCGATGTTTGCTTCCTTTCGTCCCAATTGTGGTCAAACTCTTGGTGCACCATCAGCGAATTAACCCTAAGCGCCGGACATGCTCGACGGCCTTCAGTCGACGACGAGTACCGACCTTGTCGTAGACCTGCTGCATGTACCACTTGATCGAACCTTCAGTCATGCCCAGTCGAGTGGCGACTTCGCGGTTGCGCATGCCGATCCCGACCAGCGAAAGGATTTCCAGTTCGCGCTTGCTTAGGCGTCCGTAGAGGCCTTCGGAGCCTGAGGTGGTGGCAGGTTCGTCACTAGCCGGGTTGCAGAGTTCGTGGAGTTCTCGGGCGAATAGGTCCGTCGAGTGCCGGGACTGCGATGGCGATTCGTGCAAGTTCGCCAGCAGCCCGGCGATGGCCGGCCCCTCGTCGATGAAGCAGCGAATGGCGCGCATGGGGGCTGCTAGGGTGATCGCGTCCCGCAGTGAGCGCAGCGCGCAGCGTTGTTCGCCAGCGAGCAGCTGAGCTTGGGCCAGTAAGAGGTTCCAGGCAATGAGCGAGCGCGTGGCATTGCGTGAACTGCAGAAGCTACGCCACTGCTTGGCAACGTTGAGTGCTTCACCGACATGGTTCTGGATGAGAGCCAGGCGTATCCAGGCAATCGCCTGGGCTTCGTCCTTGCCGGTGCTCGAAGGCCGGGGTATGACCATCTTGGCGGCCGTAGGCAACCCGGCAGAGCGGGCGTACTGCTGCGCTTGCTCGAAGCACTGATCGTCGAGCAACTGCTTTATGCGTTCGCCGACGATAGTCAGGCGCAGGCGCTCGAGACCTCGATCCAGGGCCACCGACATGCCATGGTCCAGAGTCTGGCGCGCGCCTTCGCGGTCGCCGTTGCTGCATTGCAGCCGCGACTGGGTGAGGTAGCCGCAAAGCAGCTGATCGACGAAACCGAATTCGCTGACCACCGGGAGGTTTTCCTCCAGTAGGCGTTGCGCGCGAGTCAAGTCATTGCGTTCGTAAAGGATGGCCGCCAGCGGAAGGGCGGGCAGGGCACTCAGGGCGGAGTGGGGACCACCGTAGTGCTGGGCTTCGTCGAGCCCTTCCTCCAGCGCGCTGATGGCTCCCTCGCTGTTGCCTAAGGCATGCAGAGACGGTCCGATCAACGACTGCACGGAGATCAGCGCGAACTTGAACCCGGAGCGGCGCAGGGTGCCCTGGGCGATGGCTGCCAGGCGCTCGATGTCGTTTAGCTTGTACTGTTCGCGTTGGGCATATTGCAGCTGCGCATAGATGGTCCCGGTCAGATAGGGATGGGCGTCGGTGACGGACTCATCGATCAGTGCGCGGCAATGTTCTTCGACCAGCGGTAGTTTGTCCTCGGCAGCGGCCAGGGTCATCTCCCGATGGCGTAGCAGGCCTTGCACTTCGGCCAGGCGCACTGGCGGACATTGCGCTGCCGTGAGCCAGGCCTTGACGCGCCGAAGCAGGCGCCGCGCAGCCTCGTAGTCGAGGCTGCGCGTCAACAGCCAGGCCCACGTCAGCAACACCGTGGGGTGATCGTCGAGAATGGGCGCTGGAATGCGCTCGGCGAACTGGGCGACCAGCCGGATGCGCCCGTTGTAGCTCATGTCCTGGCAGCAGGTTTCGAGTATCCGTGCTGCGTTGCGGTGTTCTCCGGCCTTGAGCGAATAGTCGATGGCTTCGATGAACGCCTCGTTTTGTTCGAACCAAGCCGAGGCGCTGGCATACACCTTGGCCTGAGCTGCCGGGGCCTGATCGAGCAGACGTCGCTGAAGGAACTCGGCGAACAGGTGGTGATAGCGGTACCACCGGCGCTGGTCGTCAAGCTGCTGCAGGAACAACCCGGAGGCTTCGATCTGATCGAGGACGCGTCGGGCTTCGGGATTGCCGCTCACAGCCGCGCACAGGTCGGGACAGAAGCGTCCGAGTGGGGCGGTCATCAACAGGAAGTCGCGGACTTCGGCACTTTGTGCAGCTAGCACTTCCTCAGCAAAAAAATCGGCAACAGCGCTGTGGCTCCCGCAGAAACCTTCGATAACCGTATTCGCGTCGGCGGCGCGCCGCAGCAGCAGGTTGCCCAGCTTGAGGCCCGCCGCCCAACCCTCAGTGCGCTTCTCCAGTGTCTCGAGCAGTTGTCCGGGCAATTCGACATGGCCGGAGAAGCGGAAGAACTTCTCCACTTCGTTGCTGGTGAAACGCAGCGATTGTGCGTCGATTTCCAGCAGTTGGTCCTGCGCCCGCCATTTGGACAGGCCTATCGGTAACTGCACTCGTGACGCCAGAACCAGATGCAGGTTGCGCGGCGCCGTTTCGATGAGGCGTGCCAGCGTATGCAGCGCCGCGGCATCCAGTACATGAACGTCGTCGACGAATAGCAGTAGCCGTTCGGAGCTCTCGCCCAGAACGTTGACCAGCGAAGTGAGCATGACTTCGGAGCTGAGGTAGCGCTCGGTCTGTATCAGCTTGTCCAGCGGCCGGGCCAGGGTCGGGGCGGCATGGCCAATTGCAGCGGCAACGTAGCTGAGCAGGCGCACCGGCTCCTGGTCGGAGGGGTCCAGAGTCAGCCAGGCAGCGCAATGCACCTGACCCAAGGCATGCCACCACTGACTGAGCAGGCTGGTCTTGCCGAATCCGGCGGCGGCCTGGACCAGCGTCAGGCGATGGCAGGTGATTTCGTCGACTTGCCGGAACAACCGCTGCCTGCCGAGCAGGTGGGTGGACTCCAGCGGAGGTACCAGCTTGGTTACCAGTAGTTCCATGGTTCGTCTCTCTTATTGTTATTGGACGACCTGCTCGTGAAGGCTAGGTTCTTACTGAGCTAATTGAACACAATATGAATAAAGTGGCTATTTCCTGTCAAGGCGCTTCATACTGCTGGACGACGTCTGACGAACCTATCTTTTCTGGCAGGTGTCATCCCTGAAGTGGCGCGTGATGCTGGCTGGAACCCATTCACTGGAGATTTCTCGGATGAAAGCCATCGTCACTGGTGCCGCCAGCGGTATCGGCCGCGCAACCGCATTGCGCCTGGCCAAGGATGCGCGTTCGCGTGGCGACGCAGATGTTCAACTGCTGCTGGCCGATATTTCGGCGCCGGGGCTGGAGGCCCTTGCCCAAGTGATGCGCGAGGACGGGGTGCAGGTTGAAACCTTCGTCGGTGACCTGAGCGACACGAATGTCCCGACGCAGATAGTGAGCGCCGCGGTGGCAGCATTTGGCGGGCTCGATGTGCTGGTCAGCAATGCCGGCATTATCCAGCGCAATAGCCTGCTGGAGCTCAGCACCGATGAATTCGACCGTGAGCTGGCGATCAACACCCGTGCCACCTGGCTCCTGGGCAAGGCGGCGCATCCCTGGCTGGCGAAGTCGCGTGGCGCGCTGATCGCTACCGCTTCGGTTTCCGCTGGCCAGCCTACGCCACCGCTGGGCGCCTATAGCGCAAGCAAGGCGGCGCTGGTAATGCTGGTACGGCAGATGTCGGTGGAGTGGGGGCCCGATGGGATTCGCTGCAACAGCGTTTCTCCAGGGTCGACCCACACCGGCATGACCGACAACCGCTATTCCGATCCGCAGCAACGCGACGCCGCGGCCAAGCGCAATCCGCTGCAGATGGTGGGCTCGCCGGACAACCAGGCGGCCGTGATCGCCTTTCTCGCGGGGTCCGACGCTGCCTACATCACGGGCGAAAACATCGTGGTCGATGGCGGCCTGCAGAACATGCTGATGATGGCTTCCGCCATGGGCGACCCCTGGCGGCGCTGAGTCGCCTGTTTTCTTTCCCGCACTTGCCCTCGGAGGTGCTCGCCGATGTCCGCTTCGACTGGCTGTCCCCATGCCCGTTTCGCTCAACTGCGTGAGCAGGCACCCGTCAGTGAGATCGCCCCCGGTGTCTGGGCGGTGACCCGCCATGCCGATGTGCAACGAGTGCTGCGCGACCCGCAAGGATTCTCGGCCAGGGTGAGTGACGGCAATGATTTTGCGCTGTTCGGACCCAGTCCCGTCCAAGCGCAGATCGATGAGATCATGGCCGATTATCCCGAGCGCCCTGTGCTGATGCGCACCGACCCGCCCGAGCACAAGCGTGTGCGTAACGTGGTGGCGCGGGTGCTGACACCTACTGAAGTGGTGAAGTTCGAGCCACGCATTCGCGCCATCGTCACCGAGTTGATGGCGTGTTGGATCCGGCGCGGCAGCGTGGAATTTGTCAACGAGTTCGCCATGCCGCTGCCTGGCTCTGTGACCACCGATTTCATCTGCGGCGAGCCAGAGATGCGCGAGCGTTTTCGCTTCTGGGCCGGGGAAATCATGTCCCGGGTTGCGGGCCCGCAGGCGCCGGAGCGACAGTTGGAGGTGGCGCGCAACGTTGCGCAGATGGGGCGCTATTTTCTCGACCGCATCGCCGCGCGACGCAAGGCCCCGACGGGAGACCTGATCTCGCTGGTCGCCAACGCCCGTACCGACGACGGACAAGCGCTGGAAGACGTGGCCATCGTCAACGTGCTGGAAACCTTCATGGTCGGTGGCAACGAGACCACTACCTTCCTCCTGGGCAACTGCCTGCTACGTCTGGCCGGGGAGCCCGAACTGGCGGCGCGCCTGCGAGAGCGAACGGACCTGCTGCCAGGTTTCATTGAAGAGATGTTGCGCCTGGAGGCACCGGCCCAGGCGGTGATTCGCAAGACCACCGGCGCCGCGGAGTTCGACGGTGTGGTCATTCCGGCTGGCGCCATGGTGATGGCGTATCTCGTGTCGGCCAACCGCGATGAGTGCGCTTTCGCCGAGCCGACCCAGTTGAATATCCAGCGTCCGGCCGGTTCACGCCACCTTGCGTTCGGTGACGGTAACCACAGCTGCCTCGGCCTGCAGTTGGCGCGCGCCGAGGTTCGTATTGCGCTGGAGATGCTGTTGCCAGCGATGCAGGACATCCGGTTGCTGGCAGAGGTCGAGTGGCTGCAGAACGATTTTCTGCGCGGTCCGCTTCGCTTGCAGTTGGGTTTCAGGCACGGCGAATGACGGCCCGCGGAAAAAGGTGGCCGAGGCTCAACCCTTAACCCAGAGAAGGAAAACAAGAATGACGGAAAAGTATGAAGTAGTCGTAGTCGGTGGTGGCCACAATGGCCTGATTGCCGCGTGCTACCTGGCCAAGGCCGGTGTGAACGTCTGCGTGGTAGAGCAGAGCGATCGCATCGGTGGTGGCGCCATGACCCGCGAACTCATCGCGCCGGGCTTCCTCAACGACATCTGCTCGGTTGCGCACACCATGCTGCAGGCCAACCCGCTGCTGCGTAATGACGAGCTGGAGCTGCAGTCCAGGTACGGCCTGAAGTATGTCAATCCGGAGAAGATGACCGCGGCGATCTTCGAGGATGGCCGCGTGCTCGAGTTCTACACTGACATGGAGCGGACCTGCCAATCCATCGCGCAGTTCTCGCAGCACGATGCCGATGCCTATCGCCGCTTCAACCAGCAGGTGTTCCAGATGCTCGATATGCTGGTGATGGGCATGTACAACATCCCACCGAGCGCTGGCATGCAGGCGGCGATGCTCGACCAGAGTCCCCAGGGGCAGGAAATGATGCGTGCCCAGTCGATCAGTTCCTGGGCGCTGATCGATGAATGGTTCGAGGATGAGCGGGTCAAGATCGGCCTCACCCGTTACGCTTCCGAGGCCATGACCAACCCGTTCGACAATGGCACCGGCTTCGGCTTCTACATCATCCTGCCGTTCATGCACAAATTCGGTTCCGGCATTCCCGTGGGTGGCTCTGGCGCACTGACTCAGGCGCTGGCGCGCTGCCTGGAGGACCACGGCGGCACCATCAAGCTGAACAGCAGGGTCAAGGAGTTCATTCACAATGGCGAGGAGGTTCGCGGCATCGTTTTGGACAGCGGTGAGGAAATCCTCGCCAGCAAGGCTGTGGTCTCCACCCTAAACGCCAAGCAGGTGTTCCCCCAGATGCTGCCCGGTGCGCAACTGCCGGAAGGCTTCGAGCGGCGTGTGCAGAACAACAAGTTCAGCAGCATTCAGCCGTTCGTGGTGCATCTGGCGCTGCACGAAGAGCCCCAGTACAAGATCGGCTCCCAGGTCGATGAGTTCTTCTGGATCGAGAAGTCCCACTCGCACCTGGAGGACTTCGCGCAGGCCTTCCGCGACATGGAGTACGGCAAGCCGCGGCGTGACTTTGCTGCGTATGTCGGCCAGCACAAGGTCGACAAGACGCGGGTACCCGAGGGCAAGAGCATGATGCACATCTATGCCTTCGCGCCCTACAACCTGAAGGGCGGTGCGCAGCGCTGGGACGAGATCGGCAAGGAAGTGGCAGACGGTTTCGTCGCCGACATGCGCGAGCTGACCACCAACATGGGAGACGACAACATCATCGGCATGGCCTACAAGACGCCGCTGGACATCGAGCGGCACAACCCCGCCATGCTTAACGCTGACATCCTGCACATCGGTGCCTACAACTGGCAGTTGGGGGGCAACCGGCCTGTGCCGGGATGGGGTCAGTACAAGACGCCGCTGGCGAAGTTCTACATGGCTGGCGCCAGTACCCATCCGGGCGGCGGCATCACCGGCGGTTCGGGCCGTAATGTCGCGCAGGTTCTGTTCGAAGACCTTGGCCTGGATTTCGACCGGCTGATCGGCTGATCGGCCAGGCGGCGGCCTGGGCTGGCGTTCCGGCGGCCCGCCGTCTCTTCCACCTCCCACAGCGAGAGACTCAACGATGAAGATGTTCAGCAAGGACGGCCTGGAGATGATGGACCTGAAGTCCTTCCAGCTCGACGGCGACAACCTGGTCATGAAAGGCAAGATGATGGGCTCGATGAATATGGCGGTCTACCTCAAGCCCGAGGATATGTCTCAGGTGCTGTCGCTGATGCCCTGGAGCGTGATCGTTCGGTTACCAATGATCTTCCTCAAAGGCCTGCTGCGTCAGCGGCGCAAGAGCGCGTCGGCGACCTCCTGAAAAGGCGGCGTCTGGAAACCGCGCGCCTGGCGCTCAGCGGTCGGCGAGTTGGTCGAGCGCCTGGGCGTTGCGCCCCAGGTACAGTGCCACGCTCCCCGGTGCTGCGCGCTGTGCCGGGTCAAGCAGGTTGTGGCGGATGAATTCGTAGTTGCGGCGCAGCTTCTTCAACGACTCGACCTGGTCGCGGTCGCCGCTTTCCAGTGCGGCGAACCCCTGGACAATCCTGCCATCAAGCAGGGCATAGTCCTGCTCGCGCATGTCGAGGAACTCGACGCTTAACGACTGGAACCCGCGGGCGAGATACAACACTTGCAACTGGCTGTTGAGCAGGCTCAGGTCATGCATCTGCTCGGCGAGGCTGCCAGCCGGAAGCTGGTCGGCCTGGAGTTGGGCTGCACCGCGATCGAGCTTCGCCTGCTGTTCTAGCAAGGGATTCAGCCAGCTCGGGTAACTGGAGCGCACCACTGCCAGTGGCTGCTTGCGTAGCTCGCCGAGCAGGACCTCAATGCGCTGGAGCGGCTCTGCCAGGCTGTTGCCGCCGGTAATGGTAGGGCTCAGCTGGGTCATCTGCTGCAAGTCGCCTTGAGCAGCGACAAGCAGGCCGGGATCCGGGTACTTCTCCGAGGGATCGTAGTAGAGCAACAGCTTGGTACAGAAGCGGTAGCCAAGGCTGCGCAGTTCCTGCAGCCGCGACGCCTGCTCGACATCGGCACGGCACTGGCTGGCGAGCAGGCTCAGGGTGATCAATAACAAGGGCAGGGCGGTTCTGGCGTTCATTCTCGAGTGATTCCCGTCGATCAAACCTTGAAACGGTTGGCGGTGCCGCGCAGGGCCTCGGCCATGCTGTGCAGCTCTGCCGACAGCGACACCGTGGAGTCGGCCGCCTGGCTGTTGCTGCGGCTCAGGCCGGCAACTCCCTCGACCCGCTCGGCGATACCGCCAATGGCCTGTGCCTGTTGTTCCAGGGCGCTGGAGATGGCCATCACCGCCTGCAGCACTTGGTCGGCGTTGTGCTGGATGTCCCGCATGCGCTCGGCCGCGTGACTCGACAGTTCACGGCCGCGGTCAACTTGTCGGACCACCGTGAGCATTTCGCTCACCGCCTCGCGGGACAGCGTTTCGGTAGCGCTGGCCATCTGCTGGATCTCATCGGTGGCATGCGCGGTGCGCTGGGCGAGGTTGCGCACCTCGTCCGCGACCACCGCGAAGCCGCGGCCTTGTTCGCCGGCGCGAGCTGCCTCTATGGCCGCGTTGAGGGCCAGGAGGTTGGTCTGTTCGGCGACACTGCGGATGACCTGGACGATGCTGGAAATCTGTGCGGACTGATTGCCCAGCGAGAGGATCGCCTTTTCGGTACGGCCAACGGTGGCGACGATGCTGTCCATCTCGCTGGCGCTTTGCTGGATGACCTGGTTGCCCTCGTTGGCGGCGCTGCCGGCTGCTTCCGATTGCTCGCGTGCCTGGCGGGCTTCGTTGGAAATATGCTGAATGCTCGCCGCGACTTCTTCGATGGACTGGGCCATTTCCGTCGAAGCGTCGTTCTGGGTTTCCGCCGCGTTGGCCAGCTGCCGGGCGGCCTCATGGGTGGCGGCGCCGACCTCGGTGAGGCGCGAGGCATTCTCCAGCACTTCCCTCAGGCTGTCCTGCACGCTGTCGAGCAGATGATTGAAGGCGCCGGCGGTCTGCGCGATTTCATCCTGGCCGTGCACCCCAACCCGTGCCGTGAGGTCGCTGTCGCGGCCGATCAGGACGATGCTGTTGCGGGCCATGTCCAGGCTACCGCTAATGTTGCGGACCAGCAGCGCGGCGAACAGGCCCAGGCCTAGGAGTGCGGCGGCGAATACCGAGGCGATCGACAACTGGGCATGCTCGCCGACGCGTTGTCCTTCCCGCTGAGCGCCCTGCGCCGCGGCATCGGCCGCCTCGATCATCTTGCTGATCGTGCCGTCTGCGCGGTTGAGCGGCATCGAAACGAATTCATCAAGGCTCTGCAGCATGGTGCTGCCTTGGGTGACCGATGGCCAGTCGCTGGCCGAGGCAATATCGACGATGGCCTTGGTGCTGTTCTGCGAGGCCTGGGCCCAGGCCTTCCAGTCGTCTTTCAGGGCATTCCAAAGCGCCTGCTCGTCAGCGTCCTTGGCGCGTTGGGCGTGGCGCTGGTAGGCCTCTTCGAGTTGCTTGTCGGTGTTGCGTTTTTCATCGAGCAACGCGGAGAAGAAGCCTTGAGCTTCCGCCACGGGATTGTCGACGCTTTCGTACTGCTGCGGGTTCCAGGCAGCGGCCTCGCGGGAGATCAGGAGGGCCTTGAGTTGCCACATGCGGATCGAAACCAGTTCGTTGAGGGCCGGCAGGTTCTTCTGGCTGATCTGCTCGAGTGAGCGATCGACCTGGAGCACCCCCAGGTGGCCTGCGATGCCGAGCAATACCAGAGCGACGATGGCCAGGGCGACCAGAAGGGCCAGCTTAAGTCTGATGGTGAGCTTTCTCATTGTTGTTATCCATCCATGCACACGAGGCAGCGGGAGAGTCAGGCGGGAGGGTGGACCTCGGTAAGGAAGCCGAGCAGTGCGTGGGTGAAGGTCTCGTTGCTATCGCCCGCGACCATGTGGCCGGCATCGAGGACGTTGATATAGCGTGCGTGTGGCATCAGTTTGAGGAAGTGACGCACGTGTTCCTCTCCCACGAGTTCACTGCGGGAGCCGCGAATCAGTAGGGTTGGTTGTGTGATTGCAGCTGCCGCCAGCTCATGGCGCGATGGGAGGGTTTGTGGTGTGCTGTCCAGGCTACTGAAGAGGCGAGGATCCCAGTGCCAGTAGTAGCGACCGTCACGCAGACGTAAGTTGCGCTGTAGTCCTGACAGATCCTTGGGTTTGGGGCGGTGCGGGAGATAGCGAGCAATCACCTCCGCGGCCTCCGCGTAGCTGGCGAACCCTTGTGGATTGGCTTGCATGAACGCCCTGATTCGCTCGGCTCCTTGTCGATCGACCTTCGGTGCAACGTCGACCAGCACCAGGGCAACTGCGCAGTAGGGGTGCCGGGCCAGGGTGTTGAGGGCGATCAATCCGCCCAGGGATGCACCGACCAGGACCGGTGGTCGAGGCAGACGCCTGAGTACTGCCAGCAGGTCTCCGACCTGTGTCTCGATGCGGTAGTCGGCATCTATTGCCCAATCGCTGTCGCCGTGACCGCGTAGGTCCATGCTGACCACGCGATAGCCGGCGGACTGGATCCTTCCGGCACTGGCGCTCCAGGCATGGCGGGTCTGCCCACCACCATGCAGGAAGACCACGCCGGGAGCATCCTCCGCACCACCGAAGCTCACCGCCAGGCGCTGGCTGCCGTTGTGGTAGAGGGTGCTACGCAGGTGTGGGCGGCTCATTGCTCGTGAATTCCCAGCTCACGCAGCAGGGCATTGCGCAACTGGAACTTCTGAATCTTCGAGGCGGACATCGGCCACTCCTCGACGAAGCGCACCAGGCGCGGCACCTTGAACGAGGAAATCTCGCTGCGACAGAACGCCATTAGCTCGTCGGCGCTGACCTGGCTGCCGGGTGCCAGTTCGATGAAAGCGGCGGGAACTTCGCTGTACTTCTCATCCGGTATGCCCACCACCTGGGCCAGCTTCACGGCGGGGTGGCGGGCCAACTGGACCTCGATCTCCGCAGCAGCGACGTTCTCGCCGCCGACCTTGAGCATATCCTTGAAACGGCCATAGAACATGACGTGGCCATTCTCGTCGAGCGAGCCGATATCGCCGGTGTGGAACCAGCCGTCGGTATCCAGGGCTTCGGCCGATTTCTGCGGATCACGGTAGTAGCCATCGAACAGGTTATAGCCGCGCACCAATACCTCGCCGCGTTCACCCACAGGCATCTCCAGTCCGCTCTCCGGGTCGATGATGCGGACTTCCTGACCGATCATCGGCAGGCCAAGGCGGCTGAAGCCCAGTTCGGGGTCCATGCCCCAGTGGGCGGTGGAGACGATGCCCGAGGCTTCGGTCATGCCGAAGGTACCTGCCTGCAGTGTCTGCGGCATGGCCTTGCGGAATGCCACGCCGACGCTCTTGGGCTGGGCAGCGAAACAGCTGTTCATCAATCGCACGCTGGAGAGATCAGTTGCGCCGAAATCCGGGTGATAGATCAATGCTTGGAGGAATGTGACGAAGGGGCTGAAGACCATGCTCACCTTGTGCTCGCCGAGCATTTTCAGCGCCAACCCTGGTTCGAAGTGCCCCATGCCGAGGTAGCAGCCACCCACGTCGATGATCGCCAGCAACGGCAGCATGGCTGCAATATGGAACAGCGGTAGCGGCGACCAGAGCTTGTCGTCGTGGGTCAGTTGGAATCGATGGCGACCCAGCACGCTGCTATTGCGTGCCATGGCTTCATGGGTGATTAGGCAACCCTTTGGGTTGGAGGTGGTGCCGGAGGTGTAGAGGATCAGCCCGTAGTCACGCAGGCGTACCGAGACGCGGGTGCGGTGAACTTCCAGTTCGCTGACCCGGCTGGCGTGATCGTAGAAGGCGGCACGGCCGACGAAGCCGGTGGGTTGGCTGTCGCCCAGCAGTACTAGGTTGCGCAGGCGAGGGGCTTCGTCCAGGACCAGCCGGTAGGCGTCGGTGCTGCCCGCAAGGCTGGGCAGAGCAGTGTTGAGACGTTCGACGAAGTCGACGTGCTCGGCTACGGTATCGGTGGTGACCAGGGTCACCAGGTCGGCATTCTCGACCACATAGGCCAGCTCATTGGCTTTGTAGCGAGCGTTGATCAGTACGGACACTGCGCCACAGAAAGCCACCGCGAAGAACACCTGGACCAGTTCCGGCGACGTCGGCATGAGGATGCCCACGTGTTCCCGCGGCTTTACCCCCATGGCCTTGAGCCCGCGCGCGGTGTGCATGGCCCGCTCGACCAGTTCGGCATAGGTCCACTGACAGTCGGGGAACACCAGCGCGGGGCTGTCCGGGTAGCGGTCATAGGCCTTGAGCAACAGGTCGCCAATGGTGGATACCTCGATACGGCTGCGTACCGGGTCCTCTCCCACGTAGGGCTCGAAAGCGTGGGGTAGGGGCTGGTTCATGGGCATTCTCCTCGCGGCAGCTGAGCTGGCTGTTCTTATGCCGGCGACTATTGCAGATGCCCTGAACCACGACTTCTATCTTTTTCGATAGGTGGGGTGCTGTAGGTGAGGAGTGGAGGAGAGGCGTGGGCTGCCATGCTCTGAGGGAGCAATGGTTTCGAACGGCTGCTCTCAGTTGTGGATCCAACCGATGAGCGCAACACTTAGAACTTTGCGTAAGCGGGGGGAGTGTTGAAGATGAAGCAAAGACTTCAGGTTCTACTGCTACGAAAGCCAGAATCCGATAATGGGATCGCGTTGTTATCTACCAGCATGCAGGCTGATCCCGGTTTTGTAGATTTCCGCCGCATTGCGGAATTTGAATTCGCGCGCCTGGAAGCGCGCGGTTGAGTTACCGCCCGCGGATACAGGAGAGCGAGACGGTTTCCTGAAGCGCGTCGCGGAGTTGTTCCAGTGACTACTGGGTCACGACGTAGCTGCTGCCAAGGCGTACCGCCTCCGACGGGGCCGTGGCCTCCAGGTCGCCGATGATGAACGGTGGAGCGTGGAAGGCTCACGGCCTTAGAAATGGCCATGACAGCCAAGAGCCCCGAACTGCCCAGCGACCCCCAGGAAACCCACCTATGGCTCAACTCTCGTGAGTCTGTCGCGCGCTAACGTATCGTAACGGGGCGGGCGGTGGTGCCGTATGTGTCTTACCGAATATCGCGAGGCCGGCCATCACGGGCTAATCCCGAAGCTGACTTAGCCCTTCAGTGTTTCGTGGGTGAGCACACTGCACGTGGTGGTTTCGTAATGCTGGGCGAGGAGCAGGCAGGCCTTGTCTACTTCCCGCGCCAAGGCTGCGTCTAGCAACTCGTGGTGTTCGCCGGGAATGTTGCGCTGGGCGCCGTCCTCGTAGTGCACCGAGAGCATGCGATAGCGTGCGGTCTGGTCGCGCAGAAGCTGCGACAGGCGCAACAGCCAGCGAGAGCGGCAGTTGGCGAGCAACGCCTGGTGGAAGGCCTCATGGGCCCTCTCCCATTCCGGCCGTATCAGCCGTTCCGGGCCTTCGACTATGGGGAGGCGGCTCAGCCGATGGTGGGCTGCAATCAATTCGCTTTCCCATTCCAGGTCGCCGTTGCCGATGGATTCGGCCAGGGCCTGGCATTCGATGAGCACGCGGGTGTTGGTGATGTCGCGGATCTCCTCGGCGGAGATGCGTCCGACGCTGAAGCCCTTCTGGTCCTCGGAGTTGACGAAGCCGCTGGCGGCCAGGCGCGACAAGGCTTCGCGCAGCGGGATGACCCCGGCGTCGTAGTGTTCGGCCAGCTCCTTCAAGCGCAGGCGGCTGCCGGGTGCAAGGCGACCATTGATGATGTCTTCGCGGACCCGGGCCTCCAGTTGCGAGGCCATGGTGCGCTTTTCCGAGACTTCGGGCTGTTCCGCCCAGCGTTCAGCTCGGTTCATGGGCTGTATGTACCACGGATGGAGGAGGTTGGAACGAATGATACACGCGAGCGCTTTTTATCGATAATTACAGGGAAATATATTTTATCGTTGATGGCTGTTTTCCCCGGATTGGCTTGGAGCCCATGCCGTCCCGCCTGGTGGT
Source organism: Pseudomonas sp. NBRC 100443 (assembly GCF_030268185.1). Classification (NCBI taxonomy): domain Bacteria; kingdom Pseudomonadati; phylum Pseudomonadota; class Gammaproteobacteria; order Pseudomonadales; family Pseudomonadaceae; genus Pseudomonas; species Pseudomonas sp. NBRC 100443. Next base: position 154,832 of record NZ_BSQE01000004.1, read on the forward strand.
TGTCATGAACCACCGCAAGAAGTCAGTTTCAGGCGCTACGTTCGCTCCTCTCAGCAAGGTCGCCCCGCAATGGCGCGTTTTCACTGCCGACGGTGACGGGGCTCGGCGATGAATCGCCGTTGGTTCGCGGTGTGGGGCTGGATATCTGAGCTTGCGCACCTTTCCTGTCGTTACAGTCTCGAGTCACCGAACCAGCTTGTGAGTCACCCGGATGGAGTTTGGAAGTAGCCGCCGCGTGCCGCTCGGGTTGTACTGATGGCACGCGACGACCTCTCTCCGTCTAGGTCATCAAGAAAGCGTGCCGACCCGACCTCCCTCGGTGTAGATGATGCTGCCAGTGGTGTAGCTGGACGCATCGCTGGCCAGTAACAGCGCTGCACCGACCGCTTCGTCGGCGCCGCCGATACGCTGGATGGCGTTGCGGGCGGCCAGGTTGTAGCCCTTGTGGTGCTCAAGTTCCACTCCATCGGGGCTCATCGAGCCGATACACACCGAGTTCACCCGGGCATGGGGTGCCAGCACCTTGGCCAGTTGGCGGGTCAGCATGCTCAGCGCAGCCTTGCTCGAGCCGTAAGCTAGCGACGGTGCGATCGGAGTGAAGCCGCCGCAGCTCTGCACGGTGATGAAGCTGCCCTTGCCGTGGCCGAGGAAGTCGGCGTGTAGCAGTTCGGCCAGGCGGTAGGGCGCCAGTACGTTGACCGCGAGGGCGGTCTGCCAGACCACATCGGTGTTGCCCCAGATGCCGGCGTCGATTTCCACCACTCCTGCGGCGGCGTTGTTGAACACCACGTGTACTGGGCCGAAGGCCAGGTGGGCCTGCTCGACCAAATTATGCAGTTGGTCGGCCTGGCCGACATCGGTGGGTACGCCGATGGCTTTGCCGCCGGCGGCATGGATTTCATCAACGATCCGGGCCAGGCGCTCTTCGGAGCGGGCGGCGAGGACGACGTTGGCGCCTACCGCGGCATAGGCCTTGGCGACATGCTCGCCAACGCCGGGGCCGACACCGGTGACGATGGCGGTGCGACCATCGAGACGGAAACGATCGAGTACATGGGACATGTTCTGGCTCCTGAAGGGGAGGGGGTTAGAAGAAGTCGCCGCAGAGGCGGTAGTAGAGAGGCAGCCGCTCGCGGACTTCTTCGGCGCTGAGGCCGAACTCCTCCGGACGATGCTTGTGCTTGCCCAGGCGCTGTGTCGCGTTGCCTGCTGCATCGCCTTCCAGGCGGCGTTGATGTTCTGCATTCCATGGCAGATCGAAGTGCTCATGGATGCGCCGCACTACCGCATTGCGGTCGGCGATCACATCGCGGTGGGGGATGTCGATGACCGCGCGCTCAATGGCCGGGTCGGATAGGCGGCTGGTGCAGGCCCGTTCGATGGCGGTGCTCCACATGTCCAGCACTTGGCGGCCTACGCGCTTGGGTTCGAAGTCGATGCCGATGATTTGGCGGAATTGGCAGATCATGCTGGTCAGCGACGATAGGGCGAACAGCGGGTCGCGATGTGTCCAGATCAGTCCCGCATCGGGATAGGCTTCGATCAAGCCATCCAGGTCGAATAGGTGACCCGGCGACTTCAGCGTCCACCGCCCGCGCGGGCCTTTCCATTGCAGTTGCTGGAGCAGGCGCTTGTGGGTGCGGTACTGGCCCGGCGGACGCACTTCGCGCAGCCACTCGGAGTAATTCGGCACCGACCATTCGGCGAAGAACTGCGTTGTGGCGAAGTGGTGGGTGAGGGCCAGGTTGCACTCGCTAGGGTTGGTCGCTTCGAAGTGCTGGATATCAGCGAGCGCTGGGGCGAGCTGGAGTATCTGGGCGAACTGCTGGTTAAGGATGGTGATTCGTGGATCGCTGTCGAAGGTCGCCGCCTCGGTGGCCGGCCAGGGCATGGCGAACTCCCAGTCGCGCGGGGTACGGGTGTCCGGATCGAGCGCCAGGAGGTCGTAGAGAACGGTGGTGCCGGTGCGCGGCAGGCCGATGACGATGATCGGACGTTCGATGCTGGCCTGGACGATTTCCGGGTTCAGGCGCGCGTCTTCGGTCAGGCGCAAGCGAGTGACAAGGCTGTGTTGCAGGCGGGCCTGAGCCTGCTGGAAGAACTCGGCCGGCGCCTGGATTTGGTTGAGCGAGTCGACCAGGCGCTCAAGTCCGATCTGAAAGCTAGCGTCATCGCCCCAGTCACTGAGGCCGCTTTCCTGCTGGGCGGCGCGCATCAGTTGCGGGACGTCGAGCGCTGCGCCACGGGCGGTGGTAGCAGGGGATGGCTGATTCATGCTGATCTCCGTTCTTGTTGTTGTGGTCGATAGCGGATTAGCGAAAGCGCAGGCGGTACTGCAAGGCACGCGGTTCTATTTGGGCGCGGCGTTGCTCCAGGGTGACCGTCGGGCAGCCGGGGGGGAGGTGTGCCGCCAGTGCTGCCAGGTCGACGAGCTGGCAGCCGCGAATCAGGCTACTGGCGTCGATCTCGGCGGCGAAGCCTTGCCAGCGCAGCAGCAGCCAGCCGTGGTGCAGGCCGCAGGTGTCGATCCAGTTATGCACGCCCGGATCGCTAACGCTGACCACGAAGGTCACACTGCCGTCGGGGTTGGTCGCCTGTTGGCTGCTATTGAGGCTGCTCTGGCGATACAGCGGGTCGGGTGCCACAGTCCAAGGGTCGGCGACCTGGAAGCCGCTGTAGCGCGCTCCGGCGTGCTCGATGGTGATCAGCAGCGCCTGATCGTCGGCGAGCTCGAAGCGGCCGCCCGCCAGATACCCCCAGTTAGCCTGGCGGCCGATCGGACCGACTAGAGTATTGGGACGGGGTTGGTCGAGAAAGCCGTTCTTGAAGCCGGACCAGAAGCTCACGAAGGCCGGCAGGAAGTCCGCCACGCGCCGGACCAACTGCCCCTCGTCCAGTCCTACTGGGAATGCTGGGCCGTCCAGCCGTTCAATGCTCAGCATGGTGGCTTGCTGGCGCCAGTCGGAAAAGCTGTCGCGGGCATACAGGGTGAGGCGGCCGGGCCGAGTCTGTATATGGTTGGCGACGCCTTCAATTGGTTGCGGCCCAATGCCGACGCTGAAGCGGCCCTGCTCGTCGCACTCGATTTCCTGGCTTGTGAGCATCCACAGGTGCTCGCCGATGCCAGCGTGGTCCTGCGGCTCGACCTCCAGCTTGAGGCTGAAATTGGCCGTGCGGTTGGCGGCGAAGTGGCCGCGTAGCAGGTAGCGGCTCGCGCCGTCGATGGGCATTTCGCGGTTTACGTTGTCCGGGTTGTCGACTGCAAGTGCCGCTCCTGGGTAGAAGTGGCCGTGCCAGGGGCGCGGGGTGTTGTCGACGTTCCAGGTTATCTGGGGGGCGCCGGGATTGCCGTTGGCCTCGCGCATGGCGAGCGCGAGGGTCCACTGGTCGAGTGCGCGCTCCAGGCCGAGGCGTCCTTCGCCGGTGGCTATCGCGGGGTCGTCGGCGAGCAGGCGGCAGCGCGCCTGTTCACGCGCGCTGCGCACTGCCGGGTGTTCGCTTAGACGCAGGGCCAGGCGTTCGGTGTCCAGTTGCTGCGTTGTGGCAAGGGGATTCATCGCAGGTTCCTCGCTGGGGCGGCTCATGCGAACAGCTCGCTCATGGGGCGCACCGGATCGCTGTACCCGTCCCATGCCTGGTGGGCCAGGGAAATCCGTTGCAGTTGCTGGACGATCATCGGCGACAGGTCCATCAGCTCGATGAACCCGCCGTTGTCGGCGCGGCTGTCGAACATTGCACAGCGTTCGCCACCGGGCATGCTGCCTTTGAAGGCCAGCGCGTAGCCGGCTTCGCTGAAGCGCCTGAAGCCCTCGTCGTAGTCGATCCGCGGCATGACGTGGTGATAGCCCGGGCCGCGACTGTCCAGGACCTCGCGGAACACCGACGGATGCTCGCCCAGCGGTTTGACTAGCTCGATGACCAGGCCGCCGCTACCGCCAAAGGCGACCTGCAGTGCCACGGGGGTGGCCACGCCACGATGGAACTGTCCGTCGCTGAAGTGCATCTCGCCCACGAAGAACGGGCCGGCACCGAGGACTTCAGTCCAGTGCCACAGGGCTGCGTCCATGTCGCTGACCACATGGCAGAGTTCGATGATGCTTCCGTCTGGCTGCAGCATGTTCAGGCCTCCGCACCGCTGGCGACGAAGTGCGGGTTGGCGAAGTCGGCCTTGCCGTACGCCAGTTCGTCGCCAGCCAGCGTCCGCAGTGACCCGCCGGCGGCGTTGAGCACCGCATGTCCGGCGGCGATGTCCCATTCCATGGTGCGGCCCAACCGTGGGTAGAGGTCGGCCTGACCGCTGGCCACCAGGCACAGTTTGAGCGAGGAGCCGGCGCTGAGGCGGGCGTTCACCTGGTAGCCGGCGAGGAACTTGTCCAGCGCTTCGGCATCGCCATGGGAGCGGCTGGAGACCACGTCGATCCCGGCCTCGGGGATGCGGCGGACGTTGATTGGGCGACGGCCGTCGATGTCTTCGATGAAGGCCCCCAGGTCGCGCGTGCCGGCGAACATCCTGCCAAGGGCTGGAGCCAGCACCACGCCGAGCAGCGGTTGCTGATCGTCGATCAAGGCGATGTTGACGGTGAACTCCCCATTTCGGCGGATGAATTCCTTGGTGCCATCCAGTGGGTCGACCAGCCAGAAGCGCTTACCCAGTGCGGGGATGCGTCCGGCGCAAACGGCTTCCTCGGCAACGATCGGCAGGTCCGGGGTGAGCTGGCGCAGCGCCTCGACGATATGGGCTTCGGCGCGCTCGTCGGCGGCGGTGACCGGGGAACTGTCGGCCTTGCCGCGCACCTCGATATCTCCGCCGTATATATCCAGGATCAATGCGCCTGCGTGGCGCGCAATCGCTATGACCTGTTCCAGAAGGTGCTCTTGTTCGCTTGCATGCATCGCGGGTTTCTCCTGTTGCTGGGACGTGACCATGCGCTATTGTTTGTACTTGTTGGACAATATTGATTCAAAGTGTTCTTTTCCACTCGGCCGATAAATCTTTAAGAACAACAATCGGAGACGCCGACATGCCGGGGCCGCGAAGCCATTCCCTGGAGCAGCTCAACCGCCAGCGTCTGCGTGCGGTGGAGTTGCGCCTGGCGGGACAAACGCTGAAGAACATCGCTGCCAGCACCGGCCTGAGTGCGCCGACCATCATTGCGGCCTACAAGGCTTACCTCGCTGGCGGATGGGCTGCGGTCCCGGCGAAACCTCGCGGGCGCCAGGCGGGCGATGGGCGGGTGCTCGGCGCGCAACAGGAAGCCGAGTTGCTGGAACTGCTGACCTCCGTGCGCCCGGACGATCTCGACCTGCCGTTCCTGCTCTGGCAGATGGAGGCATTGCAGGCGCTGGCCGAGCAGCGCCTCGGCCTGCGCCTGCCGGCACGCACGGCCAGCCACTATCTGCAACGCTGGCAACTCAATGCCCCGAAGCCCGCGCAACGTATGGCCGAAGCCACGCCGGCGGTACGCCGCTGGTACGCGAACACCTATCCGGAGGTCCGCAACAAAGCGCGGGAGGAGGGGGGGGAGATCTTCTGGGTGGACGATGTCAGCCTGCGCCTGCCGACCGATCAGCGACGCCTTGGCCTGATGCGCTGCGTAAGCAATCGCGGTCACTTGCGCTGGATGACCTATGAAGGCGGCTTGCGCGCCCCCTACCTGATCGATTTCTTCAGCCGCCTGATGCTCGAGTCCGGCTGCAAGGTGTTCATCCTCTTCGAGGGGATGCACTGGCAGCGTGCGGCCACTTTCGGTGCCTGGCTGGGAGAGCGCGCCAGCCAGATCCAGGCCTATCACCTGCCGGACCGCCATGGCATGGCTTGGGCAGCGCAGTCGTTGGCGACACAGCTGCGGCCGACGGCCAGCGCGCCCAATGGGGAGTCGCGCCCCACGGGTCCCTGGGCGGAGTTCCTCGCCAAGCCCCTGGTGGCGACGGCCGACCCGATGCTGAAAATGCTGCGCGTGATGTTAAAACTTCAAGCAGCCGATACGCCGCCGACAGCCTCTCCCTATGTTGGAAAAAAGCCACGACAACGAGAGGAAAGAACCATGGCCCTGACCCACCTCCAGCGACTGGAGGCCGAGAGCATTCATGCGATGCGGGAGGTTATCGCCGAGGCGGACAACCCGGCGATGCTCTACTCCGTCGGAAAGGACAGCGCGGTCATGCTGCACCTGGCGATGAAAGCCTTCTATCCGGCCAAGCCGCCGTTCCCCTTGCTGCATGTCGACACCACCTGGAAGTTCCAGGAGATGTACCGTTTCCGCGACCAGATGGTCAGCCGCCTTGGCGTCGAGCTGTTGGTGCATGTCAACCAGGAAGGCCTGGAGATGGGCATCAACCCGTTTTCCCATGGCTCGCAGATCCACACCGACGTGATGAAGACTCAGGCGCTCAAGCAGGCGCTGGATCACCATGGTTTCGACGTGGTGTTCGGCGGCGCCCGGCGCGACGAGGAGAAGTCCAGGGCCAAGGAGCGCATCTTTTCGTTCCGCTCCGCGCAGCACCGCTGGGACCCGAAGAACCAGCGGCCCGAGCTATGGCACCTGTACAACGCGCGCAAGCACAAGGGGGAGTCGATACGGGTGTTTCCCCTGTCGAACTGGACCGAGCTGGACATCTGGCAATACATCCATCTGGAGAACGTTCCGATCGTTCCCCTGTACTTCTCGGCCATGCGCCCGGTGGTCGAGCGTGACGGGGCACTGATCATGGTCGACGACGAGCGCATGCCGCTGCGGCCTGGCGAGGTGCCGATGATGCGCAGCGTGCGCTTCCGCACCCTGGGTTGCTACCCGTTGACCGGCGCGGTCGAGTCCACGGCCGACACGCTGCCCGCGATCATTCAGGAAATGCTCCTGACCCGCACCTCGGAGCGCCAGGGGCGGGTCATCGACCATGATGCCGCGGCCTCGATGGAGAAGAAGAAACAAGAGGGGTATTTCTGATGGCACATGTATCCAGCCTGATCGCCGAAGACATCGAGCAATACCTGCAGGCCCATGAGCGCAAGAGCCTGTTGCGCTTCATCACCTGCGGCAGCGTCGACGATGGCAAGAGCACGCTGATCGGTCGCCTGCTCTACGAGTCGAAGATGATCTTCGATGACCAGCTCACGGCCCTCGAGGCCGATTCGAAGAAAGTCGGCACCCAGGGCGGCGAACTGGATTTCGCCCTGCTGGTGGACGGCCTGGCCGCCGAGCGCGAGCAAGGCATCACCATCGACGTGGCCTACCGCTTCTTCTCCACCGAACGGCGCAAGTTCATCGTGGCCGACACCCCGGGCCACGAACAATACACGCGCAATATGATCACCGGCGCCTCGACGGCCGATGTCGCGGTGGTGATGGTCGATGCCCGGCGTGGTGTTCTGACCCAGACCTGCCGCCATAGCTACCTGGTGTCCCTGGTGGGGATCCGCAAGGTGGTGCTGGCGGTCAACAAGATGGACCTGATGGAATACTCGGAGAAGGTCTTCAACGCCATCGTCGACGAGTACCGGGCGTTCGCCACGCAGATCGGCATCGAGGACGTCACGGCGATTCCCCTATCGGCGCTGCGCGGCGACAACATCCTCGAACAGAGCGAACAGTTGCCCTGGTACCGCGGCTGCACGCTGATGGGCTACCTGGAAACCGTCGAGATCGACGAAGAGCGGCAGCGCAAGCTGTCCTTCCGCCTGCCGGTGCAGTGGGTGAACCGGCCCAACCTGGATTTCCGTGGATTCACCGGGACCATAGCCAGTGGCGTGATCCATCCCGGCGACCGGGTACGTGTGCAGCCGTCCGGGCGCGAAAGCCGGGTGGCGCGTATCGTCACCCTGGATGGCGACCTACCGCAGGCGGTGGCGGGGCAGTCGATCACCCTGACCCTGACCGACGAAATCGACATCAGTCGCGGCGACATCATCTCCACGGCGGACGACCCTGTCAGCGTGGCCGACCAGTTCCAGGCCACCCTGGTCTGGCTGGACCAGAGCCCGATGCTGGCGGGACGCTCGTATCTGCTGAAGATCGGTGGCAAGACCGTCAACGCGACCCTGGCGGTGCCCAAGTACAAGATCAACGTCAACACCCTGGAGCACCTGGCTGGCAAGCAGCTCGAACTCAACGAGATCGGCGTCTGCAATCTGTCGACCGACATGGCGATCTGCTTCGATGCCTTCAAGGACAATCGCGAGACCGGCAGCTTCATCCTCATCGATCGCCTGAGCAACGCCACGGTGGCGGCCGGTCTGCTGGAGTTCCCCCTGCGCCGGGCGCAGAACATCCATCTGCAGCACGTCGATGTCAGCAAGGGCGCACGTGCCGAACAGAACGGGCAGAAGCCGGTGGTACTGTGGTTCACCGGGCTGTCCGGGGCGGGCAAATCTGCGATCGCCAACCAGTTGGAGAAGCGCCTCTATGCGCTGGGCCGGCATACTTACCTGTTGGATGGCGACAACGTGCGCCACGGGTTGAATCGCGATCTCGGCTTCACCGACGCCGACCGGGTGGAGAACATCCGACGCATCGCCGAGGTGGCGAAGCTGTTCGTCGACGCCGGGCTGATCGTGCTGACTGCCTTCATCTCACCGTTCCGCGCTGAGCGCGACCTGGCGCGTAGCCTGCTGCAACCCGACGAGTTCATCGAAGTGTTCATCGATACGCCGCTGGCGATTGCCGAGGAGCGCGACCCCAAGGGTCTGTACAAGAAGGCCCGGCGCGGCGAGTTGAAGAACTTCACCGGCATCGATTCGCCTTACGAAGCACCACTCAACCCCGAGTTACGCATCGATACCACGAGACAGACCACTGATGAAGCAGTGGGCCTGATCATCGATTTTCTGCTTGCACGCGGATGTATTCCGGCGGAATAGAAAAGAGGCTGTCAGGCGTAAGGTCCTCGAGACGCTGCGCTATCGCGTTGCGAGGACCGTCTGGGTTTGCCGTTAGTGCCTGGGGGCTTGAGTGCCGCTCCTCGTTCTGCGATTTGGATGAGGACAAGAGTGTTTATTTTTAATCTTGAGTGCCAAAAACACACACTTCCACCGACACCAGCCATGGTCTGTGCCGCAAGGCAATAGCTGAGAAAACAGTTTTTTGCGATACTGCAGTCGCTGCCAGGTACAGGCCGACTATCTATGAAAGAAAGTATTGCGGTAAGTTCGACGTGGAAGGCACCGGCGCGGCGCTTGATGGCGGCGGCAGAAGAGTTGTTCGGGATCAAAGGTTTTGAAAGTGTCTCACTAGTTGAAATTGCAAGGCATGCGGGGCAGTCCAATAAGTATGCTGTGCAGTATCATTTCGGCAGTAAGGAAGACCTGGTAAGGGCAATATTCGATTGCCGTTTGCAAAGTATAAGCCAGCGTCGGATGGTGCTTCTCGATGCCTTGAACACATGTGAGTCAGTGAGTGTGAGAAAGTTGTTGGAGGCATTCATATATCCGGTTTATGAAGAGGTCGATGAAAACGGTTTTCACCCCTATGTTCGATTCGCTGAGCGTATGCTTGAAACGGCGGATGGCGAGCGTATATGGTGCTCATCGGCACACTTCAAGACGACTTCGGAGATATTCAGGAGAATCCGCTCCGTGTGCCAGGACATGAGCGACGAGATGTTCGATGCTCGCGTACGCCTAGTCTGCGAGATGCTTATTCGAACTTTATTGCTGATTGATCAACACAAGAAAAAAATGAGCAATACCGCTCCGTCGGAAAATGAACATCTGTTGCTGAATACCTCGATCGATCTCGCTTGTCTGGCATTTTCATCTGCATCAGCCACTGGCCGGAATATCGCCACCGGGGCATAGCCCCAGGTGGCGTAAGCCGATTATCGGACTCCGGATGCTGCCAGGGTGGCAGGTGTGAATCGCGACTGGTTGGGGACTTCGTCATACGGAATCATGTAGTTGTTGGGATCCGCCAGGATGACATTGGAAGCCCAGGTGCCTTTGGTCAGGTCGTAGACATTGCGCCCTGGTTGCCCGAGACGGGGATTGTCGTACATGAAGATGTTCATGGTATTTGCGACGCGATAGAGCTGGCCGCTGTGGTCGTATGCCTCGTACAGGGAGCTCAGCCAGGTATCCTCGTCGATGTAGTAGGTGCGCTTCTGGTAGATGTGGCGCTTGCCAGGTTTCAGCGTCGCTTCGACTACCCATACGCGATGCTTCTCCCAGCGCATCAGATCCGGGTTTTCGTGCTTTTCACCCACCAAGCCGTCCGTGAATAGCGCACGGTAGTTGTTGTAGGGGATGAATTTTTCCTCGCGGCCTACCAGCTTGAAGTCGAACCGGTCCATACGGCCGTTGAAGCCGCCGATCTCATCGAAGGTGATGACGCCACCCATCGATGCGGCCGGGGTATCGTAATTGGCCTCGGGTGCAACGCGTACGCGCCGCTGTCCTGGTGAGTAAATCCAGGTCAGATCGTTCTGCACGCTATTGTTCATCGTGTATTTCTGCAGGAACAACTGTCCGGCCTGTGCCGGTGGGGCGAAGTACTGGGTCCGTCCGGTCATGAAGTTCCACTGCTCTAGCCCCTTGGTCGAGCGATCGTAGTACGGCCACATGAACTTTGTTTCCTGCTCACCGATCAGTGTCTTGCTGCCGCTACGATCCACGAAGAAGGATTGGTTGCGCATGTCCGTTCGGGCGCCCTGGAAGCGCAGCAGTTGGTTCCACATTACCTCGTAGCCTGACTTCGGCTGAGGGAACGGGATCCCCGCATAGGCACCTTCCACTCCATCGCCCTCGACCTCGCCAACGAGCTTGGCGCTGATGGCATTCTTCCGTGTGTTTTCCAAGACCCAATCGGGGTAAACCATGGTTCGGTGGCTGGGATAGACGTCAATTCGATAGTCGGGAAAGCGCTCCATCAATGCCAGAACCCCGGGGGTCAGGAACTGGCGATATTGCGCAGCATTTCGGGCAGAAACACTGAATAGTGGCTTTTCATCGCGGAACGGATCGGTGTATCGACCTGATCCAGGCTTGAAGTCCGCCGGTAGTTTACCGACTCCAATCCCTGCGTATGCCGGAATAGAGCCATCAGTATTAGCGGCTTTTATTGCACCGAAGTCGGTCAACTCTCCGTCGGCTGCGACCGCGGCCGAGGCAGCGAGTGATAGCGTGAGGGCATAACCTGCGATCCAACTTGTTGTTTTCATTTTCATCGTAGAGACCTTCCTACATCCGTCTTAGAAAGTTGTGCTGAATGCGAGCGACCACCAGGCTCGGTCTTCGAGCCCGTAGAGGTTGTTACCGCTGGCGTTGTAAAGCGAACCATCAATGGGACTGCGCGCAGTTCCGACGGAGCGGCCGGCGTATCCGTTGTATTGGAAGGTTGCGTTGTAGCGCTTGGCGAATATGCCCTTTAACCCAATGCTGAAGTTCGCATCTCTCTCGTACACCGGCATGCCGACACTGGCACCATTGCCCGCAACCCCGTACATGAGGAACATCGGGGCGGACAGGTCCAGGTTGGGTAATACCTGCAGCCATTGCGGCTCGAAGTTCACTGCCAACATTACTGCTTCGTCCGTGGAGCAGCCGGTTTTGTGTCCGCCTGAGCTCAATCCGACGCTAGCCACGGAGGCATCGCAGGCTTGCGTGTCAACGCCCTTGTAGCGGGATGCGTAATGTGTGGTCCTGAGCCGTTGGACATAGCCCAACTCGGCGGCCAGGCTACCGGTGTCATACAGCGGCGTGCTGCCCAAGGTTTTTACGGCATTGAGCACTACGTTCAGGGTGTCGCCACGAGGTCCTTTCGTGGCGTCGAGGTCGGACGCGACAACTTGCATGTTATTGCCGTTGAGTGCTGTGTTTTCGCGGTAGGACATCTCGGCGCCGATGCTGTATTCGCCAATCTGCTTGTCGAAGCTCACACCGTATAGCGTTACATCGGTCGCGTATGACAAACGATAGAACGGTGTCGCACCTTCCCGGCCGAGGATGGGACCCCAGGCCTGGGTCTCATCGAGCTTGCGGTAGTAGATGCTTACTGCCGCCTGCAACCAATCCGGCTCCCAGCGAACCATCAGGCCGAAGTTCCCATTATTGTCGTCCGGACGGTTCGCATGGTGGCGAGACAGGCCGCCAGCGGCGGCGAATTTATCGGGGCCGTCGAAAAGGAAGTCTACAGCCCCTAGAAACGTACCCCCCTCTGGCATGCGATTGGGTTCGTACTGGTAGAAGTACTGTGCACCAAGCGATAGTTCATCGGTGATTTGGTAGCTGAAGTTGACTTGTCCGCGTGGCAGCGCCAGTTCCTTTGCCTGGGTGCCGGGTGAAGTGACCGCTTTGATTTGGTCGGAGCCTGACTGGGAATAGCTTACGCCCAGTACTCCAAAGAACAGCGAGTTTCCCCAGTACTGGTTCAATCTTCCCAACTTCAATGATGCTGGGCGGCCGGCCAGATCAAAGTTTCCAAAGACGAAGGCGTCCAGCAACTGTCCGCCACCGATGTAATATCTCTTGGTGTAGCTGGAGTATTTTCGTTCATCGTAGTTGCTCGGGTACCCGGATTTGGACTTGGCATCATCGTCATAGGCATAGTCGTGCCAGCCGGATCCACTGATGCGTGCGCCATAATCATCTTGGAATACCACGTCGAACTCACTCAATAAGGCCACGCGGTTGGTGACGACGTCACCACGGTCGGGGAACTTGTGGTCTGACTCGGCGCGCGTCGGATCATTGGCGATTCGACTGTCCATATTCTTTGCGCGCCAGCCAAGGTTGTACTGCAGCGTATTATCCCAGCGCACCTTCCAGTCTCGAGGCGTGTCGATCTCGAAGGCTGTCGCGTTATGTACAGGTAGGCTCGCAAGGGCAATCGTAAATAATGACATGCGGATTGCCGGGGTTTGTCTTGGTAGCGGCTTCATATCAGTCTCTTTTTTATTTTTGTTTTACAAGAAGAGTGACTTTCAGACAGCGGAAGGCTTACAGCTTCACGGCTTTTGCGTATTCATTCCACGCGTTTTCAAGTTGCTTGAACTTTGCCAGGTTGGTTTTTGACAGATCGCTGCGCTCATAGGGGTCTTGTTCCAAGTCATACAGCGCCCACTCCCCACTGCCGCCGGCGAGCTTCGGCACCCAACTGAGCTTCCAGCGACCGCCCTGGGTGATTGATCGCTGTCCATGGAGTTCGTATGTGTAGGAACTGGAGTCGTCGTGGATGGTTTGCATCGGGTTGCTGAACAAAGGGAGCAGAGACAATCCCTTAATTGGTGCGACCTGATTGCCGGCGATCCTGGTGTCGGAATCGACATGAGCGATATCCAGCAGGGTCGGCGTGATATCCATGATCGTGGCATACGAGCGACTGATGCCGGGGCTCGCTAACCACGGAGCATGAATGATGGCGGGCACACGTACGCCACCCTCGGAAACTGCTCCTTTGGTACCGGCATAGGGGCCGCTGGCGACTTGTGCCCATTGCTTGCCGTAGAAGAGAAAGGATTTCGCGGTACCCATCGCCGCCAGGCTGTTGTCATGGCTTTCGATGTATTCAGCTACGCCAGGGATGATGCGGAAGGTGTTGGCGGTCTCTCCTGCGGGGCCGTTGTCCGAAAGCAGAATGATTACAGTATTGTCGGCAAGACCTTTGCGCTTGAGGTAGTCGTTTAGCCGTCCAACGTTCGCGTCGAGGCGGTCGACCATGGCGGCATAGATTTCCATCTTGCGCGCTTCGATTTTGCGCTCGTTTTCTGGCAGGGCATTCCACTGGGATTGAAGCCCGGAGGTTGGAATCTGCGCGTTGTCAGGCAAGACGCCTTGCGCTTGCATTTGCTTCAGGCGCTGCTGATAGATCGCCGACCAGCCTTGGTCGTAATGTCCGGCGTATTTGTCGCGGATGTCGTCCGGCGCTTGCAGGGGCGAATGCGGGGCGGTGTAGGCGAGGTAAGCGAAGAAGGGGGCCGTATCGTTGCGTTGATCGATGCGCTGGATAATTTGGTCAGTGAAGTAGTCGGTGGAATAGAAGTCGGCGGGAACAGTCGTTGCTTTGCCATCGGTCAGGTAGGTAGCCGAGAGCTCGGGTGACGAGTCAGGGCCAAAGCCGCCTTGGCCGAAATGATTATGAGCGCCTTGCAACAAAGCAAAGCTGTGGTCGAATCCGCGCGCGCTCGGAATGCTTCCCGGCTCTCTGCCGAGGTGCCATTTACCGACCATGTAGGTGCTATAGCCCGCCGCTTTCAAGCGCTCGGCGATGGTCGCTACTCGGCCCGTAAGGCGGCCTTCGTAGCCCCATCGGCGGCGCGCTGCCTCGGGAAGAATTTCGGCCATCGCACCAACGCCGGCGGTGTGGTTGTCGGTCCCGGTCAAAAGCATCGAACGTGACGGCGAGCAGGTAGGGGACGCATGGAAGTTGGTTAGCCGCACGCCGGAGGCTGCCAGGGCATCGATGTTCGGTGTGGAGATTTCTCCGCCAAAAGTGCCCAGGTCCGAATAGCCGAGGTCGTCTGCCACTATCAGGATGATGTTGGGGCGTGCACTGCTACCGGTTGCCGCGTACGCCCCGCTGCAGAGCAGCATGGCCAGGGCCAGTGCGATCCAAGTGATGAGTTCGGTGCGGAGGCACGCTGCCCGGTCGAGCTTGCTCAATTCCATTCCCAGGTCTCCGATCAGTTTTATTAAGTAATTACTACTTAAAAACTGGCAGCATTTCTTTCACGCTGTCAACCAGTTTGCTGCGAAGTCGACGACGTGTTGGAAGGGAGTCGCTCTGCCACGGACTTTGCCAGCCGTGATTTTTGGAGCGCATCTGCGGGTTGAATGCTCTGCTCTGTGCAACGAGTGGGGCAGGGGCTGGACATGTCTGACTTGGGGCTCGAATGGCCGCTACCACTCTATCTTTTTCGATAGGTGCCCCAGCCGACGCCCTCTGTGAGTCTGGGATCGATCGCAATGCCCGCCAGCGGGTACTTGCCATGGCAGACACAGAGGACTTTCAAGATCATGGGCGAAGCCTTCATTTACGATCATGTGCGCTCGCCGCGCGGCCGTGGCCGCCCGGATGGCGCCCTGCACGAGATATCCGCGGCACAGTTGGCGTCCCAGGTGTTACAGGCGCTGGCGCGGCGTAGCGATCTGGATACCGCCCTGGTCGACGACGTGATTCTCGGTTGCGCACAGCCAGTGGGCGAGCAGGGCGGCAACATCGCTCGCGCGGCCTTGCTCAGCGCCGGATACGCCGAGTCGGTGGCCGGCCAGCAGGTACATCGCTTCTGCGCGTCGGCGCTGGAGGCGGTGAACAACGCGGCGGCGCAGATCATGTCTGGGCAATCACTGGCGGCGATCGGGGGGGGCGTCGAGTCGATGTCGCGTACCGTCATGGGCGCCGACAGCGGCGCCTGGAGCGCAGACCCCTGGGTGGCCTACCACAATTACTTCGCCCCGCAGGGCATAGGCGCGGACCTGATCGCCACCCTCGACGGCTATTCGCGCCAGGATGTCGATGCCTACGCCCTGGAGAGCCAGCGCCGCGCTGCCCATGCCTGGCAGAGCGGCTACTTCGACGGCTCCATCGAGCCGATTCGGGACTTGCTCGGCGAGGTCCTGCTGGAACGCGACGAGCACATGCGCCCGGGGACCACCCTGGAGGGCCTGGCCAGCCTGAAGCCGGCTTTCACCGACCTCGGTGAGCAGGGCGGTTTCGATGCGGTGGCGCTGCAACGCTACCCGCAGGTGCTTACCATCGATCACGTGCATACCGGCGGCAACTCCAGCGGCATCGTCGATGGCGCCGCCGCGGTGCTGCTCGGTAGCGCCGAGTTCGGCCGGCGCATCGGCCGCAAGCCGCGAGCCCGGATCAAGGGCTTCGCCTCCATGGGCAGCGAGCCGACCATCATGCTCGCTGGCCCGGCCGCCTGCACCGAGAAGCTGCTCGGCCGCCTGGGCATGCGCCCGAGCGACATTGACCTCTACGAGATCAACGAGGCCTTCGCTTCCGTGGTGTTGCGCTACCAGCGTGCCCTGGGACTGGACCCGGCGCGGGTTAACGTCAACGGCGGCGCCATCGCCCTTGGCCATCCCCTGGGCGCCACCGGCGCGATCATTCTCGGCACCCTGCTGGACGAGCTGGAGCGCCGCGACTTGAGCACCGGCCTGATCACCTTGTGCGCCGGCAATGGCCTGGCCACCGCCACCGTCATCGAGCGTATCTAGGAGCCTTTGCATGAGTAGCCCGAACACCAACACCCTGAGACTGGAAGTCGATAAGGACGGCCTAGCGCTGATCATCCTCGACGATCCGTTGCGGCCGATGAATGTGGTCTCGCCCGAATGGCTCGAAGAGATGATTGCCACCGTCGAGCGGATTGCAAGCGACGATGCGATCAAAGGCGCAATGATTATTTCCGCGAAGCCCGCCTTCATGGCCGGTGCCGACCTGAAATACCTGATGGGCCGCTTCGATGCGGAGATGTCGCTGCAGGATGCCTACGTCTTCAGCCAGCGTGCCTCGCGGGATCTGCATCGGCGTATGGAAACCTGTGGCAAACCCTTCGTTGCCGTGCTGAGCGGCCTGGCCCTGGGCGGCGGGTTCGAGCTGGCCCTGGCCTGCCATCACCGCATTCTGGTGGACAATCCCAAGGCGCTCGTGGGCCTGCCCGAGGTCACTGTCGGCCTGCTCGCCGGCTCCGGTGGCACCCAGCGCCTACCGCGCATGATTGGCATCCAGAAGGCACTGCCGTTGCTGCTTGAAGGCAAGACCGTTGGCCCGGCCGAAGCGCTCAAACTGGGCATGGTTGACGCTGTGCTCCCTGCCCAAGAGCTGCTGGGCGCCGCCCGTGCCTGGTTGCTGGGCACGCCGGATGCGCAGCGTGCCTGGGACAAGAAGGGCTATCGCCCGGCCGAGGGCCTGGGCCTGCTGAATTCGGCGCAAGCCGCAGCCTATACGATGCAGGTCGGACGCATCGCGGCTAAGACCTGGCACAACTACCCGGCGCCGATAGCCATCCTCGACTCGGTGTTCGAGGGCATGCTGATGCCTTTCGACAAGGCCCTGAACCTCGAGTCCAAGTATTTTGCCCGGCTGCTCACCGATCCGGTGGCGCGCAACATCATCCGCACCACCTTTGTCAGCAAGGGCCAGGCCGATCGCCTGGTACGACGCCCGCAGGCCGTTCCCCAGAGCAAGGTGAACCGGCTTGGTGTGCTGGGCGCCGGTATGATGGGCGCAGGCATTGCCTATGTCGCTGCGCAGGCCGGGTTGGACGTGATCCTTCTGGACACTACCCAGGAGCAGGCGGAGAAGGGCAGGGATTACTCCCGCAAGCTGCTGGACAAGGCCGTCGAACGGGGCTCCCGCAAGCCGGACCAGGCTGCCGCCATTCTCGGACGTATCCGCCCCACCACCGACTATTCCGACCTGGAGGGTTGCGAACTGGTGATCGAGGCGGTGTTCGAGGACCAGGCCGTAAAGGCAGCGGTGATTGCCAAGGCCGAAGCGATGCTGGGCAGCGGGGCGGTCTTCGCCAGCAACACCTCGACCCTGCCGATTTCCGGGCTGGCCGAGGCCTCCCGTCGGCCTGCCTACTTCATCGGTCTGCATTTCTTCTCGCCGGTGGACAAGATGCCGCTGGTGGAAGTGATCGTCGGCAAGCAGACCAGCCAGGAAACCCTGGCGCGTTCGCTGGACCTGATCGCGCAACTGCGCATGACTCCCATTGTGGTCAACGACAGTCGTGGCTTCTACACCAGCCGGGTGTTCCAGACCTTCATCCATGAAGGCATGCGGATGCTCGAGGAGGGGGTCGCGCCGGCGCTAATCGAGAACGCTGCGAAGCTCGCCGGCATGCCCGTCGGCCCTCTGGCGTTGCTCGACGAGGTGACAGTGGAACTGCCGTGGAAGATCGTGCAGCAGTCCATCGAGGCGCTGGGCGATGCCTACGTACGGCCCTGCTCGTACACCGTCATGCAGCGCATGGTTGAAGAATTCAAGCGCATCGGCCGGCGTGCCGGCGGTGGTTTCTACGACTATCCGGCCGAAGGGGGCCGGCGCCTGTGGGCGGGCTTAGCCGAAGCCTTCCCGCTGGCGCCGGAGCAACCCGAGGTTGGCGAGCTGCGCAAGCGCATCCTTTACATCCAGGCGCTGGAAACCGCGCGTTGCATGGAAGAGGGCGTGCTGACCCATCCGGCCGACGGCGACCTCGGTGCGCTCCTGGGCTGGGGCTTCCCGAGCTGGACTGGCGGCACCTTGTCGCTGATCGACACGGTTGGGGTTCAAGCCTTCGTCGCCGACTGCGAGCGCCTGGCCAAGCTGCACGGCTCCCGCTTCAAACCCTCGGCCTGGCTGCGTGACCGCGCGCTGCGTGGCGAACCCTTCTATGTGCAGGGAGCTGTGGCCTGATGAGCATGACCTGGCAAGGGGGTATGTACCAATGCGCCGGCTGATCTTCGAGTCCGAGCACGAGCAGTTCCGCGACAGCGTGCGGCGTTTCTTCCAGAAGGAAATCGCCCCGCATGCGGCCAAGTGGCGCGCGCAGGGCTATGTCGACCGCTGGGCCTATACCAAGGCGGGCGAGCTGGGCTATCTGCTGATGTGGGCCGACGAGCAGTACGGCGGTGCCGGCATCCGCGATTTCCGCTACGAGCAGATCGTCTATGAAGAGAACATCCGCCACGGCGAGATCGGCTTCTACATCAATCTGCATTCCGGCCTGGTGGCGCCCTACATCGGCGAACTGGGCAGTGATGAGCAGAAAGCGCGCTACCTGCCGGGCTGCATCAGCGGCGAGACCGTTCTCGGTGTGGCGATGACCGAGCCGGGCGCCGGCAGCGACCTGGCCGGGATCCGCTCGCGCGCCGAGGACAAGGGCGACTACTGGCTGCTCAACGGTGCCAAGACCTACATCTCCAATGGCCAGATCGGCAATCTGTTCGTGGTGGCCGCCCGTACCGTGCCGGACCAGCGCCACGGCATCGGACTGTTCCTGGTGGAGGAGGGCATGCCGGGCTTCGCCCGTGGTCAGCGCCTGCACAAGATGGGCCTGCACGCCCAGGACACTTCGGAGCTGTTCTTCGACAACGTCAGGGTTCCCAAGGCCAATGTGCTGGGGGACCCGACCAAGGGCTTCGCCTACCTCGGCAAGTTCCTCGGCGGCGAACGGCTGATCTGCTCCGTCGGTGCCATGGCCTCGGCGCAGACCGCATTCGACCTGACCCACGAGTACGTGCTGCAGCGCAACGCCTTCGGCCGCCCCATCGGCGCCTTCCAGAACAGCCGGTTCGTGCTGGCCGAACTGCGCGCGCAGCTCGATGCCGTGCAGACCTTCGTCGACCAGTGCGTGCTCGAGTACAACGCCGGCCGCCTCACCGCCGAGCTCGCCGCCGAAGCCAAGCTGCTGTCCACCGAGCTCGAAGGGCGGGTGCTCGACCAGTGCGTGCAGCTGCATGGCGGCGCTGGTTACATGGAGGAGTACCGCATCTCGCGGATGTACACCGATGCACGGATCACCCGGATCTTTGCCGGTACCAGCGAGATCATGAAAGAGATCATCGGTCGCGGTCTCGGGCTCGACGAGCGCAAACTGCGATGATCGCCTTGCCCTGGCCGTCCTGGGTTGCCATCGCCTGCCTGGCGGCGGCGCCGCTGGGGTTGCTGGGGTGGACCGCAGCCTTGCGCTGCGCGCCGGCGTGGCTGCTCGATGCCGGCGTCGCCGTGGCCATCTGGCGTGCCGGACTGCGCCGCGCCTGGCTGGAAGTCGACGGCCAGGCCTGGTGTTACCTCGACAGTGGCGGCGATGGCGAGGCCGTGCTGCTGGTCCATGGCTACGCGGCGAACAAGGAGAGCTGGCTGAAGCTCGCCACGCGCCTGCGCGGCCAGGGCTATCGTCTGCTGCTGCCGGACCTGCCCGGCTTCGGCATGAGTCCGCCGGCGGCCGACGCCGACTATTCGATCCCCGCCCAGACCCAACGCCTGCGAGATTTCGTCCGGGCGCTGGGAGCGGGGCCGCTGCATCTGGTCGGGCATTCCATGGGCGGGTACGTGGCGGGCAACTATGCCGCGAGCTTCGCCGAGGATCTGGCCAGCGCCTATCTGGTGGCGCCCGCCGGCGCCGAAGCGGGCGTACCCGTGTTGGTGCAGCAGCGGGCTGCCAGCGAAGGACGAAATCCGCTGATCGTCGACAGCCTGGAAAGCTTCCGCGCGACCATGGCGCTCGCGATGGTCCGACCGCCAAGGGTGCCCGCGTGCCTGGTACAGATGATAGTCGAGCGCGAGCGGCCGTTGCGCGTGCTGCGTGAGATCCAGGCTGACTTCTGGGGCTCGGTGCCGCTGAGCGAGTCGCTACGGGGGTGTGAGGTGCCGTTGCGCATTCTCTGGGGCGAACGCGACCGGATTCTCCCGGTAGCCAGTGCCCGGGCATTGCTGGCCGCGATGCCGTCGGCGAGTCTGCGGCTGCTGCCGGATGTCGGTCATATCCCGCCGCTGGAAGCCGCCGACGAGCTGGCGCGCGACCTGGTGCAGTTTCTCTCGGCGCATCCGGCTAAGGGGCTGTTCGTCCGCCCGGGGCTGTCGGAGCCCGGGCGATGAAACCTTCGCCCTGGACGGTACTCACGGCGCTTTGGGCGGTGGCCTTCATCACCCAGGGGGTTCCGAACTATGGCGCCTCGGTAATCAACACCGCGATGGCCGCCGAATGGGGCCTGGATCGCAGCACCCTGGGCCTTGGCTTCACGCTGTTCGTACTGACCCAGGGCGGTACCGCGCCGCTGGTGGCCTGGCTGTCGAGGCGCTGCGGGATACTGGCCACCCTGTTGCTCGGTGCCTGCGGCATGGCGGCCGCGGCGGCGCTGCTGGCGCTCGTTGGTAACCAGCCGTGGCACTACCTGTTGCTGTTCGGTGTACTGCTGGGCAGCGCCTGCGCGCTGGCGGGCGGCATTCCGCTGCAGAGCTGCACGGCGCAATGGTTCGAACAGGGGCGCGGACTGGCTATGGCGATGGTGATGACCGCGAGTTCGGTCGGCGGCTTCGTCGCCGCGCCGCTGCTGGCGGCGATGATGGTCGCCGGCGGCGACTGGCGTATCGGCTGGTACGCCGTTGCGGCCGCTGCACTGTTCGCAGCTGTCATTGCCCTGCTGTGGGTGCGCGAGCCCGCGGCCCGGGAACATCGGCAGCCCGGCGGCGCCCCATTGGTCAAGGTGCGCGGCGTGCACCGAAGTGAGCATGACTGGTCGCTGCGCATGGCCCTGGCTACGCCGGCCATGTGGCTCAGCGTGATCTCGGCGATCGCCTTCAATGTCGTGGCCTTCACCTTGCTCGCGCACTTGCTGCCGCATCTGCAGGGGCTCGGTCACCCGGGGGCCCAGGCGGCCATGGCGCTGGGTTGCATGTCCCTGGCCGGCGTCGTCGGCAAGCTGGGCGCCGGGTATGCCTGCGACCGTTTCGAGCCGCGAGCGGTGTGGAGCGTGGCCTTGCTGATGTGTGCGGCGGGCGTGCTGCTGTTCCTGGATGCGCGCGGGATGGCAGTGGCCTACCTGGCGACCTTCGTCGTCGGTCTCGGCGGCGGCGCCAGCATCGTCTGCTGGGCGGCGTTGCTGGCCAACTACTACGGCGCCCGCGCCTTCGCCGGGCTCATGGGCCTGCAGATGGCGCTGATGACGCCGCTGGCTGCGCTCTCGCCTTTCCTCGCCGGGTTGTCGTTCGACCATTATGGAAGCTACACCCCGGCTTTTCTCGCCATCACCGCACTGCTCGTGATCTCGGCCTTCGCCCTGCTGCTGGCGAGGCCGCCACGCGTGCCCAGTGATCCTGCCACGGAGGTAAGTCAGCGATGGGTCCACTGAAGGGTTTTCGTATCATCGAGATCGCCGGCCTGGGGGCTGCGCCCTATGCCGCCATGATGCTCGCCGACCTCGGCGCGGAGGTCGTGCGGGTCGACCGTGCCGGCGGCAATGCCGACACGCCGGCGAATTCACCTCTGCTGCGCAACCGGCGTTCGATCGTGGTCGACCTGAAGAAGCCCGAGGGGGTGGAGACGGTGCTGGCGCTGTGCGAAAAGGCCGATGCACTCATCGAAGCCTTCCGCCCAGGCGTCGCCGAGCGGCTGGGCATCGGCCCGGAAGCCTGCAGGGCGCGCAACCCGCGCCTAGTCTACGGGCGCATGACCGGCTGGGGCCAGCAGGGCCCGCTGGCCCAGAGCGCCGGGCATGACCTCAACTACATCGGCCTGACCGGCCTGCTCAACCAGATCGGCCCGACCGGAGGCAAACCGGTGGTGCCGTTGAACGTCATCGGCGATTTCGGCGGTGGCGGCCTGCTCATGGCCTACGGGTTGGTCTGCGCGTTGCTGGAAATGACTCGTTCGGGCAAGGGCCAAGTGGTCGACGCGGCCATGCTCGATGGCGCGCTGTCGTTCATGGCGATGTTCTTCGGCTACCGCGCCGAAGGCCAGTTCATCGACGCGCCGGGAGCCAACTTCCTCGGTGGCGGTGCGCATTACTACGACGTCTATGCCTGTGCCGACGGCAAGTTCCTCTCGGTGGCTCCCATCGAGCCGGCTTTCTACCGCGCCTTCATCGAACGTCTGGAGCTGGATGCCGAGCGCTTCCTGCCGGCCGGCTATCCGGCCTATGGCAAGGAGCAGATCGAGCAGCTCTGGCCGGAACTAAAGCGCGAGCTGGAGGGCTTGTTCAAGACCCGCCCGCGAGACGAATGGGCGGCGCTGTTCGAGGGCCTGGATGCCTGTGTGACGCCGGTGCTCAGCCTGGAGGAGGCGCCGTCGCACCCGCACAACCGGGCTCGCGAGGCGTTCGTCGAGGTCGGTGGCATTCTGCAGAACGCCCCGGCGCCGCGCTTCAGCCGCAGCGTGGCGGCAGCGCCGAAGGCGCCGGTGGCGGTCGGCAGCAGCCGTGATGAAGTGATCGGCGAATGGCGCCTGGATCCGCAGTTGGTGGCGCGCGCGCGTGCCGCCGGCGCGCTGGCCTGAGGGAGGGAACAGTAATGAGCGGAACCTGCCCCCACGCATCGGTTCTGTCCACCCGGGACAGCGATCCACATCCTTACTTCGATGCCCTGCGCAGCCAGGGCGAGGTGGTCTGGGACGAGGGCATGAAGGGCTGGGTAGCCCTGAGCTACGAGGCCTGCAAGTACGTCCTGGTGAATGAGCAGTTGTTCCGCCATCCTTACGCGGACGCCGACGCGACCATGGTCGAAGTCAAGGGGGGGCGGCGCAATATCGTCGTCCTACAGGGCGCCGAACACGAGCGCATGCGGCGCTATGTGATCCAGCTGTTCACCCCGAAGAACGTCGAGATGTACGTCGAACACCATGTGCGGCCGATCACCGACTTTCTCATCGAGCGATTCGTCGCGCGGGGCCGTGCGGAACTGGTCGCCGAGTTCGCCGACCAACTGCCGTGCCGGGTGTTCATGTCGCTGTTCGGCATGGACGCCCGCGATGATGCCTTTGTCGCCCGGGTGCTGGAATTGCATGACGACATCATGGTCTGGGCCGGTGGCCGCCACTTCCTGGGCGAGGACGCAACGCACAAGGCCCTGGCCGCCTCCCATGCACTCAACGACATCTTGCTTCCGTACATCCGCGCGCGGCGGGAGAAGCCCGCCGCCGACCTGATGACTCGCCTGTGGGCCGAGGCGCCGGGGGTTCTCGACGATGTCAGCGAGGAGGACATGCTGGCCACCTGTCGCGAGCTTTACCTGGGGGGGAGCGATACCACCGTCCATGCACTTTCCAACGCCCTGCATGTGCTCCTCACCGAGCCGGAGCTGGCCGCTGCGCTGCGCAGCGACCGCCAGCGCCTGCCGGTATTCATCGAGGAGGTGCTGCGGGTTTGGGGTTCGGTGCAATACCGCTACCGGGTGGCCAACCAGGACATCGAGGTCGGTGGTGTGCAGGTGCGCAAGGACCAGGTTGTATTCACCCTCAATGCCGCCGCCAATCGGGATCCGGAGCACTACGGCTGCCCGGCGCGGATCGACCTGGCGCGCGAAAAGCCGCGCGACCACCTGGCCTTCAATGCCGGTCCGCGGACTTGCGCCGGTCTGTCGCTGGCGCGTGCCGAGCTCCGCGTGGCCCTCGAACAGGTGATCGACCGCCTGCCTGACCTGCGCCTGGAACCGGGGGCGCCAGCACCGCGCTTCAGCGGCCTGTTCACGCGATCCTTCAAGCCTTTATACGTTTTGTTCGGCGCGCCATAGGACGGCGCTCTTGGGGCCGCCGTCGGGAAGAGGCGGCCTTTCTTTTTCGATAGGTGCTGCGCGCCATCGCCGACTCTTAATCTCGATCCGCATCGGCCAGACAACTTCGGACCCGCGCCAGTCAAGCCGGCTTTTCCCGGCGGGTCCCTGAACGACAAAAACAAGTGGAGCCATCGACCATGAATGCCAACGCACAGACCCCTGCGCTCGATACCGTCCCGCAGCCCGCCGAATTGGTAGCCCGCGCCCGTGCGCTGGTGCCGACCCTGCGTGAGCGCAGCCAGCACTGCGAGCAACTGCGCCGGATACCGCAGGAAACCTTCGACGACTTCCGTGACGCTGGCCTGCTGCGCATCGCCCAGCCCAGCCAGTTCCAGGGGTGGGGCCACGGCATCGACACCATCGCCGAAGTGGGCATGGAAATCGGCCGGGGCTGTGGCTCGTCGGCCTGGATGGCCGGTCAGTGGCCGGGGCACCAGTTCATGGTCGGCTACTTCTCCGAGGAGGCGCAGCAGGAGTACTGGGCGCAGGACCCGGACACCATGTCGTCCACCGCGTCGGCTCAGGCGCGGGTGAACATCGAGCCGGAGCGTGGCGGCTTCCGCGTGCGCGACAGCCAGATGCGCTTCTCCAGCGGCTGCGACTACGCGCAGTGGATCTTCTTCACCACCCAGCACGGCATGGGCCTGATACCCAGGTCGGACTTCGAGGTGCTGGATGACTGGCACGTTTCCGGCCTGCGGGGTACCGGCAGTAAGTCGGTGGTGGTCAAGGACGCATGGATCCCGCCGCACCGCTGTGTGTCGCTGGCGGACCTGCGCATGGGAAGCACGCCCGGATCGAAGATCTACACGGGAAACCCGTACTACCAGGTTCCGTTCAACTTGGTGGTCAATCAACTCCTGCTGGCGGCGACCATCGGCATGGGCCGCGGCATCCTCGACCTGTTCGAGGAGCGAGTGACCAAACGTTTCGACCTGCACACCTTCAAGCCCGCGTCGGAGGGCGCCGGCACCCAGCTGCGCTTCGCCGAGTCGGCGGCCGAGATTGATGCTGCGATGATGTTCATCCGCAACAATTGCGTGACCCTGGCCGAATGGGGGCGGGCTGGACATGTGCCGAGCGATGCCGAGCGCGCACGAGTTCGCCGTGACGTGGCGTACGCCACCCGCCTGAGCCTGCAGGCGAGTAACCGCTTGATCACCTCCGGCGACGCCAGTGCGATGTTCGACAGCCAACAACTGGGCCGGCTCGCCCGCGATATCAACATGGCTGGCCTGCAGGCCAACCTGACCTGGGACGAGCCGGCGCAGAGCTTCTCGCGTGCGCGCTGGGGCGTATCGCCGCTGTCCAACCTCAACTGACGCCGTCGTCTCGCCTGCTGGGAGCCCCGTAATGACCGACATACTGCTGTTGCTGTCCAGCCCGCGCGGTTCTGCCTCGCACTCCACGCGAGTCGCGCGAGCCCTGGCAGAGCGCCTGTTGGCCAGTCAGCCGGGTAGCCGGCTGACGGTACGTGACCTGGCAGGTGACCCTCTGCCGCATATCGGCGAGGATTACGTTTCTGGCCGGGTTCTGCCGCGAGAGCAACGTACGGCTGCACAGCAGGCCGCTGTGGCAGTCTCCGATCAATTGATAGCCGAGCTGCGCCAGCATGATGTACTGATCGTCGCCTCGGCGATGATCAACTTCAGCATGAGTAGCACGCTCAAGGCTTGGTTCGACCATGTCCTTCGCCACGGTGTGACCTTTCTCTACGAGGATGGTGGTAAACCCTTCGGCTTGATCAGGCGCAAGCAAGTCTACTTGGTACAGGCTCGCGGTGCTGACTACTCTCACGAGCGCTATCAGGCCAATGATTTCCAGCAGCCATTGATCACTGTATTGCTGGGTTACATGGGATTGGTAGTTGGACATGTGATCAACGTCGAGGGGGTCGCCTACGACGCTGAACAGGCGGAAAGCCGTGCGTTGGCGCTGCTCGAAGAGTTGCCTGGGCTCCAGTAGGTAAGTTGATGGACTTGAAGTATCGACTTGCACGATAGGGCGACGTGCCTTCCATTCGGTTCTAGAATGGCTGACCGCAATGGAGGGGTAGGAATGCCGCGCAAATCTGCCGAACAAGACGACAACAATAATCAGCCGCAGAGCAAGCCATCCACCCGCAAGCCTGGTCGCCCGTCCCGCGATGCATCTCCCGTGGCGCCCGACGAAGTCCTGTTGCAACTTGCCTTCGAGACCTTCGCCGAACTCGGTTTCGAGAGTACCGCGCTGCGCGATCTGTGCCGGCGCCTGGGAGTCAGTCACAACCTCATCCACTCGCGCTTCGGCTCCAAGGATGCGCTCTGGTTACGCGCCGTCGACTACTGCTTGACGCAGCACAGTCAGGAGGCGTTCCAGGTATTTATCGACGACTATCCGAGCGACGAGGCGAGGTTGCGCGCGTTAGTTGTGAGCTTCACCGAGTCGGCGGCGGCGAACCCGGCGGTGGTCGGTTTGATCCATCATGAAGGGCGTCGCGACTCATGGCGTCTGGAACATCTCTACCAGGCCTTCGTCGCGCCGTTCAGTCGCCAGTTAGCGGCCCTGCTCGAGCGCCTGGCATGCACCCATGGGCGCATGCCGATGTCCACCGCGACCTTCATGGTGTTGATGGTGCATGGCATCGGCAGCTATTTCGTGCTCTATCCGTTGATCCGCAAACTGGGCTTCCCGGAGAAGCTCAGCCTTGAGGAAGTCCGCCGTCAGGGCGAGATATTCGCTGAGGTTATGCTGACGGCGGTGACCCAGCACAGCTGAGATGGGCGTTACATGCCCTGGAACTTCGGCATACGCACCTGTAGGCCGTCCAGTTCGTCTCTGATGGCGATCTGGCAGGCCAGCCGCGAGTTGCCGCGGACTTCCTGGGCGCATTCGAGCATGGCGCGTTCCATGGCATCGGGGGCTGCGAGGCGCTCCAGCCAGCTTTCCTCGACGTAGACGTGGCAGGTGGCGCAGGCACAGGCGCCTCCGCAGTCGGCGTCGATTCCCGGTACCGCATGATTGACGGCGCCTTGCATCAGGCTGTCGCCGCTGGCGACCTCGACCTGGTGGGGGGTGCCGTCGTGTTCGATGTAGGTGATGGTCGGCATGTTCTGACTACTTCGGCAAGGGTGGCCCACCTTGCGGCAGGCCGGGTTGAGGGATGACTCAGCGCATGCCGAGCAGTTCGCTGACGTCGCGGCCGGGGTCGCCGTCGGGCAGGTAGCTGTAGTCTCCGGCTGCCTGACGCTTGGCCAACTGCTGCATCAGGAAGCGGTAACGCATGCCGGGGCCGTCGAAGCGCGAGTGCAGGTCGCGGCGTTCGGTCGCCTCGGCGTAGCGCGGATTTTGCGGGCGGGTCATGAGGTTGTCCTGCCCGGAGACGATGTAGGACGACTGCGGCATGACCTGGCGGAAGAACCAGGGCGCCTCCACCAGGTTGAAGCTGAAGTCCAGGCGGCAGCGGTTCTTCGCCACCGGTACGCAGGGATGGAACAGCGGGACATCGAAGCCCGGACGGTAGCGACCGTAGGCCAGCGCCACGCGGCTGCGTAGGTGTACGTGGATCACTGCGCGTACATCCTGGACCTTCTCGCGGATGCCACCGAACAGGCGCATCACGGGGGCGGCGCTCTTGTTTTTCACGGTGCGGATCATGGTCACGGTCTCGGAGGTGGATTCCACCGTGACTTCATCACTTTCCGATACCTCGTTGCCGACGACGTTGGCGTGGAGGAAGTCGGCGTGGGTGAGGTCAATCAGGTTCTCCAGGGACAGGTCCGAGCAGCAGTCAAAGCGGACCGTGCCGCTGAACCAGCTGGGCAGGCCTCCGTCGCGCGGCAGGAACGGCACATGGGGCACCAACGACTCGTCGGCGTTGGCTGGGTTGCCATACCAGGCCCAGACGTAGCCGTAGCGTTCCAGTGCTGGATAGCGGCCGCTGCCAGCGGTGAATTCGCCGGCTTGGCCAGCAAGGCGCTGGAAGTCGCGTGGGTGGAACTCCAGCACTTCCAGCTGTCCTCGCGGGCGCCATAGGTAATAGGGCTGGGAGTGGACGAAGCGACGGATCGGCTTGTCCGTCACATGGCGGCTCAGGGCCACCGGGAACCAGGCATCACGCAGGGCGTATTCGCCCGGCTGCCAATCACGCAGGAGAATCCTGCCTTCGTCGCTGCTCGACTCGAGAATTGCGTTCATCGACTGACCTCCTCGGCCAGGTAGGTGGCTCAGCTGGCCAGTTGTTCGGCGCTGCTGACGATCAGTTGAGGGGCACGCAGGACGCGGGAAGGACCTTCCAGCAACTGGCCCAGGGCGCTGCCATCGACATGGGGCAGCGGCTCGATCGGTCCGTAGTGGAAGCGTTCCAGGACACGAGCCAGCCGAACCCGCCAGCCTGCGGCGGCATGTCTCCGGCTGCGCCAGCGCAGCGCCGTGGTGCCTCGCGCACCCGGGGCGCTGGCGAGTATCGCGGAGGCCAGGAGTTCCTCGTCCTGATTCAGCACTTCGACCTGGCACAGACCGTTGGCCGGTGTCACCGATACCTTGAGGATCAGCGGGTAGTCGCGGACGAAGCGCGCCGGCAGGGTGGGGCCGGCCCACATCATGCCGCGCTCGCTGACCCAGCAGCCGTTGCGCCACTTGGGATCGCCAAGCAGGTGATCGGTGATGCGCATGCCGGTCAGACGCAGGATGACCTCCGGGCCGTCGAGCAGGGCGGCGGCGAACTGTTCGTGGTTCAGGCTGAGGCTGAGGCTGCCATGGGCGTCGTCGCTGGCACCGAAGGGCAGGGCGGCGGGCTCGGCGCTCGGCGCCTGACCGTTCCCCGCGACCCAGACGTACACCAGTCCGTCACGCTCGCAGACCGGATAAGGCTCGACTTTGTGCTTGGGCGGCACGCGCTCATCGGCGGATAGGTTGGGGATCTGCACGCACTGGCCGCTGGAGCCGTCGAAGGTCCAGCCGTGATAGCCGCACTGCAGCGTGCCCTCGGCGCGGATGCGCCCCAGCGAAAGCGGGGCGCGTCGATGCGGGCAGCGATCCTCGAGGGCGCGTACCTGGCCCGCGGCGTCGCGGAACAGGACTATTTCATGCTGGCCGCAGCGTACCGCCAGGGGCTTTTTCCCGCTCACTTCCTCACTCAGCGCCAGTGCCCACCAGTTGGCGGTCGTCCCAGCGAGGGGAGACGTAATGCTCATGTCGACCTCTCGGATGCCCTTCGGGCTTTTGTTGTTTTGGCCGAAACTAGGTCTAAATTTGACAGCTGTCAAATTAATCTCGCTGCCCTTGGCTCGAGCGAGCCGGACCCGCGCACTGGCTATCTTTTCCGATAGGTGCCGGCCGGCTGGCGCGCCGCCAAGCTGACCCCATGCAACGACGGCGACAGCGTTGGTGCGTATGGGAAAGACAGTGAGCCAGCCGGCAGTGTTACTCCCCAGGTGTATCCGCATCGGCTTCCAATGCCTTTGTGCCGGTGTGTTGCCGAAGACGTCGCCATCGACCGCCCGCTGACTTATGCCAGCGCGTCCCTGGCTGGCCCCTTCGGCCGGACGCGATCATCACGGAGTAGCCTGATGCAACGACCCAGCAAGCAGTTCACCGATGGCCCGCTGTGGGCACCTTCCGAGGAGCGCCTGGCACGCAGCCGACTGGCCGCTTTCAGCGCTCGCGCCGAGGCCCTGGGAGCGCCCCGTGGTGGCGATTTCCATGCCTTGCAGCGGTGGTCGGTTGAACAGGCCGAGACCTTCTGGAGCGAACTCTGGAATTTCTGCGGGGTAATCGGCGAGCGGGGCGAGCGCGTTCTTCTCGACGCTGAGCGGATGCCCGGCGCGCGCTGGTTTCCCGACGCGCGACTGAACTTCGCCGAGAACCTGCTGCGCGAGGGGGAGAACCCGGAGGCGCTGGTGTTCTGGGGCGAGGACAAGGTCAAGCGGCGCATGAGCCGCGCTCAACTGCGCCTGGCCGTACAGCAACTGGCCGGTGGCCTGCGCAAGCTGGGCATCCAGCCTGGCGACCGTGTCGCCGCCTACCTGCCGAACGTGCCCGAAACGCTTATCGCCATGCTTGCGGCGGCCAGCCTCGGAGCGATCTTCACTTCGGCTTCTCCGGACTTCGGCCCGCAGGGTGTGCTTGACCGTTTCGGTCAGTGCCAGCCACGGGTGCTGCTGGTCTGCGACGGGTACTGGTACAACGGCAAGGCCGTGGATTGCCTGGGCAAGCTCGGTGAAATAGTCGCCGGTCTGCCAAGCGTCGAGCTGACATTGCTGGTCCCCTACCTGGGCACGCCCCACGATGCCGCGGTATTGGGGATTCCCGCTGCACGCGACTTCGACGACTTCCTGGCCGAGCACGCCGACGCCGGCCCCCTGCAGTTCCAGCGCCTGGCCTTCGATCATCCGCTGTATATCCTCTACTCCTCGGGAACCACCGGGGTGCCCAAGTGCATCGTCCATGGTGTCGGCGGCACCCTGTTGCAGCACCTCAAGGAACACTATCTGCAGTGGGGCATCGATGCCGGCGACCGGCTGTTCTACTTCACCACCTGTGGCTGGACCATGTGGAACTGCCTGGTCAGCGCCTTGGCCTCCGATGTCACGCTGATGCTCTACGATGGCAGCCCCTTCGTCGCCGACGGCAGGGTGCTCTGGGAGTACGCCCAGGCCGAGCGCATCACGCATTTCGGCACCTCCGCCAAGTTCATCGACGCCCAGGCGAAAGCCGGGCTGCACCCGGGGCGCGACTACGACCTGGGGGCGCTGCGGGTGCTGCTCTCGACTGGCAGCCCGTTGTCGCCGGAAGGATTCGACTACGTCTATGCGTCGATCGGCTCCGATTTGCAGCTGTCGTCGATCTCCGGCGGCACGGACATCGTCAGCGCCTTTGTCGGCGCGGCGCCGAGCCTGCCGGTCTGGCGTGGCGAGATCCAGGCCGCCGGGCTGGGCATGGCCGTCGAGGTATGGGACGAGGAGGGGCGGCCGGTCCGCCAGCAAAAAGGCGAGCTGGTCTGCGTCAAGAGCTTCCCGTGCATGCCGGTCGGTTTCTGGAACGACGCCGATGGCAGCAAGTACCGCGCCGCCTATTTCGAACGATTCCCGGGGGTCTGGTGCCATGGCGATTTCTGCGAAATCACCGAGCACGGCGGCTGGGTGGTCTATGGGCGCTCCGACGCGACCCTGAACCCTGGCGGCGTGCGCATTGGCACCGCGGAAATCTACCGCCAGGTCGAGAAGCTGCCGGAGGTGCTGGAGTCGATTGTCATCGGCCAGGCGTGGCCGCCGGAGGCGCCCAGCGATGTGCGCGTGGTGCTGTTCGTGCGCCTGCAGGACGGTGTCGAACTGGACGAGGCGCTGGTGCAGCGCATCCGCCAGACGGTGCGCGAAAACACCACGCCACGCCATGTGCCGGCCAGGGTTCTGCAGGTTGCCGATATTCCGCGAACCAAGAGCGGCAAGATCGTCGAGCTGGCGGTGCGCAACGTGGTGCATGGCGAGCCGGTGAAGAATATTGAGGCGTTGGCCAACCCGCAGGCGCTGGAACTGTTCCGCAACCGCCCGGAGCTGGTTGGCTAAGGGCATACGAACGCCGCCTGTCGGCGGTAAGACTGATTCACGGGAGCTTGTATGGATAACGCCCGCTTCGACCCGAAAGAGTTCCGCAGGACTCTGGGCACCTTCACCACAGGGGTGACCATCATCACCACCCGGGCCGCCGATGGCACGCCCATCGGCCTGACCGCCAACAGCTTCAATTCGGTGTCGCTGGACCCGCCTATGGTGCTCTGGAGCCTGGCCAAGACCTCGCGCAGCCTGGAGGCCTTCACCTGCGCCGAGCATTGGGCGGTGCACATTCTTTCGGTGGACCAGCAGCCGTTGTCCGATCGCTTCGCCAAGAGCAGCGAGGACAAGTTCGCCGGGGTCGAGGTGCAGGCGGGTATCGCTGACCTGCCGCTGCTCCTGGGCTGCTCGTCGCGCCTGCAGTGCAAGACGCTGTTCCAGTACGAGGGCGGCGATCACATAATTTTCGTCGGCGAGGTGCTCGATTTCGATCGCAACGAGGTCCCGCCCCTGGTGTTCCATGCCGGCGGTTACGCAGTGGCCGCGCGCAAGTTCGGCCAGCCACCGGTATCCAGTGTCGGCCAGGGGGTGGAGGTCGGCGACGACTTCCTCGGTTTCCTCCTGCCCCGGGCGCACTACCAGATCTATGCGCGCTCGCGTCAGGAGCACCTGCGCCACGGGCTGTCCGAGGCGGAGTTCTTCGTGATGGTCAGCCTGATCGGCCGTGATGGCCGCAGCCAGTTGGATATCGAGCAGATGTTCTCGCTCACCGGGCACCACATCACCGATGAGGTCGTGCGTGGCCTGGAGACGCTGGAGCTGGTGACCGCCGACGGCGAGGCACTGCATCTGAGCGACAAGGGGCGGGAGTTGACGGTGCAGATAATCGCGGGACTCAAGGCCATCGAATCCGACATCCTCACCCGGTTCGGCGAGTGGGATGCGGTGGCACTGAAGATGTTGCTCAAGCAACTTGTGCAGATTACTGACATCGGCCTGCCGCGCATGTGGGACTCGGGTTGCCCGGGCCTCGATGGCAAGGAGCACTGAGATGGCAGTGAAGGAGATTCTTGTCGTCGGAACCGCTCGGACCGCCATCGGCAGCTTCGGTGGAGCGCTCAAGGACGTGCCGCCGACCACGCTGGGCGCCACCGTCGTACGCGCGGCGTTGCAGCGTGCCGGGGTAGCCGCCGAGCGCGTGGGCCACGTGGTGATGGGGAATGTGATTCCTACCGAGCCGCGCGACTCCTACCTGAGCCGCGTTGCCGCGATGGACGCGGGCATTCCCCAGGAGGTTCCCGCGTTCAATGTGAATCGCCTGTGCGGCTCGGGCCTGCAGGCGATCGTCTCGGCGGCCCAGAGCATCGCGCTGGGAGACTGCGAGGTGGCGGTCGCCGGTGGCGCGGAGTCGATGAGCCGTGGCCCCTTCATCCTGCCGAGCGCCCGCTGGGGCGCGCGCCTGGGCGATGGGGCGATGGTCGACTACATGAATGGCGTGCTGCATGACCCTTGGCAGGGTTTCCACATGGGCATCACCGCGGAGAATGTCGCCGAGCGCTATTCCATCGATCGGCAGGTGCAGGATGCCCTGGCACTGGAGAGCCAGCGGCGCGCCGCCCGGGCGATTGCCGAGGGGCGTTTCAGGGAGCAGATCGTCTCGGTCGAACTGGCGACCCGCAAAGGGCCACAGTCTTTCGATACCGACGAGCACGTGCGTGGCGAGGTGACTGCCGAGCAACTGGCGAAGATGAAGGCGGTGTTCAAGCCCGCTGGCAGCATCACGCCCGGCAATGCTTCGGGAATCAACGATGGCGCGGCGGCTCTGGTCCTGGCCGAGGCCGCCTATGCAGGGCGCGAGGGCCTGACGCCGATGGCGCGCCTGGTGGGCTATGCCCACGCCGGGGTGGACCCGGCCTACATGGGGATCGGTCCTGTTCCGGCGACTCGCCTGCTGCTGCAGCGCACGGGGCTGAGTGTCAGCGACCTCGATGTGATCGAGGCGAACGAAGCCTTCGCCGCCCAGGCCTGCGCGGTGATCCAGGAACTGGAGTTGGACCCGGCCAGGGTCAATCCGAACGGATCGGGCATCTCCCTTGGGCACCCGGTCGGCGCCACGGGCGCGATCATTGCCATCAAGGCGATTCACGAGTTGCGGCGCATCGGCGGGCGCTACGCGCTGGTGACCCTGTGCATCGGTGGTGGACAGGGGATCGCGGCGATCTTCGAGCGCTTGTAGTGCGTTGATTCCGGTAGCGGAAACGGGGCCGTCGACGGCCCCGTTTGCGTTTACAGGGTTCCGTAGATGCCGCCATCCACCGGGATCAACGAGCCGGTGACATAGGCGCCGGCGCGCGAGCTGAGGTAGATAACCGTACCGGCGATATCCTGCTCATCGCCGAAGCGGCCTCGCGGTACCTGCTTGCACAGCGCGGCACGGGCTTCGGCCGGAGCGCTCTCGGTGAGTTTGGACGGGAAAGGGCCGGGGGCGATGGCGTTGACGGTGATGTTCTCGCTGCCAAGACGCTTGGCCAGGGCGCGGGTCAGGTGATGCAGGCCCGCCTTGGACGCCACATAGGCATAGTTCTCGCGGCCGGAAATGCGCAGGCCGCCGATCGAACCGATGTTCACTATGCGCGCCGGATCTTCCGCGGTGGCTGCCTCGCGCAGCAGCGGCAGCAGCCTCTGGACCAGGAAGAACGGCGATTTCAGGTTGAGGTCGAGGACTGAGTCCCAGTCTGCCTCGCTGAAGGTTTCCAGCGGCGCTTCGGACAACGCGCCGGCATTGTTGACCAGGATGTCCAGGCGCGTCTCACGCTGGCCCAGCGCCTGGGCCAGCTCGCCAATTCCCTGTAGCGACGAGAGGTCACAGGGCAGGGCGAAGCATTCGCCCAGCCGAGACAGCTCCTTGGCGACCGCCTGGCAGCGCGCCGCGTCGCGGGACACGATGTAGGTCCGCGCACCGTTCTCCACCAGCCCCTGGGCGATCATGCGCCCGATACCGCCGGAACCGCCGCTGACCAGGGCGATCTTGCCCTTTACCGAAAAGAGATTTTTCATGCGATTATCTTCTTGTGATTGTCGTTGTCACCCACTGGCAGGTGGGTCGCCCGAGGATAGTAACGTCGAATCCTTCAAATAAAGTATCTTTTAATTAAAATAGTCTCTATTTTGTGGGCAACCATTGTAGTTGTCGAGGTGTCGATGGCGATTGAGCAGCAAAGCTTGACCCAGGAAGTCTATGAGCGCTTGCGCTCGGACCTGATTACCTGCCGCTTGCAACCTGGCATGCGGTTGAAGATCAACGACCTGTGCGAGCCCCTTGGGGTGAGCAAGGGCGCTGTGCGCGAGGCCCTGTCGCGGCTGAGCTCCGAAGGTTTCGTGGTAGTCGAGCCGCAGAAAGGCTTCAGCGTCGCCCCGATCTCGTCGGAAGACCTGAAGCACCTGACGGAAATACGCAGCGATATCGAGGCGATGTGCTTGCGCCGCTCCATAGAGTTGGGCGACGTGGCCTGGGAGTCGGCGCTGGTTGCGGCGTACCACCAGATGTCGCGGACCCCCGAGCGCGAAGAGGCTGATTCCGACCGCCTCACCGAAGCCTTCTCCGAGGTCCATCGGCATTACCACGAGGCGTTGGTGGCGGCCTGCGACAACCCTTGGCTGTTGCGCATCCGCGCCATGCTGTACGCGCAGTCCGAGCGTTATCGGTTGCTGTCTTTGCCGCTGGCCAAGACTCGCCGCAATACCGACAAGGAACATCGGGCGATTCTCGATGCCGCGCTGGCGCGTGATGCCGACCAGGCCATTGAGCTGATCAAGCAGCATCTGCAGCGCACCTCCCAGATTCTGCTGGATGCGCTGGACAAGCACCCCCCACTGAATGCTGAGACCGGCTCCCGGCGCAAAAGCAGCAAGACCCAACCCGCCAGCATGGACTGAGCAGGGCGCCGCTTCTCTCGATCGCCGGGTCCTTGGACCCGGCTTCCGCACGTCCGATTTTTCCTGCCCCCATCACTTCCCTCCCGCCTCGATAGCGGCCTTTCGGCTGCCTGTTCCGGCCATGATCTTGATCGTAGCGATCGTGAACCGATTGAGCAAAAGATGTTTTTATTGTTCAATTGCGTTCGTGCCTGCCGCGCTCCCGTGCAGTGGCCACCGGAGCGGTTCGATTCGTCTCTGTGGTGACTTTCATAAAAAGTAGTTTTTATTGACAAAAGAATCTTTTGAAGAAAAGATCGGCTCAACACAACAACAAGTGAGTCCAGCAACCATGCGCTTTCTTGCATTCGAGGCCGATGGCCGCAAAGGGGTGGCCGTAGCCAACCCACAGGGAGACTTCTTCGGGCTGTCCAGCGACGATCCGGCCTGGCCGGGTGATCTCGACGACTTGCTCGCCGCCGGTGGTGAGGTGCTGCAGCAGGCTGGGCAGCGCTTGCTGGCGGGGCGCCGCGTGGACATCGAAACGGTGAAGGTGCTGCCGCCCGTGTCGCGTGCGCCGAAGATCATCTGCCTGGGCCTGAACTATGCGGCGCACGCCAAGGAGGGTGGGTTCGCGGTGCCGGACTACCCCACGCTGTTCGGTCGCTTCAATTCGAGCCTGGTCGGTCATGGCCAACCGGTCATCCGCCCCAAGGTATCCGACAAGTTCGACTTCGAGGGTGAGCTGGTCTTCGTGGTCGGCAAGGCTGGCCGGCATATCTCCCGCGAAGCCGCGCTCGAGCATGTCGCCGGCTACTCCATCTTCAACGACGTCTCGGTACGTGATTACCAGCTGAAAACCCCGCAGTGGACCATCGGCAAGAACTTCGACGGCACCGGTGCCTTCGGCCCGTACCTGGTGACTCCGGATGAACTTCCCGCGGGTGCTTCCGGCCTGCGTTTGCAGACCCGCCTCAATGGTCAGGTCATGCAGGAGGCGAAGACCGATGACCTGATCTTCGATGTGGCACGCGTCATCGAACTGCTCAGTGAAGCGCTGACGCTCGAGGTCGGCGATGTGGTGCTGATGGGCACGCCATCGGGAATCGGGCATGCCCGCACGCCGCCGGTGTACATGAAGCCTGGCGATGTCTGCGAGGTCGAGATCGAAGGCCTGGGCGTGCTCAGCAACACGGTGGCTGACGAGAAGTGAAAGCGGGCGGCCCGCGCCGCCCACCCCGAACGCGAGAACAATAACAAGAGGGCAGCGATATGCCTTACCCCCAGATCCTTCGGCGCCCTGGTCATCTCGGGGTCCATTCCATCGACCATTTCTGCCTGTCCGTGCCGGCCCTGGCGGAGGCCGAAGACTTCTACCAGGCCTTCGGTCTGGACGTTCGGCGTGCTGGAGGCGACCTCGAACTCTACTGCGAGGGCCACCCTCAGCGTTGGGGAAGAATTTGCGAGGGGCCACGCAAGCGCCTCGAGTACCTTTCCTTTGGCGCCTACGAGGAGGATTTGCCTGCATTCCGCAAGCGTTTCCAGGACTTGGGCGTGGCTGTTCTGCCGGCGCCACCGGGCAGTGACGGGGGCGGGCTCTGGCTGCGCGACCCTTCCGGCCTGCTGCTTGAGGTTCGTCCTGCCGAGCGTTGTGCGCCGACTGCCAAGTCGGTCTTCGACGCCCATTCCGCGGCCGCTGGCGAACGCGGCACCATGAGCCGCAGCCAGGCGCCTTCCGTGCATCCCAGACGTCTCGCCCATATCGCCATCTTCACCGATGACGTCGAGCGCTCGGTGAACTTCTATGCCGATGTGTTGGGGTTGCGCCTCTCCGATCGTTCGGCCGACATCGTTGCTTTCCTGCATGGCGCCCATGGCAGCGAGCACCACTTGCTGGCCCTGGTGAAGTCGGGCGGCCCTGGCCTGCACCACAGCAGCTGGGATGTCGGCTCGGTCCAGGACATCGGTCTGGGCTCCAAGCAGATGAGCGAACGTGGTTACACCCGTGCCTGGGGGCTTGGCCGGCATGTGCTGGGCGCCAACTACTTCTACTACGTGCGCGATCCGTGGGGCAGCCATGCCGAGTATTCCGCGGACATGGATTACATCCCGGTGGATCTCGACTGGCAGGGCACCGACCAGCCAGTCGAGGACGCCATGTACCTGTGGGGGCCGGATGTTCCGGAAGATTTCGTGACCAACTTCGAGCTGGTCTGAACCACCAAGGGCACATCGCGTGCCTTGCAAGGAGACTCCGATGTCAGAACAAGAACGTAACAAACAAGCCTGGATCGACCTGCAGGAAACCCTCAACCGTGGCGATTTCGATGCCATGGATGCCTTCTTCCATCCCGACTTCGAATACATCAATCCGTCGCGCCCGGACCTCCGTGGCTTCCAGGCCTGGAAGCAATCGCCGATGGCCAACTACAAGACCTTTCCGCCGTGCCGCTACTCGGTGAAGGACATAGTCGCCGAGGGCGACAAGGTCTGGTCGTACAACCATCACTACGGCAAGCACACCGGCGGCCCGTACATGGGCGTGCCACCCAGCGGTGCAGAGATCAACGTTGAGTGGTTCTCGATCATCACCTTCAAGGACGGCAAGATCCTGAGCATCTTCAGCATCGCCGACGTGCTCGGCATGCTCATCCAGATCGGTGCCATAGACAAGGCAACGCTGCCGACCAACAACCCCAACCGTTGAATCCCGCGTTCCTTACCGTTGCGAGGTCAAGTCATGTCCACTTTCGTACTGCTTCACGGTGGCGCCGCCGGCGCCTGGTTCTGGAACCCTGTGCGCGATCTGCTGCGCCAGCGCGGCCACTCGGTCACCAACGTGACCTTCACCGGTTTCGCCGAGCGCCGCCACCTCAACAGCAA
Organism: Pseudomonas sp. NBRC 100443; assembly: GCF_030268185.1. Classification (NCBI taxonomy): domain Bacteria; kingdom Pseudomonadati; phylum Pseudomonadota; class Gammaproteobacteria; order Pseudomonadales; family Pseudomonadaceae; genus Pseudomonas; species Pseudomonas sp. NBRC 100443. The sequence continues at coordinate 193,347 of NZ_BSQE01000004.1, forward strand.
GGATGTCAACCAGGACGTCCATGTCGCCGACGTGGTCAACACGCTGTTCTTCGAGGACATCGAGGACGCGGTGCTGGTCGGCCATAGCTACTCCGGCTCGGTCATTCCCGGCGTGCTCAAGGCGGCGCCGCAGCGCATCCGCAAGGCGGTGTTCTTCGATGCGTTGGTGTGCCGTACCGGCGAGTCGGTGTCCGAGGCCATGGGCTTCATGACGCGCGAACAGTGTGAGGCTACTGTCGCAGCCTTGCAGCGCGGCGAAGCCTCGATCTATTCCGGGGTGGCCGAGATGCAGCGCGAGATGGCCAAGACCGAGCCGTTCCTGATGAGCGCCGAACGCCAGCAGTGGATGCTCGACCACCTCTCGGAAATGCCGACCCGCGCGAATGTCAGTCCGGTAGCGGTGGGGGCGGAAGCGGTCAGCCTGCCGGTGGAGTACATCGCCTGTACCCAGACCATCATGGTTTCCCAGCACGCCCGGGCGCGCCAGCTGGACTGGCCGATTCACGTGATGGAAGGCGACCATGCGGTGATGGTCGGCGAGCCCGAGGCCACAGTGGAACTGCTTGAACGTCTCGCCTGATGGGTAAACCAGGCCGGCCTAGCGCCGGCCTTTTTCATGGTTAACGAAGAACAAGAAGAGGGCAGCATGGATCTGGAAATCGCAGGCAAGGTGGCGCTGGTCACCGGTGGCAGCAAGGGCATAGGCCGCAGCATCAGCCTGGAAATGGCCGATAACGGCTGCAAGGTCATCGTCGTCGCACGGGAACAGAAGGCGATCGACGAAACCCTGGAGCTGATTCGCGCCAAGGGAGGGACGGCGATCGGCATTTCCGCCGATCTGACGGTGCTGGAGAACTACCAGCACGTCGTCGACCAGGCCACCCGCGAGCTGGGCGCACCGGATATCGCGATCTTCAACCTGGTGGCGCCGAAGCCCGGGCATTTCGACGACCTGACTCAGGCTGACTTCGACTATGCCTATCACATCGTGGTCAGTTGCTTCGCCGCGCTGGTGCGGGCAGTCACCCCGGCGATGAAGGAAAAACGTTGGGGGCGCATCGTCACAGTCGGTTCGGGTACCGCCAAGCAGCCGGTGCGCTCCAGCGCGGGATTCTCCTACGTGCTGGCAAACACCCACCGCATCGCGGCGGTCGGCTTGACCAAGACGCTGGCTGCGGACCTCGGCCCCTACGGTATCGCCCTGAACACCATCGGCTGTGGATCGGTGGAGACCGAGCAGTTCAAGGACTGGATGCAACTGCGGGCGACCGAGAACGGCATCACCTACGAGCAGATGGTGGAGCGCTGGTGCTACCAGCGTATTCCCCTGAGCCGGCTGGGGAAACCGTCGGACCTGGCTGCGCTTTGTGCGCTGCTCAGCTCCAATCGCCTGTTCACCAGTGGCGAGACCATCCTCTGTGACGGCGGCCAGGTCGAGTCGATGCTTTGATCGAATGCCCCGCCAGCCTCAAGGCAGAGGCTGGCGGGGCCCATATGCAGCTTAACCGTGCTGCATCTGCGCCATCAGCTGGCGTTCGCCCTGCAGGTGCGGGGAGTGGGCGAAGAAGCCGCCATCTACTGCATAGATCTGTCCGGTGATCCAGGACGAGCGTCCCGAGGCGAGGAAGACCACCATCTCGGCGATGTCGGCGCCGGTGCCCAGGCGGCGGATCAGCTTGTTCTCGACGATCATGTCCTGGAATGGCTTGGGCAGGCCCTCGGCGAGTTTCTCGGTCTGCACCAGGCCGACTGCGATGGCATTGCAGCGGATGCCTTGCTCCCCATACTGGGTGGCGATGTAGCGAGTCAGGGTCTGGATTGCGCCCTTGGAGCAGGCATAGGCGGTCTGGTACAGCTGCCCTGCGGTCGCGGTTCCTGAACTGATGTTGATGATCGAGCCACCGCCGGTCTCGAGCATGGCGCTGACCGCATGCTTGCACATCAGCATAGTGCCGCGCGCATTCACGGCGAACACGCTATCCCAAACGTCTTGGCTCATCGACAGCAGGTCGCTGTCTTGCGGCAGTCCCTGCAGGGCGGCGTTATTGTCGAGAATGTCGACACGGCCGAACTTGTCGAGGGTGAAGGCATAGAGCGCCTTGACGCTGTCTTCGTTGGAGATGTCGAGATTGAAGCCTTCGACGGTGCCCCATTCGCGGGCCTGGGCGAGGGCTTCGTCCAGCGAGGTACGGGCATTGGCGGCCAACACCACGTTGGCGCCTGCGGCGGCCAAGTGCTTGACGGTCTCCAGGCCGATACCGCGCACCGCGCCGGTGACGATGGCTGTCTTGCCCTGGAGTTCAGTGGATTTCTGCATGGTGGCTTCCCTGGAATTGTCGTTGTTCGGGAGGGGCGGGCATCCCGTTGGATGCTCGCCCGTGGCGTTCAGATGAAGTCCGGCGGGCTGATGTTCGGCTCGATCCCCAGCAGGTTCTTGCCGAAGATTTCGTAGCCGACGTAGGGCAGGTTGGCAGTATGCCGGGCGGCCACGTTGAAGTCCCGCCACAGGCGCGACAGCTCGTTGGCTTCGGCGAAGGCGCCGGAGCCGGCCAGGGTCATCAGCGAGTCAACTGCTTCGCTCAGCAGCTGCACGGTGAGGGAACCCACGCCCTTGCTCTGGGCACGTTCGGCCGGGGTCAGCGGGATACGGCTGAGGCCGACTCGGTCGATGGTGCCGGTTTCGTGTTCGACGAGAATGCGGGCGGCTTCGATCTTGGCGGCGGCGACACCGAAGTTGTGCTGTGCCGCTGCCGAATCGCTCTGCCGGGTGTAGCTGGTGTAGACGATAGGCTTCTTGCCGGCGGCGACCGTTACCTGCTCGAGGATGCTCTGGGCAACTCCTACCAGCACGCCGAAGGCGGTGGCGCGCAGGAACGGCATGAATGGCCAGTAGTCGCTCGGCTCGCCGACATGGCGTTTGCCCTCCGGATGCTTGCCCATGCCCAGTTCGGCCACCTTGAAGAAGCGCTCGGCCGGGACGAAGACGTCCTTGGCCACGCTGGTCTCCGATCCGGTTCCGCGCATGCCGGTCATGAACCAGGTGTCCTCGATGCTGATGGCATCCATCGGGATGTAGGCGAAGCCTCCGGGGACGACGCTACCGTCCGCCTTCTTGATGTTGCAGCCGAACTGACCCCACTGGGCATTGCGCGACCCGGAGCAGTAGCTCCAGCGGCCGGTGACCCGGTAGCCGCCTTCGACTTCCTCGGCAATGCCGGGTGGGCTGGCGACGCCACAGATGGTTGGGTGCTGCTGCTTGGTGCCGAAGATGGCTTCCTGCAGCTCATCAGGCCCCAGGCTGGCTACCCAGGTGGTGCCGTGGAGGATGGTATAGACCCAGCCTACGGCCGGATCGCCCTTGGCCAGTTCGAGGCCAACGCGTGCCATGGTGGTGGCCGAGGTGCCGGTGCCACCCCAGCGGCGCGGAGAGGCCATGGCCCAGAAACCGGCTTCGGTCAGCGCGGCAAAGGCTTCCTGGCTAATGCGGCGCTCCTTTTCATGACGTGGTGCGAACTCCCGCAGCAGGGGTCGCAGGGCGCGAGCACGGGCAATCAGCTCGGACTCCGCGTCGGCGTTGTACGCGTTGGCCGAAGGCTCATTCGTCGACATTGTTCTTATCCTCTGACGATGGGTAGATGGCTGCGCGATTCTTCGGTGAATCGTCGAGTCAAGCTAGCATTGAGCGAACATAATGGTCAACAAGTGCATAATGTGTTCAATTTGTTCGTTCGCTTTTCATGAGCAACAAGCTGCACTGATTTCCTGATGGAGGATCGTCTGTGTCGGTGAGAGGCAAGGAAGGCCGGGAAGTGCGGTAGAGAGGCGGTCGTGCAATAGGGGGAGCATACGGGCCGCCTGGTGGCGGCCTGTGATGGGGAGGTCACTTGGATGCGCGGGCGCGCTTCTTCGGTTTTTGCGGGGGGGTGACGCCGAGCATGGCGAAGGCTGTGGAAGCCAGCAGTGCCTTGAAGTTTTCCGCTGAGTCGTCAGGCGGCGGCAGAAGGAAGATGGAGATGTTCACCCGCAACAAGAGGTTCGACCAGATGAGTGGGTCGATGGTCTGGCCAGTCTGCTGCCGGACTTCAGCGAACAACGGCTTGAGCGCCTTGCTGACCTGTTCGGAGTAGTAGGGCAGTTGCCGCGCGAGGAATTCCAGGACGAACAGCGGCTCCACTTTCATCATGTGATCGCCTTTGGCTTCCCGGGAATAATCGGCCAGGAAGTTGAGTACGGCAGACAGGCGTTCATACGGGGCCTGGCCGTCCTCGCAGACTCCCTCCAGGCCTTCCACGAAGCGTTGCCTCACCCGTTGGGCGATGCCTTCGAGCACGGCTTCCTTGGTCGGGAAGTAGCGATACAGCGTTCCGCGGGCGACACCGGAAATGCGGCCTATATCGCTCATCGACAAATGTGTCAGGCCTTGTCGTGAAATGGCATCGAGCGTCGATTCGAGAATTCGGTTGATGCTCTGCTCAGGTCCACTTGAGCGCGCGCGGCGGGCGGGCTTGGCCGCCGGGGCGGCAGCCTTGACGGTGCGCGGGGCGGCAGGCTTGGCGCTTTCCTTGACGGCTGGGGCCGATTTCTTTCGAGTTGTTGCTTTCTTTTCCGTCATGTCTGGGGTCTGCATATAGGGGATTGAAGGGAGTCAGGACACGTTATGCAGCGCATGCTGTTGGACGTGGTATCGATCGAATGCGCTGCTCGAATCGCAACCGCGACAGGCGCATTCGCCACCATGCAAAGCGCCATCAACGAGTCGCCCCTCCGTAGAGAATATAAGGGCTTACGGTAACATATGAACAGATTGCGCAAAAAGTTAGCATTCGGTTCATTTAATTGACGGCTGACAATTTTTTCCGCCTGTGCTGTGGGTCATCCCCCAATCAGACGACGAAAATCAGCGTAGCTCGGGCTATGGCTGGTGAAGCCGCCATCCACTGCCAGTGTCTGGCCGGTAATGAAACGGCTGTCATCGCTTGCCAGGAACAAGGTGGCGTTGGCCACGTCGTCCGGCGTGCCGACCTCGGGGGTCAGGTGGCTTTGCAGCAGCAGGTCGAGCAGTTGCGCGGGCATTGCGGTCTTCAGCGCGTCGGTCATGATCACCCCAGGGGCCAGCGCATTGGCTCGAACTCCTTGTTTGCCGTACGCGGTGGCGATGTATTGCGTGGCCATGATCAGTCCCGCCTTAGAGGTGCCGTAGGCGGTGCGCGCCAGGTCACCGGCCAGCCCGGCAGCTGAGGCGATATTGATGATCGAACCTGCGCCTCGGGCGATCATGTGCGGCAGCACGTGCTTGCAGGTCAGCATGGCGCCACGCAGGTTGATGGCCAGGGTACGGTCCCAGACGGCCATGTCCATGTTGATGATGTCCAGGTCGCGGGCCATGTGCTGTGGATCGGTCGCTGCCGCACTGTTGACCAGCACATCGATGCGCCCGAATTGCTCCATCGCGGTACTGGCCAGTGCGGCGACCTGTTCCTCATGGAGGATGTCGGTGCACTGCGCGAGGGCGATGAAGCCGCGCAGGTTCAGGTCAGCGGCGACGCGCTGGGCGTCTTCGGCGCGATAGTCGACGATCATTATCCTCGCGCCTGTCCCGGCCAATCGGTGCGCAATACGCTCGCCGATCCCGTTGCCCCCACCGATCACCAGGGCCACCTTGTCATCCAGTCTGCTCATGATTGTTCTCCGTGGCCCGTGAGGGCATCCATCTCGGCAAGATTGTCTGGTCGGCTCTGATAGCGAGGCAGGTGCTGCCCGCCGTCCACATCGAGCGTCACACCGTTGACGTATCGCGCCAGGTCGCTGGCGAGGAACACCGCGGCTGGCGCGATGTCAGCATAGGGATCACCGACCCGTCCCAGGGGGTTGTTTGCTGCTGCTGCGGCGGCGAAGCCGGGGAACTCGCGCTCAAGCTTCTCGAACACGGTGCCGGCGGCAGCCGGGGCGATGAGGTTGGTCTGGATGTTGAATCGCCCCCACTCCACCGCCGCGCTGCGGCTGAGGGCCTGGATCGCCGCCTTAGTCGCGTTGTAGTCCGCGTGCAGCCAGGCCGCGGTGTCGACGTCGATAGAGTAGAAATTGATAATTCGGCCGCCACCGCGCGTTATCAGGTGTGGCAGCGCGCCGCGCATGAACCACCAGGTGGCCCAGAGCCCGGCACCCAGGGTACGCTCGAGCATGGCGTCGGTCTTGGCCTCCAGCAGCACGTTCGGGGATTCAGCCGCGGCGTTGTTGACCAGCACGTCGAGGCCGCCGAAGTGCTCCACCGTTCGTGCTATCGCGCGTTCCACCTGGGCTTTGTCGGAGACGTCGGTCTCGATGAACAGGACGCGCCCGGGGAAGCGGCGGTCGAGTTGCTTGGCAAGCTCCGTGCCATGCTCCTGGTCGATTTCGGCGATCGCCACCTTTGCGCCTTCTTCGACGAAGCGCCTGGCGATACCGGCGCCGATACCCTGGCCGCCACCGGTGACAATGGCGATCTTGTCCTTGAGCAGTTCCATTCAATGCACCTCCCCGGTAACCAGGCGCGCGTCCGCGACGCGTGCAGCGAATTGCCGGTAGTCCGTGGGCGGGCGCCCCAGCAAGGCTTCGAGCACGAACGCATTGCCGCCTGCGTAACCGAGCTCGTCGTGGTAGCGGCACATGCCCTTCACCGTTTCGATGCTCCAGTTCGGCGCACCGGCAGCGCGCATGGCGGCGGCCCACTCCTCGGGATCCTGGCGTCCCGTGCGCAGTGGTCTGCCCAGGGCGGCGCCAAGTGCCTCGGCCATCTGCGTGACCGAAATGCTATCGGCACTGCAAAGCTCGTAGGTGCCGCCGCGCAGACTGGAGTCGCTCGCGACCCGGGCGATTGCCTGGGCCAGGTCATGGGTATCGACCATCGTGTAGCGCTGCGCCGGGTCCCAGGGCCATTCGAAGACTCCCGCCTCGATCTTCGGCCAGATGTAGTCAAGGTTCTGCATGAACATCGCCGGCTGCAGCACACTGTAGGTCAGGCCCGAGCGGGCCAGCGCCTGTTCGACCAGCAGTTTGTTGCGGTGGTGGCGCAGCTCACCGATCAGCGAGTGGAAGCAGGAGACGAAGATCAGGTGTTCGAGGTTGGCGCGCTGGGCAGCGGCGATGACCTTGTAGCCGATTTCGTGTTCGTCTTCGGCGACCGCGGGTGGAATGTGCAGCAGCGTGCTGGCGCCTGCCAGGAGTCGGTCGAGATCCTGGCTGCTGCGAAAGTCGCCAAGCAGAGTTTCCTGTACGCCGCGGGAATCCAGCTTCTCCTGTGACTGGCGGCTGGAGGTCAGCACGCGCAACTGCAGGCCTTGGGCGAGCAAGGCGTCGATGGCCGGGAGGCCGACCAGCCCGGAGGCGCCGGTGATGGCGACGATCGAAGACCGCTTTTCCATGGTGTTCTCCTTTTATTGTTGTTGTTCAGGGAGCGAGGGGCAGGCCGACCTGGCGATCCATCTCCGCGCGCAAGGTGCTGTGGCTGCCCGCCAGTACGTAGCCGGTGAGGTGCCCGGCGGGATCGCGGAACAGCAGTTTCATGCCTTGATTGTCCTGCTCGACCGCCAGCCATTCGCCGCTGCTATCCGGCGTCGGTGGCAGCAGGGCGAGGGGATAGGCGCTGGTCTTGACGATGACCGACAGAGGGGGGAAGCGCATCGGTGTCGGCTGCTGCAGGATGGACGCGGCAATGGCCCGAGCGGCCGCCATGATTGGCGTTATATAAAGGCAGACTCCCTGGGGATACTCGGCGCAATCGCCGACAGCATAGATATGCGGGTCGGAGGTCTGCCCATAGGCGTTCACGCGAATGCCCCGGCCAACCGCCAGCCCCGCCCGGGCTGCCAGTTCGCTGCGTGGCCGAAGGCCCACAGCAGAGATTACCAGGTCGACGAGGATGCGCCGGCCGTCCTGCAGCTCCAGCTCGTAGCCGTCGGCATGCGCCCAGACAGCGCTTGCCGCCGCACCCAGGTGCCACTGCACGCCCTGCTCGGTCAACGCCCGCTGCAACGGCCTCGCTGCTTGCGTCGGCAGCAGCGCGCCGAGCGGCGTGGGTAGCGGGTCGACGACGCTGACCTGGTAGCCGCTTGCCGAGAGGTCATTGGCGAATTCACAGCCGATCAGCCCCGCACCGATGATGCCGACATGGAGTTTGCCTTCCAGCTGCTGGCGAAACTGCTGGTAATCGTCCAGGTCATTGATCGACAGCACCGCGTCTGCCGCGTCGCCCTGCAATGCCAGTCGCACGGGCTGGCCGCCCAGGGCGAGAATCAGCGAGGAGTAACGCAATTCGCCGGCATCGGTATGCAGCGTGCAACTGCGCGGGTCGATGCGTTCGACGCGCGTCCGGGGGTGGAGAGCGAAGCCATGCTGCTCGGCCATCTTCTCCGCTGACGATCCCACCAGTTGCGCAGCGCTCTTGCCCTTGGCGAGTGCGGTGGAAAGCATCGGCTTGGAGTAGAAGTCGCCGCTGTCGGCGGCGACCAGGGTCAGCGGCGCTTCGCCGTCGAGCTTGCGCAGCTCGCGCAGAACGCCGTAACCGGCCAGTCCGGCGCCCACTACGATGATCGGCTCCATCAGAGGAATACCGCGAGGTTGGCCATTCCGAGCACCGCCTGGTCGAGGATGATCTCGCGGCGGGCCAGCTTGAACGTGTCATCCTGGCCGCGCAGCACGTCGTGCCGCTCACCGGTGAGCACTTCGTAATGGGCGTCTTCGTAGCGGCTTCGCGACAACTGGATATAGCTGATCGCCCGGTATTCGCCGGGTACCTCGGTGGAGAACACGCGCAGGTTGCTGATGAAGCGCCGAGTGCGTGAAATCGGGTTCTCGGCCCAGGCGCTCTTGGTATTGAACAGGCGCAGCACGCGCGCGCTTATCGAGCCGTAGCCATCGGCGAAATGAGCCGTGCGGCGATCGATGGTCGGCGTCTTGTCCGTGAGCATGCGGGTGTTACGGATCGGTGCGCTGTAGCTGAGGTCTTCGCTCAGGCAGCCGAGCCACTGCATGAGCTGGAAATTGTCCAGTAAGGCGGCTTCGTCGATCAAGAATTCGTGGATGCGGTTGTACAAATCCGAACCGGTGGCGATGCGCTTGCCAAGCGAGTCGGGGGAGTTGAGGTCAGTCATGGACAGGGCTCCGTACAGGAAGGGGCGCGTGGCGATCACTCTTGGGTGGTCATCAACTGGTGCCAGTACTTCCACCAGTTCCATTGCGTGTCGTCCTTGGTGAAGCCCGGATAGACGTATCCACCGCCGACCCAGTCGGCTGGCTTCTCCTGCTTGCAGATGGCCTGGTATTTGAGTGTTCCCTTGCGCGCCATCGCGCCACGGGCGGCCTTGGTCTGCAGTGGCCACATTTCGGCGTCGTCCTGTTCGATGGTGCCCGAAGTCCCCAGGAGGAAGACGGCGTTGGCCAGCATCCGTTTCTTCTGCTCTTCGGGGGTGTCCTTCTCAGCGAAAATCCAGTTGATGAACTCGAACTGGTCTGGCCCGCGCGGGACGTAGGCGTGCAGGGAGAGCGCCGCGCTCATGGTGCCGTCGGGTTGCGGGGCGTAGATGAAGCCGACGAGGATGTTCGGGAAAAGGCCGCCGACCTGCGGTGGCGCTTCGGCCATCATGCGCAACTGGTCGGAGCTCATGTGCTTCTTCACCTGCGGCAGCAAGGTCTTATCGATGCCGGGGGGTGGCAGGATGTTCAGACGCTCCTCGACAGGGATGCCTGCGATGTCCATGCCCATCACCAGCGAGAAGGTCTGTTCTGCCGGCAGGCAGCGCAGTGCGTGGCCGTGGGGCGATCCGATGTCGAAGCCGTACATCGCCGGCGCCTTGTCATAGACCGAGTCGCCATCGCCGCCCAGCACGCCCATCTCCAGCAGCGAGCGGTGCGCGGTCAGGGTGTGGAAACCGTCGGCTGCGGCTTGCTCCCCGGCAGTCTTCCAATTGGCCGGGATCACGTAGCGCTGTGGCGGGCCGAGTACCTCGAGGCCTTTGTCGGTTCGGCAGAAGAGAGTGTCCAGATACCACTTCATGTCGCCGAGGAAGTCATCGAAGCTCGGGCCTTCGATGTTCCAGGTTGCGAAGATCAGGCCGCCATAGATCGCTACCCGAGCCTTGCGCAGTCCGAGTTCCTGCTTGGAGCAGAGCTCGCCATGCATCTGTTCGCGCTCGACGGGAGAACCGATGAATTCACCGTTGGGGCGGAATGCCCAGCCGTGGTAGATGCAGCGGTGCGCCTGGGAGTTGCCGCAGTCGCCGAGCGCTATGCGCATGCCGCGGTGCGGGCAGACGTTCAGCGATACATGGATTTCGCCATGGCGGTCGCGGGCGACGATCACGCCGTCCTCGCCCATGTAGCGGACCATGTAGTCACCGGAGTGGGGGATTTCGCTGTCATGTCCCAGCAGCAGCCAGGTCTTGGCGAAGATCCTTTCCAGTTCGATCTCGTAGAGCTCGCGGTCATGGAGCGTGCGCATGGACACCTCGCGCCGCCCCAGGTCGACCAGATCGGCAATGTCAGTGCCGTCTGACAGTAGCTGCTTCGCTCGAATCAGCATCTGGGCATCTCCTCATTGTTGTTTTTGTGGTCGGGATAGCTGTTCGAGGCGATTAAACAGAATATTTATTTTGTGTTCAATGTGTATTTTTATTTCCTGCGCGCCAGGTGCGGCGCGGGATGGCCCAAATGAGCGAATGAACTGATTGACAAAATATGTTCATAGTGGGCAAATGGTTCCGCCCGGAAGGACGTGCGCCGGGCGGCAATCCAGAGGGCTCCAAGGCGGGCTCCGGCTAATAAGAACAAGAGGTGATTCCCGATGAAGACGTCCTTGCAGCCTGGCGTGGCGCATGAGCAACGGCAGCTCCGCCTGGTAGTGGATCGTAGCGCCTGCTGCGCCTACGGCCTGTGCGCAGAAACCTGCCCCGAGCTCTACAAGCTCGATGAAAACGGCATTGTTTACCTGGAGCAGGACCTGGTCCCTGCGGGCCTTGAAGCGCGGGCCCGCGAGGGGGCTGAGTCTTGCCCGCAAGGTGCTATCGAGGTTCTCGAACTGGAAGGCGACGCATCGGATCGCTGCGGCTGAGCGGCATCGATGATTGTTTTTGTGATCTACTATTTACAAAAAGTAGACTTTTTAATAAAAGTAGATCGACAACAAAAACAGCCCCCCAGGAGGGAGCATGAACACGATCGCTTCGGCAGCACTGCTTTTCCGTAGGCACAGAATGGCTATTTCCATCACGGCGGCGATGGGAATGACGGGTTCGGCACAGGCTTTCCAGATCGATGCGGGTCAGGATTGGACGGTGCACTGGGATAACACTATCCAGTACAACCTGGGTATGCGTGCTCGCAACGTGGACAACAGCATCGGCAACGATCCGGCACACGCGGAGTCCGAATACAAGTTCGCCGACCGTGGGGATGTCGTCACAAACCGCTTGTCATTGCTCAGTGAGTTCGATGCTGTCTACCAGGATCGCCTCGGTTTCCGGATCAGCGGTTCAACCTGGAAAGACTTCGCCTACGATGACGATGCCGAGACCAAGGACGGCTACCCCAGCAACTACGACGATGGCAAGTACTCCAGCTATACGAAAAAATATTACGTGCATGGGAGTCAGCTGCTTGATGCCTTCGTCTTCGGCAACTTCGACATTGCTGATCGTCCGTCTACCCTGCGTTTCGGTCGCTTGACTCAGTACTGGGGCAACGCGCTGTTCTTCAACTCGTTGGGGATCAGCTACTCGCAGTCGGCGTCGGACCTGATCAAGGCGTCCTCGGCACCTGGCACCCAGGCCAAGGAGTTGGCCCTGCCGCGTGGCCAGATCAACTTCAGCACCCAGTTGACCGACGAGCTGTCGGTTGGCATGCAGTACTTCCTGGAATACGAGCCGAATCGCCTACCCGAAGGCGGTACATTCTTGGGGCCAGTGGATTTTCTGTTCAATGGTCCGGACAAGTTCGCGGCGGCAGGTGGTATTCCCCGTCACAACGCCGAGAAGCCTGACAACATAAACGACAACTTCGGCGTGAATGCACGCTGGGCCCCTGCGTGGCTGGATGGCACCCTGGGTGTTTACTACCGTCAGTTCGACGAGACCCAGCCTTGGAACCCGATCCTCGGCCTAGACTCCACCTTCAGCCCGTTCTACAGGGTCGCCTATGCCACCGACGTGAAGATGTTCGGCCTCAGCCTGGACAAGCAGATCGGCGAGTACAGCGTGGGGGCGGAAGTGTCTTACCGCAAGAACACCGCGTTGAACAACAACAGCATGCTGGTAGATCCGACCAACTTGAGGGCGGTGAAGGGACCGCGCGGCGATACCTTGAACGTCGTGATCAACTCGCTCAAGGCACTCGAACGAACGGACCTCTACGATACCGGTAACGCCCTGGTCGAGCTCGGGTACGTCCGCAAGGTCAAGGTCACCGAGATGGAGGACGAGTACAAGGGGGTGGGTACTGCTGCCTGTAACTCCTCCGCTGCGGCTGTGGGCTTGAGCAAGGGAAGCCGCCGCACCGGTTGCTCCACCGATGAGGCTGTGGTCCTGGCGACAATGGTCGAGCCGCAGTGGCTGCAGGTGTTCCCGGGGGTCGACCTGTCGACGCCGATGTTCGCCATGTATGGTGTCAGCGGCAACGCCGCCAGCATTGGCGTACCGGTGTATCAGGGCGACGTTAGCTACAGCCTGGGCGTCAAGGGCGTGCTCTATCAGCAGTACAACCTGACTCTGCAATACAACGGCAACCACGGCCTCTCCACCGGTACTGCCACCAGTCCGTTCGATGGCTCCAGCTACACCGCCAGCGGCAACAATGTGTACATGCTCAACGACCGTAACTGGTGGTCCCTGACCTTCTCCAGTACGTTCTGATTCCGCTCTTAGAACAATAACGAGGAACAAGCGATGAAGATGTTGAAGACGACTGTCACCGCGCTCAGTGTTGCCCTGTTGTGGGGTGCAATCCTGCCGGGGGGCTTCGCCGTCGGCGGTGAACTGGGTTCCACCCTGACCGAGTTCGGGGCGGAAAAAGCGGGCAACGCGGATGGTTCCATCCCTGCCTACGAGGGCGGTGGCATCACGAATATTCCGGCCGATTTCCAGCCTGGGAGTGGGCGCTATCCCGATCCGTTCAAGGACGAGAAGCCGCTGTACAGCATCAGCGCAAAGAACGTCGAGCAGTACAAGCAGCTTCTCGCGCCGGGCACCGTTGCGCTGTTCCAGCGCTTCCCCGATTACCGTGTTGACGTCTATCCCTCCCATCGCACTATGAAATATCCGGACTGGGTGCTGAAGAACACCCTGGACAATGCCGGCAAGGCCAAGCTGATCGGCCAGGAGGAGGGTGATGGTTTCGGCGGCGTGTTCGCCAGCATTCCCTTCCCGCAGCCGAAGAATGGTCTGGAGGTCATGTGGAACCAGGCCATGCGCTACCAGGGACCGCGGACCGACATGCGTTTCAACTCCTTCCTTATCGACCGCACCGGGCATGCCACTCTGGTGGGTGATCAGGAATGTTCTTTCATGTGGTCCTACTACGATGCCAAGGCAAGCAACCTGGGGGTCTGGAACTACATGACCGGCCTCACCAAATACTTCGGCCCGCCAGCCCAGGTCGGCCAGCTGTTCCTACAGAAGTACACCATCAACAACTCGGTCAAGGACGACACCACCTGGGTGTATACCCCGGGCCAGCGTCGTGTCCGGGTTGCGCCGGAGCTGAAGTACGACACTCCTGCGGCAGCGATCGGTGGAGTGCTGACCTTCGACGAGTTGGGCGGCTTCAACGGCCGAAAGGACCGCTTCGACTTCAAGCTGATCGGCAAGAAGGAAATGCTGATCCCCTACAATAACTACCGGGCGATCTTCGGCGAGGGATTGCTGGGTGCCCAGCACGAGAACCCCGACCTGATGCGCTGGGAGAAGCACCGCGTATGGGTGGTCGAGGCGACGCTCAAGCCGGGCAAACGCCACATCTACAGCAAGCGCGTGTTCTACGTGGACGAGGACACTTGGCTTATCAGCCTGTACGAGGCCTACGACCAGAGCAACCAACTGTACCGAGTCATCAATACCGCCAATATCTTCCAGTACGACAAACCAAGGGTGGGGCAGCCGAACCAGATGGTCTATGACCTGACCAAGGGTACCTGGGCTGCCACTGCCTACCTGGCTGATCCGCGCACCCACATGATCCCGTACGACGAATTGCCCAATCAGTCGCGCTTCACGCCGGAAACGATGGCTGCTTCCGGGATACGTTAAGCACCGAACATCGCGTGCATGAGAGGGCGGACCCTTAGCAGTCAAGGGGCCGCCCGACGGTCCACCTTTCAAGAACAAGAAGGGACCTGTTGATGACTTGCCTTGCTTGGCGTGTACCTGCCCTGACCAGCCTGGCTCTCTGGAGCTGCCTGGGCGTTGCTTCTTCCGTGTCTCCCAGCGTGTCCTTTGTCGACCCGCTGGACGTAGCCGCCATCAGCGTGCAGAACGTCGGCGCAAAGCCGGTGGCCGCTGTGGTGCTGGCCGGCTCGCGTCTGGTCGCCGTTGGCATGCGCGGGATCATTCTGTTTTCCGATGATCAGGGCTCGACCTGGTCTCAAGCCCAGGTACCGGTTCAGAGCGATCTGACCGCGGTTTATTTCGTTGACGCCAAGATCGGCTGGGCTGTGGGCCACGACGGCATGATCTTGCGTAGTGAAGACGCCGGTGTGCACTGGCAGCGGCAACTGGATGGGCGCGCCGCCGCCGAAAATTTTAAATCCTTCTATCAGCGACGCAGCGCCGCCGGTGAGCAGGGGCTGGATCGCTGGCTTGCCGAAATCGAGCGCAACTACGGCTCGGGCCCGGGGTTGCCATATTTAGATGTGCTGTTCGAAGACGCCCGGCACGGTTACGCGGTGGGCTCTTTCGGCACCCTGTCGGTGACCAGCGACGGCGGTGCGACCTGGCAACCCGGCTACGAGCTTATCGACAACCCCAACCTGCTCAACCTCAACGCTATTCGCCGCATCGGAGAGCAGGTCTACATCGCCGGCGAGCAGGGCAGCGTGTTCCGTCTCAATCGTAGCAGCCAGCGCTTCGAGCGCCTGGATAGCGGCTATACCGGAAGTTTCTTTGGCCTCGTCGGCAAGGGTGATCGCCTGCTCGCCTTTGGCCTGAGGGGGGCCGCCTACCTGAGTCAGGATGCCGGGCAGCACTGGATCCCAGTCAATGTGGGCGAGCAGGCCCTGCTGAGCGCCGGAACCCTGTTGCCCGATGGACGGGTAGCGTTGGCGAGCATCGCCGGGCGTTTCTGGACCAGTTCCCCCGACTGGTCGAGCTTCACACCGCAGATGGCGCCTCGGCCGGCCATCCTCACCGGGATCGCTTCACTGCAAGGGCGCCTGGTCCTGAGCAGCCTGGCGGGCATGCAAGCTCAAGGCGTTGGCGAGATCAGCGCGCCCAAGCAGTAGTGGCGGACGTCGGTAGCACATGATGATGAGAGGTCTGAAATGGCGGTAGCGGGAAAGGCAAGTCAATCGATGCGTGTGGTCGCGGACCGGCGAGATTTCGATGCGAGCAGCGGCGGCATGCTGGAGCGCCTGGTCTTCAACTACCGCCTGCCGATCATGCTGATCTGCGCGGCACTGACGGTGCTGTTCGGCTGGTCTGCATCGCGTCTGCAGGTCAACGCCAGCTTTGACAAGATGATCCCGCAGTCGCACCCCTTCGTGCGCAATTACTTCGACAATGCCGAGGCGCTGCGTGGCATCGGCAACTCGGTGCGGGTGGTGGTGGAGAATCGCAAGGGCGACATCTATGACCCGGCGTACTTGATGACCTTGCAGAAGATCAGCGATGCGCTGTTCCTGCTGCCAGGGGTCGACCGCAGTTACATGAAGTCGCTGTGGACGCCCACGGTACGTTGGACCGAGATTACCGAGCAGGGCTTCAGCGGTGGGCCGGTGATGCCCGACGACTACAACGCCTCAGCGGAGATGGTGGCGCGCCTGCGGGCGAACATCCAGAGGGCGGGCATCATCGGCTCCCTGGTGGCCAACGACCAGCGCTCCAGCATGATCGTGGTGCCGCTGCTGGACGTCGACCCGGCAACCGGCAAGCCGCTGGACTATGCCGCTTTCTCCAAGGCTCTGGAGCAGAAGGTTCGCGTCCTGCAGGGCACGGACAGCCACGTCTATATCGTCGGGTTCGCCAAGCTGATCGGCGACCTGATCGACGGCATGCTCCAGGTACTGACCTTCTTCGCCGTGGCCGCCGGCATCGCTGTCGCGGTGATCTATCTGTATACCCGTTGCCTGCGCAGCGCAATCCTGCTGCTGCTGTGTTCGCTGGCGGCGGTGGTCTGGCAATTGGGCATCGCGCAACTGCTCGGCTTCGTACTCGACCCATACTCTGTACTGGTGCCATTCCTGGTATTCGCCATCGGGATCTCCCATGGCGCGCAGAAGATGAATGGCATCATGCAGGATATCGGTCGCGGGACTCACAGGTACGTGGCCGCGCGTTACACCTTCCGCCGCCTGTTCGTCGCGGGGCTGACCGCTCTGCTGGCGGATGTGGTCGGTTTCGCCGTACTGATGATGATCGACATCCCGGTGATCCGCTCCCTGGCGATGATTGCCAGCATCGGAGTCGGTGTACTGATCTTCACCAACCTGCTGCTGCTGCCTATGCTGTTGTCGTACATCGGTGTCAGCGCCAAGGCCGCCAAGCGTAGTCTGGTTGAGGACGACGGTATCCTGCAGGGGCGCAACCTGTCGGCACGGCTGATCGAGCTGCTGGTGTGCTTCACCACCCGCCGTTGGGCCAGTGCCGCGCTGATCGGCAGCCTGTTGCTGACAGCGGTTGGCTTCGCCGTGAGTCTGCACCTGAAGGTCGGCGACCTGGACCCGGGGGCCCCGGAGCTGCGAGCCGACTCACGCTACAACCGCGACAACGCCTACATCAGCGATCACTACGGTCTCTCCAGCGACCAGTTCGCGATTATCGTCAAGACTCCGCCCGGCGGCGTCGCCAGTTTTCCCACGCTGGTCGAGATGGACCGCCTGGAGCAGCAGTTGCAGGCTCTGCCGGGGGTCCAGGCCACACTGTCGGCAGCGAGCATCCTGCGTGTCTACACGGCCGGCAACTTCGAAGGCAATCCCAAGTGGATGACCATCAACCGCGATCCGTTCGTACTGGGTGATGCGTTCTCCAACGTGATCATCAGTCAGCCGGAACTCTCCAACCAGGAGCGCACGGTGGCTCCTGTGCTGGCCTTCCTCAAGGACCACAAGGCGCAGACGCTGGCCTCGGTGGTGGATACGGTCCAGGCGTTCTCCGCCCAGCACGACAACGGTGAGCGTCAGTTCCTGCTGGCGGCCGGGTCCGCCGGGATCGAAGCGGCCACGAACATAGTCGTACACCAGGCCAACCGGGAAATGCTGATGCTGGTCTATCTGGTGGTGGCGGCGTTGTGCTTCGTAACCTTCCGCAGCTGGCGCGCAGTGCTGGTAGCAATGATTCCACTGGCGATGACCTCGGTGCTGTGCGAGGCGCTCATGGTGCTGCTCGGCATAGGCGTCAAGGTCGCCACTCTGCCGGTGATAGCCCTGGGCGTGGGGATCGGTGTCGACTACGCGCTGTACCTGCTGTCAGTCCAAGTCGCCCGCCAGCGTGCCGGCGCTAGCCTGGCCGATGCCTACCGCGATGCATTGGGGTTCACCGGCAAGGTCGTCGGCCTGGTGGGGCTGACCCTTGCGGCCGGGGTGATCACCTGGGCCTGGTCGCCGATCAAGTTCCAGGCCGACATGGGGATCCTGCTGACCTTCATGTTCCTCTGGAACATGATCGGCGCGATGGTCCTGATTCCCGCGCTGTCGCATTTCCTCCTGCCGACCAGGGACCTGCCGGTGACCTGCGCCCAGGTGCCGGCGGATGAAGAGGCCTGCCCCCAGAATCCGCAGAACCCGTTGCCGCGCATAACGGGGCGGCATGCCCATGCCCGCTAGCCAGGTGGTAGGCCGCGCCGTCGATTCTGCCGAGGGGGCAAGGGGTCGGGTATTGGTGTGAGTGTGCGCCCGGAGTCCCGGGCGCTTCCCGTCGAGCGGTCGTTGCCGGCGAGGTCGCTTTGGCCGCGCGGGACGTGCAGCGCAGCCCGTCCGCGCAGGCGGGCCGGGCACGCCGGCATAACAGCTTTGAACCATCACGAGGTGATCGCCATGCGAGAACAGGCACGAGTTCGACTGGTCGCAGGTCAAGTTGCACATGGCGTAGGACGGCCGCGCAAGGATGAAGTCCCGGAGCGTCTACGGCACCTGCGCAAGCTGGCCATGCAGCATTTCATCGCCCACGGCTACGAGGGGGCGAGCCTCGAGCAGATCGCGCTTGCCGCGGGGATCAGCAAGGTCACCATCTACCGGCATTACATCGACAAGGCCGATCTGTTCCGCAGCGTCGTCCTCGAGGCCAGTGCCGAGTTGTTACCGGACCTGGGCCAGGTGCTGGAAGAAGATCTGCCGATTGAAGAGGCGTTGCTGCGATTCGCGCTCAGCCACGTCAACCTTGTGCGTGGGCACGGTCGTTCGGCTGCGCTGACGCGAGAGCTGGCCCGACTGCTAATCGCCGAGGCCGCACGGCTGCCCGATAGTGTCGGGGCCTGCCGGAAGATTTTCTTCGAGCGTTCCTGCGTGCCGCTGGCCAACTATCTGCGCCGGCAAACCGACAAGGGCCGACTGATCCTCGAAGACCCCGAGTTCGTCGCCGCCTACTTCATCCAGGCGACGTTTTTCGCCAATGCCGATCTGCTGGGGGAGGTAGAGCTGGAGGGACAGGAGGCGCGTATTAGCCGGTGCGTGAGGATGTTTCTGCATGGCTGTGTGCCGCGCCCCTGCGTGTAGCCGCCGGCTTAGCCCAGCGTTGTCAGCGAGCGCAGGTCCACCTGGGGATCGGCGGCCTGCTCGGGGCTCAACCCGATGCCATCCTTGAGCAAGCGTCGCGCCTGAATGTGGTCGGCAGGGCGGTTGACCGACTCCACCGCTACCAGGCGTTTGTCCTTGAAGCAGAACACAGAGCAGGCGGTGCCCTGCGGGTCGCCGCGCACCACCAGTTGGTCGTGGTCATCGATAAGGCCGGCGATCTGCAGCTTGAGACTTCCCTGGTCGCTCCAGAACCACGGCAGGCTGCCGTAGTCGGCTGCCTGGCCGCACAGGCGCGCGGCCAGGCAACGTGCCTGGTCCGCCGCATTCTGGATCGATTCGAGGCGAATGGCGCGCCCGGCGGCATGGGCGTTGGGATGTACCGCACAATCGCCGATGGCCGAAACATGCGGGTCCCGGGTGCGCAGTTGCGCGTCGACGACGATCCCGCCTTCCACGTCCAGTCCGCAGGCATCGGCGAGTTCGCTGTTGGCTTGCGCGCCAATGCCTACCAGCACCAGGTCTGCACTCAGGTGCTCGCCGTTGGAGAGCTCCAGGGCGCAGACCCTGCCGTTGTCTCCCAGCAACCTGCGTACCGAGACGTCAAAGCGCAGGTCTACGCCGCTGTGCCGATGCTCGCGGCTAAAGATCGCCGCCATGCTCGCGCTCACCGCCCGGGCGAGCGGGCGTGGCTGCAGCTCGATCACGGTGGTCTGCACGCCTTGTTGCTGGGCAGTGGCGGCAAACTCCAGGCCGACGAAACCGGCGCCGATCACCACCGCCCGGCGAGCGGACGCCAGGGCGCCGCGCAACTGCCGGGCATCGTCGAGTGTGCGCAGGCCGTACACACCGCCCAGCCCTTGCGCGCCCTCCACCGGCAGCGCTCGATTGCGCGCGCCGGTAGCGAACACCAGGTGGTCGTAACCAAGACTTTCTCCATCATCCAGGGCGACTGTGCGGGTGGTGCGATCCACTGCGACCGCCCGGCGCCCCAGGTACAGGTCGATGCGCTGGTCGCGGTAGAAACTCTCGGGACGCAGGGCCAGCTTGCCTTCGCTGACCTTGCCGGAGAGAAACGCCTTGGACAGCGGTGGACGCGAGTAGGGCAAGTGCGGCTCCTCGCCGATCAGGGCGATGGAGCCGTCATAGCCGCCTTCGCGCAGTGAACTGGCGAGCTGGAAGCCGGCCTGGCCGGCTCCCAGGATCACCACTGCAGTGGCATCGCTCATCACATCTGCTTCTCCGGAATCCGTACCACCAGCCCTTCGAGCTGTTCGCTCAGGGCAATCTGGCAGCACAGGCGGCTATTGGACTGGCGCGGCGAATAGGTGCAGTCGAGCATCGCTTCCTCCATTTCGTCCGGCGCGGGCAGGGCGTCGACCCAGGCCTCATCGACGTAGACGTGGCAGGACGCACACTGACAGAAGCCTCCGCACTCGCCGATGATGCCGGGGACATCGTGGCTGAGCGCGGCCTGCATCAGGGTGCCGTCGTTTGGGAGGTTTTCCAGCACGCGCTGGCTGCCGTCGGCCTGGATCAGGGTAATGGTTGGCATGGTGGGCCTCCTCAGGTGTTCCAGACCAGCGGGACGGCCAGCGGGCACCAGACCAGGCCTGTGCCGATCTCGACCTCGGTACCGGGCGCGAGGCTGAAGTCCGGGATCACCTTCAGCCATTCCTCGAGGAACACGCGAATCTCGAAGCGGGCCAGCGGCGCACCCGGGCAGCGGTGCGGGCCGGAGCCGAACACCAGGTTGAGCGGCTGCTTGCGGGCGAAGTCGACTTCCAGCGGGTTTTCCGTGTAGGTGGGGTCTAGCGTCAGCAGCGGGGTGATGATCACGACCCGTTCGCCGCGCTTGAAGTCGACGCCGCGATAGCTGAAGTCACCGGTGGCCAGGCGACGGATATTGGCCACGCCGAAGCGGCGCAGCAGTTCATCCACCACTTCGATGCCGATCGCTTCGCGTTGCGCGGTGATCGCCTGGCGCTGCTCGGGATGCTGCGCCAGGTGGTTCATGATGAACGAGAGCAACGAGACGACGGTATCCATCCCGCCGATGAATACGGTGGAGCACATGCTCAGGGCCGCCTCGAAGGGCACCGGTTGGCCATCGATCTGGCCCTGGATCAGCGTGCTCAGCAGGTCGTTGCCGGGGTTCGCCGCGCGCTCCTGGAGCTTCTGCGCCATGAAGCCGAACAGCTTGGCGTAGCCGGCGCCCATCGCCTCGGGGGTGGAGGCCCGCGCGATGTCTTCGACCCAGCCCATAAATATGTCTCGCTGCTCATCGGGGATCTCGCACATCTCCAGGAAGATCGACACCGAGTAGTACTTGGCGATCTGGCTGACGAACTCGCAGCTGCCTGCCGCCCTGACGCTCTCGGCCAGCTTGCGCGCGGTGCCGCGCACCTTGTCTTCGATGGCGGCGGTACGCGCCGGAGCGAACAGGGGGTTGATCAGGCGGCGATACTTGGCGTGCTCCGGCGGGTCTTCCATCAGCGGGATGAGGTGCGGCACGCCCGGTTCGAGGTTGGGGTCGTACTTGGTCGAGTTGCTGGAGAACAGTTCCGGATGAGCCATGATGTCGGCGGCCCATTCCGCGCCGGTGACGACCCAGTGCCCACCATTGCGAGTGGTGTAGAAGATCGGCGGGCGCTTTCCGTGCAGGGCGTTGGCCACGTTGTGGTGCGGGCAGTGCTTGAGCTCTGCCGCCTGGAGAATGTCGAAGTCGAACTGCAGTTCCGCGGGGACGTGCGCAGGGATCTTCTCGGCTGTGGTCATGGTTGCGCTCTCTGTTGTTATGGTTGTAGCTGAGCGGGATTAGAGCGCCCATTTTTCCGACGCCTCAACGAGAAGAACGAAACGGTCTCGTTTTATTTGGCGCGACGGCACAACCGGCCTATCTATCTTTTTCGGTAGGTGACGCTGCTACCGGGCGGTCCAATCCTGTGGACTCCACTCGATGCATCCCGGAGCCCCACGTCCATGAGTCTTCCCCCTCCGCCAGAGGTGTCCGGCTACTCCCTTGCCGGGCACGAGCCCTATGTCATCAGCGCCGAGGAGAATCGCCAGCTGTGTCAGACGCTGGGCGTCGAGCCGGCTGCCGATGGTTCCGCGCACCCGATTTTCTTCTTCATCGCGACCCAGGTGGGCATGGGCGAGACCGTCGCCGGGTTGTGCGCCGCCTGTGATTTCGACGTTGCCGACGGGCCGATGATGGGCGCCTCGCGCACGACCTTCAGTGGCGTCCTGCAGACCGATCAGGCGTATCGGGTGAGCGGTCAGATTCTCGGGCTGGTGCGCAAACCCAGTCGAACGTTTGGTGCCATGGATGTCCTCGATTACCAGCTGCGGCTGAGCCTGCCCGACGGCACGCCAGTGCTGGAAACCACCAATACCTGGATGCTGCCGCGGAGGAATCTGGCATGACGCCCGAAATCGGACAAACCCTGCCGTCGTTGCAGATCACCGACCTGAGCGCCGAGTCGATGAAGGTCTGGGCACGCATCCTGCGCGACCCCAATCCGATTCATCTCGACCCCGAGGCGGTGCATGCCCAGGGCCTGGGTGACCGCGTAATCAACCAGGGGCCGGCGAACCTCGCCTACGTCATCAGCATGCTGCAAGCGGCATTTCCGCAGGGGCGTATCGAAACGCTGGATGCTCGTTACCTGGGCAATGCCTTCGCCGGCGACAACCTCGAAGCCGGTGGCCAGGTCAGTGCGGTGGAATCGCTGGGGGAGGGCACGAGGGTGACCTGCGAGGCCTGGTTGCGCGCGCAAGGGCGCGACAAGGTCGTCGCCCTGCGGGCCGTTCTGACGTTGCCTCACCACAGCCAGAAGCGGGGGAACTGAAGATGCCCAGCGGACCCTTCGCCCATGTTTGCCTGCTCGTACACGACCTGGACCAGGCCATCGCTGACTGGGACAGGATTCTCGATGTGCTCGATCCCGCCCAGCGCCGCGAGCCGATCGTGCGTTATGAAGACTTCGCTAGTGCGGCCGACTCGGGGTTGCGCTGGGCGACCTACGTGAACCCGCATGGCTCGGAGATCCAGTTCATCCAGCCGGCGCCGGGAACGCCTTTGGGGCGGCGCCTGGAAAAACATGGCGAGCATGTGCACCACCTGTGTTTTACCACTCAGGACGTACCAGGTTCGTTGGCCCGTCTGGCCGACAGCGGGATCGAGCTTGCCTCGCGCGAGACTTACGTCGATGACGAGATGCCTTGGCAGCGCTGGGGCTGGGTTTCGGCGAAGAGTGCCCATGGAGTGCTGATCGAAGTCGCCTCGCCGTACGAGAGCCATGGCGATGGCCGTTGGCATCCGCAGAGTGATGCGCTCGCCGAGCCCTCGATCATGGTCAGGGTAACGCTGCAGGCCTTGCCCGGGCGGCAGGAAGCACTACTTGCAGCCTTGAAAGAGCAGGCCCGCGCCAGCCGCGAAGAGGCCGGGTGCGTGGACTATCGCTGCAGCCTCGACATCGACGAGGAAGGGCGTTTCCACGTACTGGAAACCTGGGGCGACGAACAGGCCCGGCGTGCCCATGCCGATGCGCCGCATACCCGCGCTTTCGTTGCCGCGCTGCCGGAGCTGGGACGTACCGTCGCGCTGCAAAGCGCGCTGCTCGACCCGGTGGCGCCGCGCTAGCGCTCTCTATCTTTTCCGATAGGTGCCGGCCCGCCGCTGCGGGCCGAGACTGCCTGCATCGAACACGCCATATGCCCACCGACCGGTCGGGCCTCGATTGACAGCTGGAGACCAACATGGATTTCGAACTGCCTGAAGAACACCGTGCCTTCCAGGATTCGGTGCGCAAGTGGGTGAGCAAGGAAGTGCCCAAGAGCTGGGCGCGTGAGCTGGAGATGGACGAGCACAACTATCCGTTCGCCCTCTGGGACAAATTCAGCGAAGCCGGCTTTCACGCCATCGGCATCAGCGAAGAGTACGGCGGCGCCGGCGGTGACGTGCTGATGCAGATGATCCTGGCTCGCGAGCTGGCCCGTTCGTTGGGCGGCCTGGCTTGGATCTGGGGCATCACCTCGTTCGCGGGTAGCAAGTCCATCGGTATCTATGGCACCGAAGAGCAGAAGCGCGAGTTCCTGCCGCGCATCGCCGAGGGCAAGCTGCGTGCGGCCATCGCCTTCACCGAGCCCGATGGCGGCACCGATGTGCTCGGCGCCCTGCGTACCGAAGCCGTGCGCGGTGACGGCGGTTGGATCCTTTCCGGCGAGAAGATCTGGAGTTCTTCGGCGCATGTGGCCGATTACCTGCTGGTGCTGGCGCGTACCGACAAGAACGTGGAGAAGCGCCACCAGGGTCTCACGCTGTTCTGGGTGCCGGCTCAGCAGGAGGGCGTGAAGATCACACCGCTGCCCAAGCTGGGCATGCGCTCCATGGGCTCGTGCACCGTGCACTTCGATAACGTCTTCGTGCCTGACTCGCTGGTGCTGGCCGAGCCCAACAAGGCCTGGTACACGCTGCTGCCGACGCTCAACAACGAGCGGATCATGGTCGCTTCGTTCTGCACCGGGGTCATGGATGGCGTCATCGAGGATGCCGTCGAATATATGCTGCAACGCAAGGCCTTCGGTCAGGTGATCGGCAAATTCCAGTCCCTGCAGCACTACGTCGCCGACATGGTCGCCTGGCGCCAGTCGGTGGAGTTGATGATGTACCACGCCGCCTGGCTGCAGAGCAGTGGCCGTCCGTGTCACATGGAGTCGACCATGGTCAAGCTGCTCGCTTCCGAATACGCCAACAAAAGCGCCGACATGGGTATCCAGATTCTCGGCGGCATGGGCTATTCCGCGGAGACTGACATGCAGCGCTACTGGCGGGATTCGCGCCTGTGGCGGATTGGCCCGATCACCAGCGAGATGTGCCGCAACACCCTTGCCGAAGGCATGGGTCTGCCGCGTTCGTTCTGACCCAACGACCGGCCGCCCGTGCGCCGGCCGGTGCGACTGAATCCTGGAGCACCCGATGAAGGCACTCACCCTGAAAACCCCCGACGGCCTGGCTGGCGTCGTGCTTGAAGAGATCGAGGCGCGTGCGCCGCTGGCGGGCGAAGTGCAAGTTGCACTCAAGGCCGCCTCGCTCAACCACCGTGAGCTTTGGATCAGTCGTGGCCAGTACCCCGGCATGACCCTGCCGTGCACCCTCGGGGCCGATGGTGCCGGGGTCGTCGAGGCGGTGGGCGAGGGCGTCAGTCAATCGCTCATCGGACGCGAAGTGCTGTTGTATCCCGGGCTGGGCTGGGGTGACGACCCGCGCCTGCCGGCGGCGGACTTCGGGCTGCTGGGCATGCCCGGCCCGGGAACCCTGGCGCAGAGCATCTGTGTACCAGCCCAGAGCGCGGTTGCCAAACCGGCCTTCCTCAGCTTCGAGCAGGCGGCGGCGATTCCGCTGGCGGCGCTCACGGCCTGGCGCGGCCTGACCACCAAGGCAGCCTTGCGGGCGGGCGAAAACGTTCTGATCACCGGGGTTGGTGGCGGTGTCGCCACCTTCGCATTGAAGTTCGCCGTGGCCATGGGGGCGCGGGTATTTGTCACCAGCGGTTCCGACGAGACTCTGGACAAGGCCATCGAGCTGGGTGCCACGGCAGGCTTCAACTACCACGACGCCGAGTGGCGCAAGGTACTGGGCAAGCAGAGCGGCGGCATCGATGTGGTCTTCGATGGCGCGCCGGCCAGCTCCTTCGGCAACTATGTGCGCAGCCTGCGAATGGGCGCGCGGGTAGTGGTCTACGGCTCCACCGGTGGGGCACAGGTCAGCCTCAATGCGCCGGACCTGTTCCTGCGCAATATCAGCCTGATCGGAACCAACGTCGGTGAGCTGGGTGAATTCCAGCGGATGGTCACCTTCATCGAAGAACATAGAATCGAGCCGGTCATCGACCGTGTGTTCGACCTGGAGCAGTCCAAGGATGCCCTTGGCTACCTGGAGTCGGCGCACCAGTTCGGTAAAGTCGTCGTGCGTATCTGAGGAGCTTGCCGTGAACGCTCTATTCGATATCAAAGGCAAGGTCGCCCTTGTCACCGGCGGTGCCCAGGGCATGGGTCGGATGATCGCTGAGGGCCTGGTCCGTGCCGGCGCCAAGGTCTACGTCAGCTCGCGCAAGGCCGATGTGTGCGCATCGGCGGTGGAAGAGATGTCCGCCTTCGGCAGTTGCCATGGGCTGGTGGCCGACCTGGATTCAGCGGAGGCGATCGTAGCGCTGGCCGAGCAGCTCAAGGCCCGCGAAAGTCGTCTGGACATTCTGGTCAACAATGCCGGCCGGACCTGGGGCGCACCGCTGGAATCCTTCCCGGACAAGGCCTGGGCTCCGGTGATGACGGTCAACGTGCAGGGGCCGTTCACCCTGGTCCGCGAGTTGCTGCCGCTATTGCGCGCCGCAGCCCGACGCGACGCCCCGGCCCGGGTGATCAACATCGGCTCCCTCGCCGGCGCCCTGGTGGAGCCGGTGCCAGCGTATTCCTACGTCGCCAGCAAGGCAGCCATTCACCATCTGTCACGTGTCCTGGCGGCGGAGCTGGCACCGGCCTTCATCACCGTCAATGCCATCGTACCGGGCTACTTCCCCACCAAGATGACCGCCCATCTGCGCCAGGAGGAGGAGCGCTTCGCAGAACTGGAAGCGCGTATCCCCTTGCAGCGGCTCGGCTCGCCCGAGGACATCACCGGCATGTGCATCTTCCTGTCCTCGCGGGCGGGGGCCTACATCACCGGCAGCGAACTGTCGCTGGACGGCGGAATGCTCGGCTGTCGCTAACCCACTTTACCTGCGTGATCGGGCGAGCGTTGCTGAGCCCGGCTGAACTCCTATCTCAAGGCCTCTATCCATGACTGCTAACGCGAATGTCCCTACGGTAAAGCTGCTGATCGACGGCCAACTCGTCGAGTCCGTCACCAGCCAATGGCGCGAGGTGATCAACCCGGCCACCCAGGAAGTCCTGGCGCGCGTGCCCTTCGCCACCGCCGAGGAAATCGAACGCGCCGTGGCCAGCGCCAAGGCCGCGTTCAAGACCTGGAAGAAAACCCCGATCGGCGCCCGCGCGCGCATCTTCCTCAAGTACCAGCAGCTGATCCGCGAGAACATGAAGGAACTGGCGGCCATCCTCACCGCCGAACAGGGCAAGACCCTGCCCGACGCCGAAGGCGACGTGTTCCGCGGGCTGGAGGTGGTCGAGCACGCCGCGGCCATCGGCAACCTGCAACTGGGCGAGCTGGCCAACAACGTGGCCGGCGGCGTCGACACCTTCACCCTGCTGCAGCCGCTGGGCGTGTGCGCCGGCATCACCCCGTTCAACTTCCCGGCGATGATCCCGCTGTGGATGTTCCCGATGGCCATCGCCACCGGCAACACCTTCGTCCTCAAGCCCTCCGAGCAGGACCCGATGGTGACCATGCGCCTGGCCGAGCTGGCCCATGAAGCCGGTGTGCCGCCGGGCGTGCTGAACGTGATCCACGGTGGCGTCGATGCGGTGAACGCCATCTGCGACCACCCGGACATCAAGGCGGTGTCCTTCGTCGGCTCGACCCGCGTCGGTACCCACGTCTACAACCGCGCCTCGCAGGCCGGCAAGCGCGTGCAGTGCATGATGGGCGCCAAGAACCACGCCGTGGTGCTGCCGGATGCGCACAAGGGCCAGACCTTGAACAACCTGGCCGGTGCCGCCTTCGGGGCGGCGGGGCAGCGCTGCATGGCCTTGTCGGTGGTGGTGCTGGTGGGCGAGGCGCAAGCCTGGCTACCGGAGCTGGTGGAAAAAGCCAGGAGCCTGAAAGTCAACGCGGGCGTCGAGCCGGGTACCGATGTCGGTCCGGTGGTCTCCTGTGCGGCCCTGGATCGCGTCAGCAGCCTGATCGAGCGCGGCGTGCAGGAAGGCGCCACGCTGGAGCTGGACGGCCGCAACCCCAATGTCGAGGGCTATGAGAGCGGTAACTTCGTCGCCCCGACGGTGTTCTCCGGCGTGACGCCACAGATGAGCATCTACCGCGAGGAGGTCTTCGGTCCGGTGCTCTGCGTCATGTATGCGGCGACCCTGGACGAAGCCATCGCGCTGATCAACGCCAACCCCAATGGCAACGGCACGGCACTGTTCACCCGTTCGGGCGCCGCCGCCCGCCACTTCAAGGAAGAGATCGATGTCGGCCAGGTGGGTATCAACGTGCCGATCCCGGTCCCGGTGCCGCTGTTCTCCTTCACCGGTTCGCGTGCTTCCAAGCTCGGCGACCTCGGCCCCTACGGCAAGCAGGTGGTGCAGTTCTACACCCAGACCAAGACCGTCACCGAGCGCTGGTTCGACGAGAACGAAGTCGGTGGCGCGGTGAACACCACCATCAATCTCAAGTGAATCCGTGTAGGGGATAACACCATGCAATACGAGACGTTGCTGGCCGAGGTGCAAGGTCGCGTGGGGCTGATCACGCTGAACCGGCCCAAGGCCCTGAACGCGCTGAATTCGCAGCTGATCGGCGAACTGAACCTGGCCCTGGATGCCTTCGAGAGGAACCCGGACATCGGCTGCATCGTGCTGACCGGCTCGAGCAAGGCCTTCGCCGCCGGGGCGGACATCAAGGAAATGGCCGATCTGACGTTCCCACAGATCTACCTCGACGACTTCTTCGCCGCCGCCGACCGGATTGGCAACCGGCGCAAGCCGCTGATTGCAGCGGTGGCGGGCTACGCGCTGGGTGGCGGTTGCGAGTTGGCGCTGATGTGCGACTTCATTTACGCCGCTGAAAACGCCCGTTTCGGCCTGCCGGAAATCACCCTCGGCGTGCTTCCGGGGATCGGCGGCACCCAACGGCTGACCCGTGCGCTGGGCAAGTCGAAGGCCATGGAAATGTGCCTGACCGCCCGGCAGATGGATGCCCATGAGGCGGAGCGGGCAGGGCTGGTCGCCCGTGTGTTCAGTGTCGAGGAACTGTTGGACAAGACCCTGGAGGCGGCCCATGGCATAGCCAGCAAGTCCCAGGTCGCCACCATGATGGTCAAGGAAAGCGTCAATCGCGTGTTCGAGACCAGCCTCGCCGAGGGCGTGCGTTTCGAGCGCCGGATCTTCCACTCGGTGTTCGCCACCGCGGACCAGAAGGAAGGCATGACTGCCTTTCTTGGCAAACGCGCTGCGGCCTTCAGCCATCGCTGAGCGTTATTAGAGGAGAGCATCGAGTATGCGTATCGGATTCATCGGCCTGGGCAACATGGGCGGCCCCATGGCGCGGAACTTGCTGAAGGCAGGTCACACACTGACGGTTTTCGACCTGTCGAAAAAAGCGGTGGAGGAGCTCTTCGAGTTGGGGGCGATGAAGGCCGACTCCCCGGCCAAGGTCGCGCAATCCGAGGTCGAGGTGATCATCACCATGCTGCCGGCGTCGGCTCATGTGAAGCGCGTCTATCTGGGAGAGGAGGGGGTGCTCGCCAATGTTTCCCGGGGCGTCCTGCTCATCGACTCTTCTACCATCGATCCATTGTCGGCGCGGGAAGTGGCCGCCGCTGCCACCGCGCGTGGCAATCCGATGCTGGACGCGCCGGTATCCGGCGGCACGCTGGGCGCAGCCAATGGCACCTTGACCTTCATGGTTGGCGGAGCACTCGATGACTTCGAACGAGCGCGCCCCGTCCTTGCGGGTATGGGCAAGAACATCGTGCACTGTGGTGGTGCCGGCAATGGCCAGGTGGCCAAGGTCGCCAACAACATGCTGCTCGGCATCTCGATGGTCGCCGTCGCCGAAGCCATGGCCCTCGGCGTGGCGCTGGGCATGGATGGCAAGACCCTGGCAGGCATCATCAATACCTCCAGCGGGCGTTGCTGGAGCTCGGAGGTCAACAATCCCTATCCCGGCGTGCTGGAAAATGCCCCGGCTTCGCGGGGTTACAGCGGCGGATTTGGCTCCGACCTGATGCTCAAGGACCTGGGGCTGGCCAGCGAGGCGGCGCGTCAGGTTCGCCAGCCGGTGATCCTGGGGGCGATGGCCGAGCAGCTGTATCAACGCTTCAGCGCTCAAGGCAACGGTGGCCTGGACTTCTCCGCCATCATCCGCACCTACCTCAAGGAGACCCAGGCGTGAGCGATGTCCTGCCAGTACTGGCCGAGGTGCGTAACAGGGTCGGTCACCTGACGCTGAACCGTCCTGCTGGGCTGAATGCGCTGAACCTCGAGATGGTGCGGCTGCTGCGCCAGCATCTGGAAGCCTGGGAGAAGGACCGGAAGGTCTGCGCAGTGATGATCCGTGGCGCCGGCGAGAAGGCGTTCTGCGCGGGCGGTGATATCCGTTCGCTGTACGACAGCTTCAAGACCGGCGGCGACCTTCACGAGGTGTTCTTCGTCGAGGAATACGCGCTCGATCTCTACCTCCATGAATACGCCAAACCGGTGGTCGCCCTGATGGACGGCTTCACCCTCGGCGGCGGCATGGGCCTGGCTCAGGCGGCCACATTGAGGATCGTCACTGAGCGCGCCCGCCTGGGCATGCCGGAGACCGGCATCGGCTACTTCCCGGATGTCGGTGGCAGCTACTGCCTGCCGCGCCTGCCGGGGCAGCTGGGGTATTACCTGGGAGTAACCGGTGTACATATCCAGGCCGCCGACGCGCTTTATGCCGGCCTGGCCGACTGGTACATGGATAGCGCGCATATCGGCGAGCTCGATCGGCGTCTGGATGCCTTCCCCTGGACTCACTCGCCGCTGCAGGACCTGTCTGCGCTGCTGGCCGAGCTGTCATTCAAGCAACTGGGCGGTTCGCAGCTGGCCGATCTGCGTCCGGCGATCGACCAGTACTTCGGCCTGCCCAACCTCGATGCGATCCTGGCTTCTCTGCATGAAGAAAGCCGACCGCCTTATCAGGCCTGGGCACAAGCAACCCTGCAGACCATGGCCAGGCATTCGCCGCTGGCGATGTCGGTGACTCTTGAGCTGTTGCGCCGGGGCAAGCAACTATCCCTGGCCGATTGCTTCGCACTGGAGTTGCACCTGGATCGCCAATGGTTCGAATCAGGCGACCTGGTCGAAGGCGTGCGTGCCTTGCTGGTAGACAAGGACAAGACACCCCGCTGGAGCCCGCCGAGCCTGCGGGAGCTCTCGACGGAGCGGGTACAGCGCTTCTTCGCAGGTTTCCAGGCCTCGGCTACTCATCAGGAGCCCTGCCATGCATGACCTCGAACTGAGTGAAGAACAGGTCGCGATCCGCGACATGGCCCGCGATTTCGCCCGCCGCGAGATCGCTCCCCATGCCCAGGCCTGGGAGAAAGCCGGCTGGATCGATGACGGGCTGGTCGCTCAGATGGGCGAGTTGGGGTTCCTCGGCATGGTGGTGCCTGATGAGTGGGGGGGCAGTTATGTCGACTATGTGGCCTACGCCTTGGCGGTGGAGGAAATTTCAGCTGGCGACGGCGCTACCGGCGCCTTGATGAGCATCCATAACTCGGTGGGGTGTGGCCCCATCCTGCGTTATGGCACCCAGGCGCAGAAACAGGCCTGGCTTCCCCGGCTTGCCAGTGGTGAGGCGATTGGCTGCTTCTGCCTGACCGAACCGCAGGCCGGATCGGAGGCGCACAACCTGCGCACCCGTGCCGAGCTCAAGGATGGGCATTGGGTACTCAACGGCGCCAAGCAGTTCGTCAGCAACGCTCGCCGGGCCAGGCTGGCCATCGTCTTCGCGATGACCGATCCGGAGCTCGGCAAGAAGGGCCTGTCGGCTTTTCTGGTGCCCACAGATACCCCTGGCTTCAACGTCGATCGCAGTGAGCACAAGATGGGAATACGTGCTTCCGACACCTGCGCGGTGACCTTGCAGAACTGTCGCATTCCCTCGACGAACCTGCTCGGTGAACGAGGCAAAGGACTTGCGATTGCGCTGTCCAATCTCGAAGGCGGACGCATCGGTATTGCCGCCCAGGCCCTGGGCATCGCCCGTGCCGCATTCGAAGCTGCGCTGGGCTATGCCCGCGAGCGCCAGCAGTTCGGCCAAGCCATCATCGGCCACCAGAGCATCGCCAATCTGCTCGCGGATATGCATACCCGGCTCAATGCCGCTCGGCTGATGGTGTTGCACGCGGCTCGGCTGAAGACTCAGGGGTTGCCGTGTCTGTCCGAAGCCTCGCAAGCCAAGCTGTTCGCCTCAGAGATCGCGGAGAAGGTTTGCTCCAGCGCCATCCAGATACATGGAGGTTACGGGTATCTCGAAGACTATCCAGTCGAGCGCTACTACCGTGATGCGCGCATCACCCAGATCTACGAAGGCTCCAGCGAAATCCAGCGCCTGCTGATCGCCCGCGAGCTCAACCACTACAGCCTTTGAGCGCACCATCCATTCGCTGTCCACGAGGAAGTCATGAAGGTTCTTGTCGCGATCAAACGAGTCACTGATTACAACGTCAAAGTCCGGGTCAAGGCCGACCAGAGCGGCGTCGACCTGGCCAATGTGAAGATGGCCCTGAATCCCTTCTGCGAAATCGCCGTGGAAGAGGCTGTGCGTCTGAAGGAAAAAGGCGTCGCCAGTGAAATCGTGGTGGTTTCGGTCGGCCCGAGCACCGCCCAGGAACAACTGCGCACCGCCCTGGCCCTGGGCGCCGATCGCGCCATCCTGGTCGAAAGCAACGAAGAACTGAATTCCCTGGCCATTGCCAAGGCCCTGAAGACCGTGGTCGACAAAGAGCAGCCGCAGCTGGTCATCCTCGGCAAGCAGGCCATCGACAGCGACAACAACCAGACCGGCCAGATGCTGGCCGCGCTGACCGGCTACGCCCAGGGCACCTTCGCCTCCAAGGTCGAGGTTGCCGGCGACAAGGTCAACGTCACTCGTGAAATCGACGGCGGCCTGCAGACCGTTGCGCTGAACCTGCCGGCGATCGTCACCACCGACCTGCGCCTGAACGAGCCGCGCTACGCGTCGCTGCCGAACATCATGAAAGCGAAGAAGAAGCCGCTGGACGTGGTGACCCCGGACGCCCTCGGCGTTTCCACCGCTTCCACCGTGAAGACCCTGAAAGTGGAAGCTCCGGCTGCCCGCAGCGCCGGCATCAAGGTCAAGTCCGTGGCTGAACTGGTCGAGAAACTGAAGAACGAGGCGAAAGTAATCTGATGGCTATCCTGGTAATCGCTGAGCACAACAACGGCGTCCTGGGCGCTGCCACCCTGAACACCGTCGCTGCCGCACAGAAGATCGGTGGCGATGTCGCCGTGCTGGTCGCCGGCCAGAACGTCGGTGCCGTAGCCGAAGCCGCCGCCAAGATCGCGGGCGTTGCCAAGGTGCTGGTCGCCGACGACGCCGCCTACGCCCACCAACTGCCGGAGAACGTCGCCCCGCTGGTGGCTGCTCTTGTTAAAGAGAGCGGGGGCAAGGGCTACAGCCACATCCTGGCCGCCGCCACCACCAACGGCAAGAACTACCTGCCGCGCGTCGCCGCGCTGCTGGACGTCGACCAGATCTCCGAGATCATCGACGTGGTCAGCGCCGACACCTTCAAGCGCCCGATCTACGCCGGCAACGCCATCGCCACCGTGCAGTCCTCGGCTCCGGTCAAGGTCATCACCGTGCGCACCACCGGCTTCGACGCCGTCGCCGCCGAAGGCGGTTCGGCTGCTGTCGAGCAGGTTTCCGGCCCGGCCGACGCCGGCAAGTCCGCCTTCGTCGGCGAAGAGCTGGCCAAGTCCGACCGTCCGGAACTGACCGCCGCCAAGATCGTGGTCTCCGGTGGCCGCGGCATGGGCAACGGCGACAACTTCAAGATCCTCTACGCCCTGGCCGACAAGCTGGGCGCTGCCGTCGGTGCTTCCCGCGCCGCCGTCGACGCCGGTTTCGTGCCGAACGACATGCAGGTCGGCCAGACCGGCAAGATCGTCGCCCCGCAGCTGTACATCGCCGTGGGCATCTCCGGTGCCATCCAGCACCTGGCGGGCATGAAGGACTCGAAAGTCATCGTGGCCATCAACAAGGACGAAGAGGCACCGATCTTCCAGGTCGCCGACTACGGCCTGGTTGGCGATCTGTTCGAACTGGTGCCGGAGCTGGAGCGTACGCTCTGAGTCGTCTCGTCTGCCAGACCCCTTTCGTAGGAGCAGGCAGAGCGGCTGGGGTGGGCCATCTCAGGGTGGCCCGACCAGTGCGGCTCCTACTTTTTTATTCAGGCAATTTCCCAAAAAGGAGCTTCAGCATGGTCTCTCGATCGACACCGCAATGGGCCGAGCGTGATGTCCGCAACAAGCGGTTCGTCTTCTTCGGCGGTTCGACCGGCATTGGCCGTGCTGCTGCAATCGAGCTGGCCCGAAGAGGCGCGGCAATCCTTATCGTCGGGCGTGGTCAGGCTGCGGGAGACGCAGTGGTCGCAACGTTGCGGCAAGAAGGCGCGAGCAGCGCAGACTTCCTAACCGGTGATCTGGCCACCGTCGCGGGTATCAAACGGGTGGCCGGGGAGGTGGTAGCGTGGGCACCGCAACTGCATGGTGTGATGCATACGGCGATGTCGGCCTTTCATGTAAAGCTGGTCACCAGTGATGGGTTCGAGTTCGCTTTCGCCTTGCAGTATTTCGCCCGAGCGGCGCTTAACCGACTTCTGCTCGACAACCTTGTGGCCTCAGGCGATGGACGAATAGTGCATATCGCGGGCGATGTTCCCGGCTTCATCCGTGCCGATCTGGACGACTTGCAGTTCGAGCGCCGCAAATGGGGTTTTTACAAGGCGGTGCTGGGTACCCATGTACTGGGCTTCCTGCACATCCAGGAAGCTGCGCGCCGCTTCAGGGAAAAGCAGCTGCCGGTGAGCATTAGCGCCTCCTGCGTAGGGCCGACAAAGACTAAGGCCATGGCAGACAAGGCAATGCCGTTGAGCATGCGCTTGATGGGCCTGCTGGGCACTTCGCCGGAAAAGTCGGCGCAGAACGCGGTGCGCTTGCTAGTCCAGAATAACAGTCTCGGGACTTCGGGTTGCATCCTGCGCAACCCCAAGAAGTTCGAACCAAAGCACCTGGCACTGGAGGCTCAACAGGCTTTACGGTTGTGGGATATAACTGCGTCGCTGGCTAGCAGCCGGTTGGTCAATTTCCAACCGATAGAGAGCATTCGCTGATCGGCCTTGGTCAAAAATATCACCGGAAGAGCACTCGGCGGTCGATCCGTACAACAGACCAGATAGGTATTTGGCGTTGATGCTGTCGCCAGGAGGCAATAGGCGCTCCCTGACTCACCACAGGGAATCGTTGATGGCTCTCGCTATTTTCTTGGCTCGCGCGAATTGATTAGTAGAGCTTATATGCTCTTTAAGAATCAATTAGCTGTTCGGCCTGGCCTCGATTCGCCATCATGGCGGTCATGAAAAACGCTCCCTCACTCTCCTGGCCTCCGTCGCGCCGCAGGACGTCGATGCTCCTCGCCGGCGCCTGTCTGGCCCTGGTGGCGTGCATAGCTGGTGGCTCGGTGGCTCGGGCAGCGAGCGATACCTCGTCCGCGCCCTCCAAGGAGTTCTCTATGAGGATTCGTCTGGTCGTCGGTGGACAGGTCGCCACCACCGTCATCAAGGCTTCCGAGGGCACCGACACCCTTCGGGAGCGCCAAGAGCAGCCAACGTCCTGGAGCGGCGTCTTCGTCTTGGCTGTCTGCGCCTTCGCACTGATCGCCTCCGAGTTCCTGCCCGTCAGCCTGCTCACGCCCATGGCAACGGATCTGCGTGTCACCGAAGGTATGACCGGCCAGGGCATCGCCATCTCCGGCGTCTTCGCTGTACTCACGAGCCTGTTCTCGTGTTCTTAACGGGCCGATATGTCGATTTAATACAATTTCCTCTACTACTGCGGTGTCTGCATGCCTCGGGAAAACTTCAATGATCTGGTTGCCTTCACCACGGTGGCACGAGAAGGCAGCTTCACCAAGGCAGCGGCGCAGCTTGGGGTTTCCCAGTCGGCGCTCAGCCACACCATCCGTGCCCTGGAAACGCGTCTCGGCCTGCGCCTGCTCAGTCGCACCACCCGCAGCGTCTCGCCTACCGAGGCCGGCGAGCGGCTGCTGCAGACACTGGCGCCGCGCTTCGAGGAGATCGAGGCCGAACTCGCGGCACTCAGCGATTTCCGCGACAAGCCGATTGGTACCTTGCGCATCACGGCCGCCGAACATGCCGCCACTACCGTGCTCTGGCCGAAGCTGGCGAAGGTGTTGCCGGATTATCCGGACATCAAGGTCGAGGTGAGCATCGACTACGGCCTGACCGACATCGCCGCCGAGCGCTTCGATGCCGGGGTGCGCCTGGGCGACCAAGTGGCCAAGGACATGATCGCCGTGCGTATCGCTCCGGACCTGCGCATGGCGGTGGTCGCCAGCCCCGCCTATCTCTCCCGCAACGGCCGTCCGGACGACGTGCAGGCGCTGGCCGGCCACGACTGCGTGAACCTGCGCCTGCCGACCTACGGCGGGCTGATGGCTTGGGAGTTCGTCAGGGAGGGGCATGAGGTTAAGGCGCGAGTCGAAGGCCAACTGACCTTCAACAGCAGCCCGCACATCCTGCGTGCGGTGCTGGACGGATTCGGCCTCGCCTATCTGCCACAGGACATGGTCGCCGGGCATGTCGCCGAAGGCCGCCTGGAACAGGTACTGGAGGACTGGTGCCCGACCTTCCCCGGCTACCACCTCTACTACCCGAGCCGGCGGCAGAAGTCTCGCGCCTTCGCAGTGCTGGTGGAAGCCCTGCGCCATCGGGACTAGAGGCCGGGCGCAGGACGTGGCATATCCGCAGGGCGTGTCAGCGGAGCGGGCGGCCCTCGATGGGGTAGGCGGGATCGCTGTAGCCTGGGGTGGAGGCATGGCCAGGCGGCACCAGGCTGTCCACCAGTGCTTCGTCCTCCGCGGTGAGATTCATGTCGAGCGCCGGCAGGTAACCGTCCCAGTGCGCCTCGGTGCGCGGGCCGGCGATGATGGAGCTGACCAGCGGATTGTTCAGCACCCAGGCCAGGGCGAACGCGGCTGGCGTGGTGCCCCGGCCCGCGGCGTGCTCGGCGATGCGCTGGGCGATCCGTAGGGATTCGGGGCGCCACTCGGTCTGCTGGATGCGCCGGTCGCCACGGCCGATGCGGGAGTCCGCCGGTGGTTCGGCGTCGGGCCGGTATTTGCCGGTGAGCACGCCGCGGGCCAGCGGGCTGTAGGGAACCACGCCGATGCCGAAGTGGCCGGCGGCGGGCAGCTGTTCCACCTCGGCGGTGCGGTCCACCAGGTTGTACAGCGGTTCGCTGCAGATCGGCCGGTCGATACCCAGTCGGTCGGCCAGGCGCACGACCTCGGCGATACGCCAGCCACGGAAGTTGGACAGGCCGTAGTAGCGCACCTTGCCCTGGCGGATCAGTTCGCCCACCGCGCGTAACCCTTCCTCCAACGGCGCATCGGTCACGTTGCGGTGGAAATAGACGATATCCAGGTAGTCAGTGTCCAGGCGCCGCAGGCTGTTCTCTACCGACTGGTAGATCCACTTGCGCGACTGGCCCTGGGCGTTCGGCGCGTCGCCGAAGGCGTAGCCGAACTTGCTGGCGATCACCCAGTCGTCGCGGTTGGCAGCGATGGCGCGACCGACCACCTCCTCGGAGTGCCCCTTGTGGTAGACATCAGCGGTGTCGATGAAGTTGACGCCCTGCTCGAAGGCCTTGTCGATGATGCGTCGCGACGTGGTCTCGTCGGTCTCGCCGCCGAACATCATCGTGCCCAGGCACAGGGGCGAGACTTTCAGGGCACTGCGTCCCAGGTAACGGTATTCCATGGGTAGGTCCTCAGATGGTGGCGCCGCGTTCGGCGAATACCCGGCGGGCGACGGCCAACGCGGTGGAGGCCGTGGGCCAGCCGGAATAGAAGGCCAGGTGGGTGATGGCCTCGATCAGCTCTTCGCGGGTCAGGCCATTGTCCAGCGCCTTGCCGAGGTGGAAATGCAGTTCGTTGGCCTGGTAGCACGCCACCAGGCTGGCCACGGTGACCAGGCTGCGGTCGCGTGGCGACAGGCCGGGGCGCTGCCAGACATCGCCGAACAACACCTGGTCGGTGTAGTCGGCCAGCGCCGGGGCGATGTCACCGAAGGCCTTGTGGGCGGTGGAAGGGCGTTCGTTCATGGTGTTCTCCGCTTGGCGAGTGAACGGCTTGGCCCATGCTAGACCTCGGCAGTCCAGCGATTAAGGGGCGCAATGCACTTGGAGCTATGAGGTGTGCTCATGAATTCAGGGTGTAGATACATGAGATACGCTCATAGGCGAATGCGGCTTTTTCCGTCTAATCGACACGCAGGTCTCTGGGTAAAGTTCATCGCAGACGACTTGCCGGGCGTTCCCGCCCGTTGCCGATACAGGAGAGAATCCGATGGACAAACGCACGCTGGGCCGAGACGGCTTGCTGGTATCGACGCTGGGCCTGGGCTGCATGGGCCTGAGCTATGGCTACGGCCCAGCGGTGGATCGTTACGACGGTATCCGCCTGATCCGCACCGCCTTCGACAGCGGCGTGACCTTCTTCGATACCGCCGAGGCCTACGGCCCCTTCGCCAACGAGCAGTTACTGGGTGAAGTCCTGGCGCCGGTACGTGACGAGGTGGTAATCGCCACCAAATTCGGCTTCAAAGAGGGCGACACCACCCTAGGCCTCGACAGTCGTCCGGAGAACATCCGCGCGGTGGCCGAGGCTTCGCTCAAGCGCCTGAGGACCGACCGAATCGACTTGTTCTACCAGCACCGCGTCGACCCGAACGTGCCGATGGAGGATGTGGCCGGCACCGTCGGTGAGCTGATCCGCGAGGGCAAGGTGATGCACTTCGGCCTTTCCGAGGCAGGCCCGCAATCCATCCGCCGGGCCCACGCAGTACAGCCGGTGGCGGCACTGCAGAGCGAGTACTCGCTATGGTGGCGCGAGCCGGAGCGGGAAATCCTTTCGCTGCTGGAAGAACTGGGCATCGGCTTCGTGCCCTTCAGCCCGTTGGGCAAGGGCTTCCTCACGGGGGCTATCGACGATCACACCCAATTCTCGACGAACGACTTCCGCAATGTCGTGCCACGTTTCTCCGAGGAGAACCGCAAAGCCAACGCTGGACTGGTGGAGGTGCTCGGCCGCATTGCCGAGGGCAAGGGTGCAACTCGCGCGCAAATCGCCATCGCCTGGTTGTTGGCTCAGAAACCCTGGATAGTGCCTATTCCCGGTACTACCAAACTGCACCGTCTGGAGGAGAATCTCGGCGCGGCGGCCCTGGTGTTGGACGCCACGGACCTCGTTACCATCGACGCCGCACTGCGGCAGATCGAGGTCGTCGGTGAGCGCTATCCGGCGCATCTTCAGCAACGGGTCGATAGATGACAGGTCGTCCTGTTCTTAGCGCTTCCGGATGATTGCCTTGTCGAGTGGAAAGGGGAGGGCTTATCTCTGCCAACGGTGAAAGGCGGCCCATTCTTACGTTGAACTCAATCCCCTTCGCAATTCAACGGCTTATCTCGCCATGTTTTCCAGGCAACCTCCCAGCCTTGCTGATGATCTGTAGCCGGGGAGACTACAACTTGGCTGCAGGCGTATAGAGGCAGTAGTGCTATGTACGCCTTGGCTAGCGATGCTGGGACAACGTTATCTGTGTCTCCCACCAGATGTCGCTGTGGTATTGCCGCTAGCCGACCCTGATAGTCCAGCGGATCCAGAGAACTGCTGAGGGACGAGAGCCCCTTTATTTCTGCCCAAAGTCGTGGGCTGAGGTTGCCGGCCAAGGTTTGTACCTGAGCAACGTCATTCCTCTGAGCCGCCAGCATCAGTGCCAGCGCTGCACCACCGGAATACCCCACTAGCTCGAACTCTCGATTGCCATAGCGTTGCTTCATCTGGTCCAGGGCCTGGCTGAGGCGGGTGACGACTTCCTGCGAAAACCGCCGATAGGTCCAGAGCGTGGGTTCGCAGGCCGGTGCGGTGACGAACTGGCAAGGCCGCGCTAGGTAGGCATTCGGCGTCGGATCGGCCACGGCCAGCCGCGCCACCAACAAATTGTGCGGACTCGGATCCAAGCTGGGTTGTGTTGCCGTGGCCCAGGCATGGCCATCGCCTTCCAGGTAGACGCGTAAACGAGTGGCTTTCGTGGCGTTCTGCGGTGGAAGCATGGCCAACGGGAACGGCTGCCCCGACAGGATCTCCAGTTGCCGCCCATGCGCATCCGCCAACTGCTGCAGTGCCTCGCGAGGCGATTGGCAGCCGACGAGGAGGGCGCCGAGCAGCAGCGCCGGGAGAGCTCGAAGGGCTCGAAGAAAACCGGCCCACCTGCGTGGGCCGGAAAGGTGGTTGCTCATCAGAAGTCGTAACGGACCTTGGCGGTGAAGGTGTCGGCATTGAAGTCGGTCTTGCCGGTGTAGTCGTAGCTGACACCAACCGTGACCGCACCCAGGTGATAGTCCGCACCGACACCTGCTTCGTAGCTGTTGCGCACCGCCTTGGCGCCCTGGCTCACGAAGGGCGTACCACCCAGCACAAAGGTCGAGGTGCTCTGGGCTTCGTCCGCGGCGAAGTCATGGTAGGCCATCAGCTTGGCTTGCGGCTGCAGGTTGCCGTTACCGACCTGGAAGTCACCCGCTACCCGCACACCAGCACCCAACTCCGCTACCTCGTAGCGTTGGCTATCCACCTTGATAGCCGCCGACGAACCCTTCTCGTGGTAGCCGTCGATATCGACGCGCGCATAGCGGGCAGCCAACCGCGGCTCGACCAGGAACTGCTCGCTCAGACGGTAGGTGTAGCCACCGACGACGTTGGCGCCTAGGACCTGGCTGTCGTAATCGCCTTTCGCGGTGGTCTCGACGATACGACGCTTGCTCTCGTTGTCGTTGAGGCCATAGCTCAGGTTGGCGTCGACGAAGTAGTTGCCCTGTTCGAAGCCGCTGTACAGAGTGAGGGCATTGCCATCGACGTCGGTGGTGTTGCCGGTGTCGCTGTTCACGCTGGTATGCAGGAAGCTGTAGGCCACCCCCAGGGTCAATTGATCGGTCAGTTGGCCATCGGCGCCAATGGCGATGCCGTGGCTGTAGGCATTGAAGCCGGCCACGCCATCGCGCAGATCCTGGTTGGCATCGCTGTACAACGCCTGGGCCCAGACACCGGTGTGCTGCAGCACATCGCCCGAGGATGCACCTCGTAGGCTGCTGGTGCGATTACCGGTGACGTTGCTCATCAGCGTTTGCCCACTGGTGGCCGCATGGGTCGCACCGCCGTTCACCTCAGGGGCTAGCTGCTCAGCCAGTTGCTTCAGTGCTGCTGGGTCCTGTGAGGCATTCACATAGGCCTGGAACACCGGATCGTTAGGGTTGCTCTGCGCTAACCCGGCGACTACCTGGCTGAAGGCTGCGCCCGCACGCTGGGCGTTGGCTGAGCCACCAATCTGGCCGATCACGTCGCCGACTTCGTCCTGGTCCTTGGTGCTGACCTTGGCCAGGATCTGGTTATCGCCACTGCTGACAGTGTCGACGTTCAGCAGGGCCGAACGGCTGGTTACGCTGACGCCGTCATCTTGCAGGGTGCCGGCCTGGATCAGGGTATAGGTCGTGCCCTGGGCCTTGAAGTCATTGCCCTGGGCCGCCAGCTGGATCTGCGAGCCCTTGGCGAATTCCGCCGTGCCGGAGACCGCAACCACGGCCTTGTTCGGATCCGTGGCCGAACTCAGGTTGAGCCCCAGCGACGAGTTGCCGGCCACGTCCAGGTTGCCCTGGATAGTGGTGTGCGGCTGAGCGAATTCCAGGTGCGCCGGCGTGTTGCCCGCATCGCTGCCGACATCCAGCCAACCGGAGTCCTTCAGTCGGATGTTCGCGCCATCGGTACTGGCGTCGGTGCCATTGAAGGTCACGTCGCCGTTCACTTCGATGTTGGACAGGTCGATCAGGTTGCCGGTGATGCTGCCGGCATTCCACACCAGGCGCACGCCGCCACTGGCCTGGGAGGCATCGATGGCTTCGTCCTGGGAAATCAGGGTGCCGCTGTTCTGGATGACCAGGGTATTGCTGGCATTCGCGCCGTCGATGTCGAAGGCGCCCACCTCGATGGCGGCATCGTCAGCCTGGATGGCGCCGGTGTTAAGCACCTGCACCGGTGCGTCGGCAAAGCTCACACCATCCAGGCGCAGCGCCGTCGCATCGTCGCCACTGGCCACAATGCTGCCGTGGTTCTCGATCCCGCCGAGGTCCACTCGATCCGGGTTACCCATGTCGTCGTCATAGGTGGCGAGAACGCCCGTTGATTCGGTACCGCTGACCTGGACCAGGCCGTTGTTGATCAGCTTGCCGCCGATGGTGCCGCCCTTGAGCTGGATGCCGGTGGCCTCGTCGCCATCGGCGAGGATCTTGCCGCTGGCGGCGTTGATCAGGTCGCCCTGCAATACCGACTGGCCGGCGAACTTGAGGCCGCGAATGCCATCGCCCTCAAGGACACCACCGGCCACCTGCAGGGTGCCTTCATTGACCAGGTTGCCGTGGATAACTGCGGGGTCGATCAGCAGGCCGGTGACGCCCGCACCGCTCACCGAAATGCTGCCCTTGTTCTGCAGGTTGCCGAACACTTCGGTGGGCGCACCGATGGAGGAGGGATTGTCGTCGTCACCCGCGTAGGACAGGTCGACGCCATTGAGATCATCCCCCGTGGCTTGCTCCTGGGCGTTGAGCACCAGGTCGTGGTTGAAGGTGTCGCTGTAGAAGCGAAGAGGTTGGTCGCTGCCCGTGAAGGCCCCGGTCACTTCGGTGCTGTCGGTGTAGGTGTTGCCTTCACTGTCCAGGCCGCTGTTGGTCAGCGTCAAAGCGTGCGCGGCTAGGGGCAGGGCACTGGCGGAAATGGCCAGGGCGAGGAGGGTTTTGCGGTACGTCGGTGTCATGAGTTCAGATCCTTGAGTGTGTCTGGCCGTGGTGCTTTGTTCTTTTGGGGTGTGTCTCGATGGGCAGCTCCTGGGTTTTCAAAAAACAAAAGGGTCCCTGCTCCGCCCACGGCCAAGTGATGGCCGTGGGCGGAGTTGGGTATTCCGAGTGGGGTTAGCGGAGGGTGGGACTAGTTGCCGAAGCTGAAGTCGTAATCACCCTCGCTGGTGGAGATCGACGCCTCAATGATCTTCTGGCAGTAGCGCGAGTCGACCTTCAGGACGTCACCGAACGGCACCTGGTAGGGCAGGACTTCATAGGCGTTGGCTTTGCAGTTGCCACGGTTGATGGTCACGCTGTTGATCGTGACGGCGTCTTTCTTGGCGGTGATCTGCAACTGAGGCGATCCCCAATAGGGGTTGTGCCCCAGCTCCACGGTGATGGGTGGTTCCGCGCCGCAGCCGGACAGCGCCACAGCCATAAGCAGTAGGGGGATGTACTTCTTCATTGAACGGATTCCTGTGAAAGAGCTGGTGATTACCAGGCGGAGCGGCAGAGGTTTTTCTTGCTGGTCAGGGGCTGGAGAACCTGGGGAAGGTTCTGGGTCGGAAGCGTCACCGTCTGGCCACCGGCACTGAGCTGCAGGGTGCGGGCCTTGCGCAGCGCGGCCCAGAAGCCCGGGAAGCTGGAGCTGCAGGCTTCGCAGTCGGTGTAGAAGGGATTGCTGAAGGTGGTGCCGTCGACGATGACGTCGAAGCCATCTTTTTCGGAGGAGTAGCGCTTGCCGGCGAGGGTGGCGTAGGCGGAGACGGGGCTTTCGTCATCGTCCGGGCAGGTGATGTTCAACTGGTTGCCGTGGCCGTCGTCGACCAAGTGCTCCTCCACGCCCTGGGTGTAGCTGGAGGTCCATTCGGCCGTGCCCGCATGTGCAATACAGGTGGCCATGGCGTTGATGGCAAAGGCAAACAGCAGGGCTAGCGCTCTGATCATTTTCATGACGGAGGTCTCTCGTGAATGAGATTTAGGCCTGATGAGTGTTGGTGCTGATCTCTTCGTAGAACTACGTGCTTTCGTGGTGTGTGCGTCTCGCATACAGCTTCCTTGCGTAATGTCTGATTAGCGAAGGAGGGTTATTGGGTTAATCTGTTTTTGAGATTTATTCTCGAGTGACATGACTATGTGATCATACCACTTTCGAGCTCTTCAAGGATTATCTTCATCTTTAAGCGAAGAGATCCGCGATGGAGCTGAAGGTCGCTTTCGCCTTATGTCTGAAAGAATTGAGGAGTCAGAGGTATCTGGCTCAAGTCGATTTGGGACATCAGGCACACGTCAGCCGCTTGGAATCAGGCAAGCAAGAGGCGACGCTGACGACGTTCGAGCAGATGGCAGATGCACTAGGCATGTCATCGATTGAGCTCTTTGCCCGCGT
Source organism: Pseudomonas sp. NBRC 100443 (assembly GCF_030268185.1). Classification (NCBI taxonomy): domain Bacteria; kingdom Pseudomonadati; phylum Pseudomonadota; class Gammaproteobacteria; order Pseudomonadales; family Pseudomonadaceae; genus Pseudomonas; species Pseudomonas sp. NBRC 100443. The sequence goes on from NZ_BSQE01000004.1 coordinate 237,494, forward strand.
CGTCGCCATCCAGTCGGGTCAAGACCCGGTTCAGCTTTTACGAGCTGTTGCGACAGATATGAAAAGAAAGGATTCGAGAAAGGACTGACCGGGTAAGTGGTTTTTCGGCTCCTGTCATGTTGTTTCAATCAGGTGAAATTCCGGTCCTGCGAATGAAGCGCTGAAGCAGCAGTACGGTTAGTCCAAGCGTGATGAGCACTGGCCAGAAACGCAGCATGAGTACCAGCAGCGCAACGGCCACCGCACAACTGGCCAGCACGCCGATGAACACGAACAGCAAACCAATGAAGCGCACCAGGTTCATGGCGCGATCCTCCTCGTAGGTTGATGGGTGGGGTGACGCCGCGGACATCAGTCCGCGGCGTGTTGGGCCCGAGCTTCGGCACGGGCCTTCAGCAGCGTCGACAGGGTGGGTTTCGGCGTGGTGAGCGGTTCTGCTGCAGGAGCAGTTGAAGGGGGCGATTCAGGAGCAGGCTCCGGGAAGAACTCTTCAGCGATGGCCCCCGTTTCTTCGTCACTGTCCTCGAAAGCGCCATTGGCAAAGCCCAGCCGCGCCGTGGCGTCCAGCGCCACCTGGTCGAAGCCAGAGGCCTGACGTGCTTCATCGAGCTCCCGCGCTTGCAGCAGCGCTTCTTCCATCGACAGCCCACTGCGCACCGTGATGTCGACGTAGAAGATCGGCGAGCCGTGGCTTTGTCGGGTGGACTTCCCACGCAGGCGTAGCTCCAGCGGCAGGCACGCCAGGCGGTTGCCGGAAATCGCCTGCAGGTACTGCAGCCGCGCTGCTAGGGTGCGGATGCTGTTGAAGCCGGTGGTGCGGAACACGAAACTGCCCAGTGGATCCTCATCGCCAATGGCGACATTGAGGCGCCCGTAGGGTTTGCACGCGCCGCCCTTGGCCAGTGGGCAGGCATCCGGTGATGGGCACGGCAACGACGCGATACCGTCCTGGCCTCGACGCTTGCAGGTCTCCCCATTGCCGACGCAGACCGGTCGCCCAGTCTGTCGATCGAACAAGCAATACTCCGCGCGGAAGTTCAGCTCCGGCGCGTTGAACAGCAGGCGGATCGGAATGCTGCGGATCTTGCCGCCCTGGGCTTTGCGCAGTTCTTCGTCCAGGGGATGGGGCAACCAGCCATCGCGCAACTGCACCTGCGAGGTGAGGGTGAATTGATCGTCCTTCTCCGGCAGGCGCTTGCCGTTCTTCTCGACGACCTTGCCGATGGAAATCCGCCCGAGCACCGGCGGAGTAATAGCCAAGCCTTTGAGCATGGTGGTTCTCCAGTGGATGAATAAAAAAGACCACCCCGGCGCAGGGGAAACGCCGAGGTGGTCAAGGGGGAATCGAATTCAGGTGATCAGGAAGCGCCGGCTGCCGGTTTTGGTGGTGGGGTAGCGCACCAGCAGGTAGGGCTTTTCCTTGAGCAGCCGCGGCACATCGAGCACCACGCTGTCCTTGGCCTTGCGCCAGGACACCGTGCCGTTGGTGAACAAGGCCCGGCTGGCATCGCCCATGGCCTGCTGCAGTTGTTGCTTCAGTTCGGCTTCGCGCTTGTTCTGTAATTCCAGGCTGGCGCGGACGGCCTGCAACTCGTCGAAGGCGGCCGACAACAGCGGATCCTGGGTGAAGTCCAGGGTGTGACCCTGGTCCTCAGGGTACAGGCAGCGCAGGGCTTGCTCCGCCGAGTCGGAACCATCCGCCGGCGGTGGCGTATTGCGTTGCACGTAGCCCCAGAAGTCGCGCTCCAGATCGATCAGCCGGCCGATGAGCTCCTCGTCGCGCTCGACGCGGTGGATCTCCAGGTGCTGGCCGCCGAGTAGCACGGCCACGTCGGCCGCCTGCTTGCCGGTGACCGCCAACTGGTGCATCACTTGCAACTGCACGTACACCGGCACGCCTTCCTTCCAAAGACGGGCGCCGTTGATGCCAGCGGTCTTGCATTCGAGGATCTGCACGTCGCTGGCGCCGATCACCTCGCGGTCGATGTTGGCCAGCATCCAGTCCAGCTTCGGATCGGGATGCTGCAGCACGGCATTGATCCGCCGTACCCGATTGCCGGTACGGCGGGCGTAGTGGTTGGCGACGATGGGCTCGAGGATGTTGCCCCAGTAGGTCGGGGTGTCCTCGTCGTTCGGATCGCTCTTGGGCAGTCCGGTATCGCGGCCGGTCTTCTCCAACCACAGTTCCAACTGCGACTTGTAGGGGTTGAGACCGACCGCAGCCGCAGCATCCGAACTGCCGATACCGTGCTTGCGCACGGCCAGCCAGTCATCGCGGGACAGGTCCTTGGTGCCGACCAGGCGAAGGGCAGGGCGCTGCCGTGCCCTACTGGGAGTGGAATGGGCATGCGTCATGAGGATTTTTCTCCGGACATAAAAATGCCCGGCCGGCAAAGCCAGTCGGGCATCGAGTGAGGGAGTGGGGGCCGTCAGGCCATCAACGGGAGGAGCGCATCCAGGCGGGGCTGGGCTCTCTCCCACTTACCGGGCTACAGCACCGGCTGTAGCGGTCGCCGACTGACGGCGCCGTGCGTGATGGGCACGAACCTTCTCGCGCCAGCCGGGCGAGAGTTCCTTGGCCATATCGAGATAGCGCAGCGGGCAGCTGTAGTAGTACGGCGCCATAGACTCATCCATGGCTTTGTACCCCCACTCACCGCCACTGCGTTGCAACAGATCACAGCGGATGTAGCGCATGGACTCGCCGGGAGCGAGGTCTGGGTGAACGCGTTCAGTTTTCGCCGTCGCTTCGGTGACCGACCACAGCACATTGCCGCGCAAGGTATGCACAAGCACACGAACATAGGCCCGTGCTGTGTCTTCGGGGCGGATCAGATCTTGGATGAGTTCTGCCCGGGTACGGGATGAGAACAGCCAGCCCATGAGAGAGACCTCCAATGAAACACCGAGGCCCACTCCCCAGGAGCGGAACCCCGGCGGGTGGAAGAGAACGCCCAACGCCGCGGTACCAGCGAGCGACCGCTGTCGTCGCAGAACCGGTTGGGCAAAGAGGAATACCGAGAGGGGGAGCGGCCGTCAGGCCACCAACTGCAGGGCCGCATCCAGGGCGCGTTGTTTGATCACTGCTCCCTGGCCGAACCAGGCCGAGTCCATGCGGTACTCGTTGCTGCGCGCCCGGCGTTCGTGGTCGACGTACTCAGTGACGGCATTGAGCAGGCCCCAGGCAGTACCATTGGCGGCTTCCAACTGCGAGCCACGGCCGCGGCCTTCGTACAGGCTTTGCACCCAACGCAACGCGCGCTCGTTCGGCAGAGTATCCGGCAGCGGATTGTTGGGCTGGGCATCGCAGAGCACCTGCATGAAATAGCCCATCGCCTCGTGCCACTGCACCTTGCGCTCGGCCAGGTGACGCATGCGGTACATGAACTCGTCCCATTGCGAGACGGCGATGCCCAGTTGCTTCTTGACCGCCTGGGCATCGAAGCGGGTGCTGTGCGGCACCTTGATCGCCCGGGTAGCACCGTCGACGGCGATGGTCAGGGTGTTGTTGCACACCACTCGCACGGTGGTTGGCGTCGCCGTGGTGGCCAGGGTGCCGTCACAGGACGTAGCCAACAGCAGGTAGCCATTGACCAGGTCGTTGCCCTTCAGCGAGGTGTTCTGCCCGGTGCGCGCCAGTGCCCAGAACTTGCGGCCACCCTTGAGTACGCCAGCGGTTTCCAGCTCGTAGCCAGAGACCTGGGTGAGGTCACGGTAGAACTCCAGCACTTCCTTGGGCTGCACCACCTGGTAGCGCTGAGAGACCACCGAAAGCGGTGCCTTGGTATCGGAGCGGTAGAGCACCTTCTGTTCGGGGAAGGAGTGGATGCTGCCTAGGTGGCCGACCGCATCCGCTTTGAAGTGGACGGGGCTTTCCTGGATCTGCCAGTCCATGCCGGCCTCGCGTTGCCAGACTTCCAGCGGTTGTTTCTGGGAGAGGCGGCTACCCAGGCCATGCCAGGGGGCTTCGCCGACATATGCCATACGTTCGATAAGATGAGCCATGATGAGTTTCCTGTGAGCAATAGCCGGCATAAAGCGCTGCGCAACGCGCAGCACCGGCGGAAGGGATGAAAGGGAAGGGGGAGATGAACGAAACCGATCAGGTCGGCAGGTTGAAGCGATGCCCGCAGATCAGGCAGAGGTTGTTGGCGAGGACGTGACGATCCAGTTGGTCGCCGAGTTGGGCGCCCAGAGCACAACCGCCGACGCCACCGGCCAAGCCGCCGAGAATGGCGCCGGACAATGAGCCGAGGGTGATGCCCAATGGACCAGCAATGGTGCCGACTGCCGCACCGGCCTGGCCGCCGGCAAGGGCGGCGGATGCACCACGAGCTGCGCCACCGACCGTGCCGACCAGGGCGCCGATCTTCATGGCAGGATGCAGGGAAGTGATCTTGGGAGAGTTACAGCGAGGGCACTGCAATGACATGGCTGGGGAGCCTCCATGGTGGGTATGTCATTGCAGTGATGTAGGACTGAGGCTTTTTCGAATCGAATTGCTGAGATAGACAACTCGTTGCAGGTTTCGGCTAAGAAGGTGAGCTCTAGCCCGCCTCGTGTTTTCATTGTGAGTGGCTTGAGGTGTCCAGGCAGTTAGACCCCTCCATGACTCTCTGCGCAAGAGATAAAGTCTTCGATGAATTTTCTTAAGTGCTTCTCGTAAATATTATCCTCCCAACTTTCTGAATCGTAGGAATGAGAGTCATCTAGTGAGATTACAGTGCCCCCACTGCTATCGACGTGCTCGACAGCTATCCCGATGAGCTTCTCTCTTGAAGTGCTACCAAGAGTGATGGTTCGATGACTGCCATCTTTGTAGGTTAAGCTGAGTTCTATGCTCTCATCTGAATTTCGGATGTCGGCTTTGAGGTTGCGCTCTTGCAGCTTAGCTGCGTAATTTTCTACCAGGGGTGCAATGTGATTCACCGCTTCTTTAAGTATCTTTAGATTTCTATCTGTGGCCACTTTTGGCAGATTTTCATTTTCCTTGGTTATTTTAAGCTTCTCATCAATCCTCAAGAAAAAATCATCAAGGTTCATAGTGTGACTCCTTAGTAATGCCTGTGATTGAGTGATATGAATTATTTTTGGATATCCTATAATTCCTTGGTCAGCCCCGAATAGCCACGAAAAAAAGCAGTATCACCCGAGGAAGCTTGGCCAAGACGAAAAACTTGGTAGATTTGAACTGTTGTCGACTCATCTCTCCTATTGCGACGGGCAAAAATAGGCTAGCAGCGGCCCGTGGCTAACGCTGGACTTCAGCTGCAGCTAAACCAGACACTAAAACGGAAAATTGGACTCTCACCTTGGCAGGGAGAGCAAGAAATTGTCAGCGAGCTCAAAGAGACAGTCGGTTGGATCCTCTCCTCGCTCCTTCATGTGAAGCATCTCGCACACTTTCTCGTCGTTCACGATAAGCATCAATTTTCCATGTTCACGCATGGCGCCTTGCGTCATCGTAATCGCGTGTGCCTCAGCGCCGGTCCTAGTCATTACAATCGCCACTCTTCTTAGTCCGCGCTCAAGAAGATATTTTTCTGTCGTGAGAATTTGCCCCTGTTTGATCTTGCCAGTGTAATTTTTGAACTCGAACAATACATAGCGGCTGTCGAGGTGATCAATCAAGAACTGCCAAAACTCAGTCGTTGGTCTGATACGACATACAAAGTCAAATCGATTGAGCCCATCGTCTGTTCGCTTCTGCAAGTGCCAGCCATGAAGGTCGTTAGGGAACAGGTACTTGAGTATCTTGGCACAGGCTCGTTCGTACTCCGCCCATGCGGACTTACCTTTCTTTATACCCCTGAGCTCTTGGCACAGTTGCGTGCCGAGCGTGTCTTGAGGGGGAACTGGAACCTCCCTGATAGATTTGCTCATAAGGAGTGGGTCAGATCGACGATGCGACGCAGTGACTTGAAGTACGCTGGGATCAGTCTCAAGAAGCGCATCCAGTTCTTCTGCTAGCACAGGTGTGGCAGATGCCCAAATTCTTAAGTCCACTCGGTCGACGAATGTGACACTGAATTTTTGCTCGAGTACCTCTCGCAGTTCGGGCGGAAGAATGCACGAGACTATAAGCATGCCTTTCATTGCATGGGCCGTGATCCCATTGTTGACGAGGCGCGTAGCTGCAGCCTCAATAAGCGAGGGTTGCGGGCGCACTGTCCTATAGTGCTTAACTTCTATTGCCCAAGAGTCGCCACCTAACATTCCAATAAAGTCAAACCCTGCATCCCCTCTAGGCGAATGCGCAGTAATGGAAAATTTATTGACTTGTAGGATGCGATGTACAAGCTCTTCGAACAGCTTCCATGTCGGAGTAGATGGATTCACTTTGTCGGCTCTAATTTTAAAGTTAAGGAGCGGGTTTGGCCGGGGCCAATTGGGTCAAGGCGATTGGCTTTAGAGGATTGATGTTTAGATCAATGTCTCTGGCCCCATTGATCTGCAAAGCAGGAAAGCCAAAATCCCCTACAACCTTAATGATCAGCAGCCCCAACAAGGGGGGAGATCGATTTGTCGCCGAGCTGTATAAGCTTAAAATCGACGTTTGAGGTTGCCTCCCTGTACGTAGCCTCACTGTCCTCAAACGAAGCTGCCACGATGCTCTGAAGGCCAGTTTCCGACGACAATAGTTGGAACAGCGCCTGTTGACTCTTGGTTGCCATGGAGTGCTGCCCAGGCTCGTCCAGTAAAAGGAACCCCAGATGATTGCCGTTGACAGTCGGGTGAGATGAAGTCTGGTAAATGGACAGCAGATAGCTCCAGATCAGGCGCACGAAATCACTAGCACTGGACTCCCTGGCGATATTGCCCTTGCCTTTGGGACTGTCATCACTTCTGGCGATTGAGAGCGTGGTAGAGGAATCGATGGTATTAGGTGTAGTCGGCACACTCCGTTCATTGATCTCCCTGAGCTCAATCTTGGCGAGGTATGGCAGGAGGTTGTCCTTGTTAAACTCGATGTCCCCAATCGCCGCGCTGTGATAGTCAAAAGCACCGATATTGGCGCGAAACATCTTTTCGAAAAGCGTGTACTTAGCGAGATCGGTAGGCGAGTAATGAGTGTCCGGTATTAGTGCCCGGATTCTCTGATTATCCTCAAAACGTTTTGCCAGTAGAGCAAGCGCGTCGAGTGCTTGATCCGAGTACTCTTCAAACTTGGTAAGCTCTTCTAGTTCCATCTCGATCTGTACTTGTAGTCTGATGCCTGTCTTGGATACCGAAGAGCTGGAATTTAGATCAGATCGCAGTGCCCTCAGTGTAGACTTTGTGGTGACGATGTTTCTTGAAAGTTGTTCTTTGAGAGCCTCAGCTTCTTTGATTGACTGGTCTATCCCGCCTTTCTCTCTTTCGAGCATTCGCAACTGGGCAGTCAGATAGTCAATATTAGTGCTGATGTCCATGTGAGGCGTGCTCTCATGTAAGTCGACAAGAGAGTTGCCAATGGTTTGATGGCAGGCCGGGCAAGAGTTGCTTGCGGTCGACAAGTTGAGCAATGCACCAAAGTTAATAAGTTTTTGTGCGGCTTGGTTTTTTGTAAGCTCGTCTTTAGCTTGACGGGTATTGATTCGATTGCTGTTAATGTTGGCGCGCAGTAAGGCGAGGTTTCCTAAGCAGGTTTCATAAGCTACCGTGAAATGCTCAAGTTCGCTTGTGTGCTTTTCGATGGATTGTGTAATTTCCGGAGTTGATGTCTCACCCTGTTGGGATAGTCTCAAGCCAATCAGTTCATGCTCATTTATCTTGCGCTTCCTGTACTCCAGGATGCTTTCCGTTGCAACTTCGGAGGTTTTGTGGAAGTCGACAAGTTCGGCGTTAAAATTTGCTGTAGGTGTTTTTGAAATGTTAGAGAATTTAAAGCCGAGTTTAAGTGATTCGGCGAGGAGCGTCCGATAAAGGATTTGCCACTCATCGTAGATTGACTTCGACTCCTGATCTAAACGATCACGCTTGGCACCTGTTTCAAAAACATCAGTGCCAACCAAGAAGTCGACAATTTTAATTCGTGCATCCCTTACACCAAAGTAAGGAAGATTGGCAATATAGTCAGTCCATCCGCGTTTTTGCTCGATTATCATCGCTGCAAATATGTACTGCAAATAAAGTTTTACGGGCTTGCCATTGGTTCTCGGCACCAATGGCAATTGTAGTCCAAGGAATTTCTCAAAGTAGGTGAAGAACCCTTCCTCGATCTGTGCACTAAGGCCGTCATGAAGGAACTTGTATAGAGTGGGGGCCGTCTCCCCCTTAGTTAGGGCTGAGCACTCTTGTATTTGTATGAGTTTGGTGCTGAGCCCTTTTTCCTTCACGCTTCGAGTTGCAGTAATGGTTTTTCCTTTACTCTCGATTTCGATCGTGACTTTAGAGGTTATAATGTGATGCTTTAGTTCATCATGTTCAAGGTGATCCTTGAGGGCATAAGTCAGAGCATTTTCATTCTGAGCACCCAGTAATTCCTCCATACCCATGGCGTACATTATCGCATGAACAATTGTACTCTTGCCGGCCGAGTTTCGGCCTCGGATGATATTCAAGTTGCGACTGAATTTCGTGGAAAATCCGAATGGGCCAGTGTCCGTTTGGATGTCGATTTTGATTGCCTTAATGTACATCGTTATTCCCATCCCTTGGATACGGAATTTATCATGTCTTCCGTGATTTTCTTCCCGATTGATCGCAATGCAGCCTTCTCTTCACCGAGCACAGTGTCGTCAGCGAGTATCAAATTTACGTAGGACTTGCCAATGGGGGTGAGTTCAAATCCCGTTGTGGTGGGGGCTATCAATGAATCTTTGAACGCGAGATTTAATGCAATGGCCATAGCCGGGTCAAAGCCCCAGATCGGAAGATGCAGTTGACCTTGTTCAGCGCCAGTCGCAAGTGCCTTGATGCGTTCGGGTGTCTTGAGAGCCCAGTTCAAAAGATGGATTTTGGGTAGGCTGCACTTGGCTCCGCGCCCCGACAGATGAAGAATCAGTAGTGCCTGGGATATTTTGTAAAGAGGGCGAAGCTCCGAAAGTACCGGGATGGGCCGTCTTGTGAATTTAAGCTGAGCCATAATCTACTCGTTGAAGTCCAGTTCACAGATCGCAAGCCACCGAGCAATGGTTCTTCGCACCACCTCACTCGCCGTCGACTTGTCTATATTGAGGTTGCGGTCGGTGACCAAGTACTCCATCAATGTGGCCTTCACCAGTTCTGTTAACTGCTCGGGCGTTGCGTCTGACGTGAAGCCCCATTCCTGAACATCCTGCTCAAAAGCGTTCACAATTCGAGCGACATTCACATACGTCTGGGGCGACCGGTCGTACAGGGACTGAAAGTAGGAGTCATGATCAAGAAAACTCTTGGTCGTCAGTTCGACCAGGCCTTCAATACTCTTTGCAGATTTACCTGGCATGCGTAGACGACACTTTCTGAGCAAATTCTCGTCGTATGGCTCAGATGTAGCGTTTACTTTTGGTAATGTCTCTGTTGGCGAGCCCAGGCATGGGGGCAGGCCTGCTGATATTCTCAGCATGTTGAATTCTTGTATGTAGAACTCATGATCGTGTAACAGAATTGTGAAGTTTTTATCGAGATGTGGAAGCCCCCACGCTCTCACTTCTGCCTGCTTGGTCTGAGCATACGAAAGAAGTTTGTTTCGATTAATTTCGGGTGTGACGAAACACCAATTTTTAATTTTGGTTTCGCCAAGAATTTTCTGTAGTTCGATAGTATTTTTCTTGAGCTTTACCAGATCTTTATTGATCTTGTCTCTCTGGCTTTCATAGAGCTCATCTTGATGGTACTGCTTTTCGGGGCAGTAGCATTGAAAGGCATAGCCTGTATGTTTAGTGAAACCTTCTATTCCGTAATCACCTGGAGACGCGGGGACCTGCTGATAACCATCTGCACCGTGCTTGAATTTGAAAACGAGTTGACATTCTGCTTCCCAGGTAATACCAGTGTACTTACCAATTGGTGTAGTAATCACTGCATGCCTGCCTTATTAAGACTCATCGGGAGGCGATGCCCATCGTTATCCTTCCGAAATGCGCTGACGCGGGTGGGGCATCAATCGTCTGTTCCTTGTGACCCTATGGCTTCGGGTCCTTCGGTGAAGTTATCAAAAGGCCATCAGGTGGTCTAGCAGGTACGGATGACTTGGATCTAGGGTGCTCGGTATCCTGTATATTTATACATGTTTGGGTTATTTGGATTTGTCCACGGCCAACTGAAGATGAATCAGAACGCGTCCCATCCGGATTTCCTCCCGATAAGTGAGATTTACAACAGTCGGCCGACAGATCGCGGCATTGATGTTGACGGGCCGCTCCTGGCCAATTCCTCCCGGTTACGCTCGATAGTTACGCCTGCCGCTCGAAGCTTGTACAGAAGGCAGCCCAATCAGCCATCAACGCCCTGCGTTTCTCTAGAAAATCTGAGCGGGAGTAAGCTGCTTCCGTCTGGTCCCGCTCATCATGGGCGAGTGCTAACTCACATACCTCTCGAGGGTAATGAGTGTTTTCGTTAGCCCAGTCCCGGAATGTCGAGCGGAAACCATGTCGAGTGATGTCAGCGTGCCCGAGCTTATGCAGCAGGCTCCGTACGGCGTTAGCATGTATGGCACCGCTCTTGCCTTTCCCTGGGAACAGATACGGCGAATCCGTACGAGGTAGGCTTTGCAGCATATCCACAGCCTGAGAGGGTAGAGGAATGACGAATGGCTTTCTCATCTTCATGCGTTCGGCTGGAAGCGCCCATATCCCGGCTGCAAAGTCCATCTCGGACCATTGAGCGAAGCGAATCATGTGGGAGCGAGCGCCGGTCAGGATCAGCAGACGCGCGGCTACAGCATCCCGACTGGAATCTTCAGTCAGTTTGCTCATCAACTCCGGCAGGTCGCGCCAATGCATGGCTGGGAAGTGCTGGCGTTGCCGAGCTTTCTTCTTTTCAGCTTTGCTGAGGAGGTTTTCCAGATGGCCGCGCCAGCGGGCGGGATTGTCACCGCCGCGAAGGCGGCGAGCCTTGGCTGCGTCCAGCACTTGCTCTATCTGTCCACGCACCTCATCAGCGGTACGAGTTTTTGTCGACCAAATCGGCCGCAAGACGCTCAGCATGTGCTCGGTTTGGATGTCGTCAGCCGATAACTTCCCGATGATGGGGAATGCGTATAGCTCCAGCTTCCGCAGCCAGCCTTTACGCCATTTTTCAGACCAGGTGGCTCCATGGGCCTGTTGATGATCGCGGGCAAGATCTTCGAACGTGGTACGACGCGCTGCAGCTTGGCGCTCAGCCTCTCGCTTCGCTTCTCGTTCTGCATCTCGGGCGGCTAGGGGATCGATCCCGGTCGCGAGAAGTTTTCGCTGATCCGCTGCGAGTTGCCGCGCTTGGCTGAGGGTAATGACCGGGAAGGGGCCGAGTCCCATTTCACGGCTTCGCCCGTCCAGCTTGTAACGAAAGATCCAGCTCGAAGAGCCGCCTTTGGCTACCTGGAAGTAGAGCCCATCGCCATCGTTGGTTTTTCCAGGTTCTGCAGTCCTAGCCAAGGATTCGATGGTCTTGGTCGTTAGCTTACCCATACAGACTCCCTATCTACCCACACCTTCACCCACACTTTGGCGGGAGATTCTATCGATTATTGGTGGATGTTGAGAGACAGATGGTACGTCTCAAGCCCTTGATTTTCTAGGGCTTGACGGACATTGGTGGATTTCTGCGGGCATTAAAAAAGCCGGCTTGTGGCCGGCTCTTCAGGGGGTGGCCCGTCCTTACTTCTGGTAAGCAGCGACCGCCTTTGAATGCTGTGGACGCGGCTCTGGGACCGGCGTCTTGGGCGCGCACTTTAGCAAATTCGGCCGGGCTTGCCTAATGGCATTTCCGCCAGGCGCCGTCGTTGCGACGGACGTGACCGTTACGCGCAGAAAAAAGCCCCGCGCGGGGCGGGGCTTCTTCGTGGCGGGTTGCCCCGCGACCATCACTTGGCCTGGAAGGCGGCGACGGCCTTGGTGATGTAGGAGCGCGCTTCTTCGGCGTTACCCCAACCTTCGACCTTGACCCACTTGCCCTTTTCGAGGTCCTTGTAGTTCTCGAAGAAGTGCTTGATCTGCTCCAGCAGCAGGGCCGGCAGGTCGGTGTATTCCTTCACGTCGTGGTACAGCACGCTCAGCTTGTCGTGCGGTACGGCGATCAGCTTGGCGTCGCCGCCGGCTTCGTCGCTCATGTTCAGCACGCCGACCGGACGGGCGCGGATCACCGAACCCGGGGCAACCGGGTAGGGGGTCACGACCAGCACGTCCAGGGGGTCGCCGTCGTCGGCCAGGGTGTTGGGGATGAAGCCGTAGTTGGCCGGGTAGAACATCGGGGTGGCCATGAAACGGTCGACGAACAGGCAGTCGGTGTCCTTGTCGATCTCGTACTTGATCGGCGCGTGGTTGGCCGGGATCTCGATGGCGACGTAGATGTCGTTCGGCAGGTCTTTGCCAGCCGGGATGCTGCTGTAGCTCATGGACGACTCCAAGGGGGTTGGTCGGGCCGAAAAAGTGCGGCGGATTATAGGCAGATTGCCGTGGCCAAGCCACAGACATCGCTCAGTGCGCCGGAGTTTCCTGATAGTCGGGGTGCTCGCGCTGCAGTCGCTGCAGGCGCGCAAGCGGATCTTGCCGGTAGAACAGCCCCAGTTGCTCGTAGACCTTCGGATAGGCCTGGTGCAGCAGGTCCGGGGCGGTGAAGAAGTATTCGCTGGTGACGGCGAAGAATTCCGCCGGGTTCTCCGCGGCATAGGGATCGATGGCGGTGTGCGCCTCGGGATGGCGGTCGAGCTTGCGGTTCATCTCGTCGTAGGCCGATTTCATGGCCGCCGACCAGTCGCCGATGCGCATGTCGCGGTGCAGCGGCGGCAGGCCGTTGGCGTCGCCGTCGAGCATGTCCAGCTTGTGCGCTAGTTCGTGGATCACCAGGTTGTAGGCGTCCCAGCCGCCGCCGCTTTCCACCCCGGGCCAGGCCAGCACCACCGGGCCCTGCAGCGAGGTTTCGCCGCTGCGCTCGTCGTCGAACTCGTGGATCACCCCGGCCGGGTCGCGGTGCTTCTGCGGGCTGAGGAAGTCGTCCGGGTAGAGCACCAGCTCGTGGAAGCCGCCGTACCAGTTCAGCTCCGGCAGGTGCAGCAGCGGCAACTGGGCCTGGGCCGCCAGCAGCAGGCAGCGGAAGTCGTCCAGCTCGACGCCGGGCAGGGCGGTCAGGTGCTTGTCGCGCAGGAACAGCAGCGCCCGCTCGCCGAGCAGGCGCAGTTCCTCTTCGCTCAGGCCGTCGAGGATCGGCAGGCGCCGCAGCACCTCGGCCCACAGCTGGGCGTCCAGCGGGTGGCGGGCGAGGAAGCGCCGGCGGCGCCAGGCGCTGAACGACCACATCGCGGTATCAGCGCTCCGAGGCTTGCGGCTTGCCGTTGCGCGCCAGCTTGTGGCGGACCACGCCGATCAGCATGGGCACCAGGGAGAAGGCGATGATGGCGATGATCATCACCGACAGGTTCTGCTTGATGAAGGGCACGTTGCCGAAGAAGTAGCCCAGGGTGACCAGGCCGCCGACCCAGGCGATGCTGCCGGCGACGCTGAAGAACAGGAAGCGCAGGTAGGGCATGTAGGCCATGCCGGCGACGAAAGGGGCAAAGGTGCGCACGATGGGCAGGAAGCGCGCGAGGGTCACGGTCTTGCCGCCGTGGCGCTCGTAGAAGGCGTGGGTCTGGTCCAGGTAGTCGCGGCGGAACACCTTGGAGTCCGGGTTGCTGAACAGGCGCTTGCCCAGGGTCCGGCCGATCACGTAGTTGGTGCTGTCGCCGCTGATGGCCGCGAACAGCAGCAGGCTGCCCAGCACCCACGGGTCCATGCCGCCGGTGGCGCAGATGGCACCGGCGATGAACAGCAGGGAGTCGCCGGGGAGGAAGGGCGTTACCACCAGGCCGGTTTCGCAGAAGATCACCAGGAACAGGATGGCGTAGATCCAGGCCCCGTAGTTGTTGACCAGCAGCGAGAGATAGGTGTCGAGATGCAGAACGAGGTCGATCGGGTTGAAATCCATGAGGCGCCTTGAAAACCGCGTGGTGAACTGCCGAGCCCGGCATTATAGGCACCCCCGCGTTGCCGTGGGGCGCGCTTTGTCGCAGGCGTCTGTCCACGACAGGTTGCAGGATATTACAGCGCTCGAGTGAAAAGACTGTCGGCATGAAGGCTGCAGTTCCGCAGTGGAAATCTCTGTCGGAACCTCGCCCGATGTCCCTGTCCGGGGGGCTTTTGGCGCCGGTGCGGCTGTCGAAGCGGGGCCGGGCTAGCGCAGGCTCGCCTGCCAGTCCAGGGTTGGCGCCGCTGGGCGGTTGTCGGCGCCTTCGCGGGCGCGGTCGTGGCCGGCGGCGCCTGGTACCTGCTCGGCTAGCGGGTGTTCGGCCACGGCGCGGATGCCCTGGGCGGTTTCCAGGTGGGCGTCGGCGATCAGCTGTTGCAGGCGCCCGCTCTGGCGCAGCGTGCGCAGGCCGCGGTCGAGGTTGGCGGCCAGCGCCTCGCCGCCGGTGCGGGTCTTGGGAATCAGCACGTAGAGGGGCTTGACCTCCAGCGGCGGCTCGATGAATTCCAGCTGCTCGCGCAGCGCCGGGGCGTTGCGCGCCAGCAGGTGGTAGCCGGTGTAGCGATCCACCACCGCCAGGTCGAGGCGCCCGCGCAGGAGTTTTTCCAGGTTCTGCCAGTCGTTGTTGACCACTTCCTTGGTGAGGAAGTCGGCCTTGTCGAAATCCGCCTGGTTGACGTAGCCGCGCACCACGCCGATGCGGTAGGGGCGCAGGCTGTCGAGGTCGCCGGCGCGGTAGGCGATGGCGCGGTCGCGGCGGTGGAAGAAGCCCAGTTGCGAGTCCAGCAGCGGCATCGAGGTGTAGAAGTCGCGGCTGCGGTCGGCCGACAGGTAGGCCGGCATCAGGGCGTCGTAGTGGCCTTCGCGGGTTTCGTTGAGGGCCCGCTGCCAGGGCAGGAACACCCGCTCGGCGCGGTCGCCGTTGAGCGCCAGGGCTTCGTCGAGGATGCGGCTGGCCAGGCCCTGGCCGGGCAGGTCGGCGCCGACGTAGGGCTCCCAGTCGAGGGTGGCCACGCGCAGGGTATCGGCCTGGACGGTGCCCAGGCCGAACAGCAGGAGCAGGGAGAAGTGACGCAGTAGACGCTGGGGAATGCCCATGGAGCCCCTTAGCCGCCGAACGCCGGGCGGCACGTGCGATGCTTCACTGTAATGCTGGCGTTAAGCCATTGCCAGCGTAATGCGCTCTCGGCTTAGACGAGATCGTCACTGATGGGCAGGATGTAGTTCTTGAACTCGGTGTCCTCGCGGAAGCCGATGGACTCGTAGACCTTCTGCGCCACTTCGTTGTTGGTGCTGGTGGACACGCGCATGCGCACGGCATTGGTTTCCCGCGCCATCTGCCGGGCGTGCTGCAGCAGGTGGTCGGCCACCAGCTGGCGGCGGGCGTCCTCGGCGACGTAGATGTCGTTGAGGATCCACACGCGCTTGAGCGACAGCGAGGAGAAGCTCGGGTAGAGCTGGCAGAAGCCCAGCAGCTTGTCTTCGCTGTCGTCCGGCAGCGCCAGGTAGATCACCGACTCCTTGCGCTTGAGGCGCTTCTCGAGGAATTTCCGCGAGGATTCGGGGTAGGGCAGCATCCCGTAGAACTCACGATACTTGACGAACAGCGGGGCGAGCAGGTCGAGGTGATCGAGGGTGGCTTGCACGATGCGCATGGGCGGATCTCTGCGTTCGGTGAATGGGCTGCTGTCACGATGCAGGTGCTGTGCCAGCACAACACTGCCCCAGATGCTGCACCAGAAATCGTTGAAAGCGCAATCCAAGCGAGCGTTTGATCGACAGTGGTGTTTCGGCCGGACGCAGGGCAATTGTCCTGCCAGCTGCGCCGAGGCGCTTTTCGTTGGATGGGTTGAGCCTGCGAAACCCATGCGGTCAGGGTGATGGGTATCGCTTCGCTCAACCCATCCTACGAAGCAGGAGCGTGCCCTAGCGCCCGGCCAGCAGGAAGTTGGCCCCCGGCCCCTGGCCTTCCAGCGTCGGCAGTTCCGCCTCGTCCTTCAGGTTCACCCCCGAGAGCTGACGGCGGCAGGCTTCGCGCATCAGGTACAGCAGGCGGTGGGCGGCCATGCCGTAGCTCAGGCCTTCCAGGCGCACGTTGGAGATGCAGTTGCGGTAGGCGTCGTTCAGGCCGACCTTCGGCGCCCAGGTGAAGTACAGGCCGAGGCTGTCCGGCGAGCTGAGGCCGGGGCGTTCGCCGATGAGGATGACCACCATCTTCGCCCGCAGCAGTTCGCCCACCTCGTCCGCCACCGCCACGCGCCCCTGTTGCACCAGGGCCACCGGCGACAGGCTCCAGTTCTCGGCCGCGGCCATGTCCTCCAGGCGTTCCAGGAAGGGCAGGGCGTGACGCTGCACGGCCAGCGCGGAGAGACCGTCGGCCACCACCACGGCCAGGTCGTAGCCCGCGGGGTTGGCCTCGCCGTGCTGGCGCAGCAGTGCCGCCGAGTCTTCATCCAGGCGGCGGCCCAGGTCGGGGCGCTGCAGGTAGGTGTGGCGGTCGGCGGCGGCGCTGTGCAGCAGCAGGCTGGCGCGCCCGCGTTCGGCCAGGGCGGCGCTCAGGCCGGCATGGTCGAAGCTCAGGTGCACGGCGTCGCGGGCCTGGGCGTGGGCGAACTGGAAGTCCAGTTGCGCCCTGGTCGGCAGGCTGGTGCCGGCGCGGCCCAGGGCGATGCGCGCCGGGGTCAGGCGGCGCAGTTCCTGCCAGGGGTTGGGGGTGGCGGTGGACTTCTCTTCGCTCATCCGCGCGTCCTCAGTTCAGTTGCGCCAGGGCCGGGCGGAACGCCGGCGGCAGTTGCTCGGCCAGGCGCACCTTGCCTTCGCGCTGCTGCAGGATGTGCATGCGTTCCAGCCACTCCTCGAATTCCGGCGCCGGGCGCAGGCCCAGGCTCTGGCGGGCGTAGAGGGCGTCGTGGAAGGAGGTGGTCTGGTAGTTGAGCATCACGTCGTCGGAGCCGGGGATGCCCATGATGAAGTTGATGCCGGCCACGCCCAGCAGGGTCAGCAGCATGTCCATGTCGTCCTGGTCGGCCTCGGCATGGTTGGTGTAGCAGATGTCGCAGCCCATGGGCACGCCCAGCAGCTTGCCGCAGAAGTGGTCTTCCAGGCCGGCGCGGATGATCTGCTTGCCGTTGTACAGGTATTCCGGGCCGATGAAGCCGACCACGGTGTTCACCAGGAACGGCTTGAAGTGCCGGGCCACGGCGTAGGCGCGGGCCTCGCAGGTCTGCTGGTCGACGCCGTGGTGGGCGTTGGCCGAGAGCGCGCTGCCCTGGCCGGTCTCGAAGTACATGAGGTTGTCGCCCAGCGTCCCGCGCTTGAGCGACAGGCCCGCCTCGTAGCCTTCCTGCAGCACCGCCAGGCTCACGCCGAAGCTGGCGTTGGCCGCCTCGGTGCCGGCGATGGACTGGAACACCAGGTCCAGCGGCGCGCCGCGGTTGATCGCCTCGATGGAGCTGGTGACGTGGGTCAGCACGCAGGACTGGGTGGGGATTTCGTAGCGCTGGATGATGGCGTCGAGCATTTCCAGCAGGGTGCAGATGGATTGCAGGCTGTCGGTGGCCGGGTTGATCCCCAGCATGGCATCGCCGTTGCCGTAGAGCAGGCCGTCGAGGACGCTGGCGGCGATGCCGGCCGGGTCGTCGGTGGGGTGGTTGGGCTGCAGCCGGGTGGACAGCCGCCCGCGCAGCCCCTGGGTATTACGGAAGCGGGTGACCACGCGGATTTTCTGCGCCACCAGCACCAGGTCCTGCACGCGCATGATCTTCGATACCGCCGCCGCCATCTCCGGCGTCAGCCCCGGCGCCAGGGCGCGCAGGCTGGCCTCGTCGGCGGCGTCGCCGAGCAGCCAGTCGCGGAAGTCGCCCACCGTCAGGTGGCTGACCGGGGCGAAGGCGGCGCGGTCGTGGCCGTCGATGATCAGGCGGGTGACTTCGTCGGCTTCGTAGGGGATCAGCGCCTCGTCGAGGAAGCGCTTGAGCGGCACCTCGGCCAGGGCCATCTGCGCGGCCACGCGCTCGGCGTCGCTGCTGGCGGCGACGCCGGCCAGGCAGTCGCCGGAGCGCGCCGGGCTGGCCTTGGCCATCAACTGCCTGAGGCTGTCGAAGCGCCAGGTCTGGCCACCGACGCTGTGGGCGTATCCGGGCATGGGAACTCCTTGTGCTCAACGGCGCCGGACCTCGCGGCCCGGCGCGGGTGGATCAACCTTCGCTGGCGAAGCTGGCCGGCACGCCACGGCGCGCGGCGATCACCAGGTTGCAGCAGATGAAGCCAGCGAGCATCAGCGCCAGGAACACCAGGGCGATCACCTGGTTGTACCACAGCATGGCAGCCAGGCAGACGAGCGCCAGGGCCAGGGCGATGCCCGGCACGATCGGGTAACCGGGCGCGCGGAAGGTGCGCTCCAGGTGCGGCTCGCTGCGGCGCAGCTTGAACAGGCTGAGCATGCTCATGATGTACATGACGATGGCGCCGAACACGCTCATGGTGATCATCGCGGCGGTCAGGGTCATGCCCTGCAGGCTGATCAGGTTGTCGCTGAAGATCGCTGCGATGCCCACCACGCCGCCGGCGAGGATGGCCCGGTGCGGGGTCTGGAAGCGCGAGAGTTTCGCCAGGCCTGGGGGCAGGAAGCCGGCGCGGGCCAGGGCGAAGAACTGCCGCGAGTAGCCGAGGATGATGCCGTGGAAGCTGGCCACCAGGCCGAACAGGCCGATCCATACCAGCATGTGCATCCAGGTGGAGTTGTTGCCGACCACCGCTTTCATGGCCTGCGGCAGCGGGTCGTTGATGTTCGACAGCTCGCGCCAGTCGCCGACGCCGCCGGCGAAGATCATCACGCCGATGGCCAGGGTCACCAGGGTGAGGATGCCGGCGATGTAGGCGCGCGGGATGGTGCGTTTCGGGTCCTTGGCTTCCTCGGCGGCCATGGCCGCGCCCTCGATGGCGAGGAAGAACCAGATGGCGAAGGGAATGGCCGCGAAGATGCCGCCGATGGCCGCGCTGCTGAAGGTGCTGGAGCCGGCCCAGCCGTTGAGCACGAAGTTGCTGAAGCTGAAGCCCGGCGCCACCACGCCCATGAACACCAGCAGCTCGGCCACCGCGAGCACTGTGACCACCAGCTCGAAGGTGGCGGCGATGCTCACGCCGAGGATGTTCAGCGTCATGAAGATGGCGTAGGCGCCGGTGGCCGCCCATTTTGGGTCCAGCGCCGGGAACTGCACGTTGAGGTAGGCGCCGATGGCCATGGCGATGGCCGGCGGGGCGAAGACGAACTCGATCAGGGTGGCGATGCCGGCGATGGTCGCGCCGGTCTTGCCGAAGGCCCGCAGGCTGTAGGCGAAGGGGCCGCCGGCGTGGGGAATGGCGGTGGTCAGTTCGGTGTAGCTGAAGATGAAGCAGGTGTACATCAGGGCCACCATCAGGGTGGTGACCAGGAAGCCCAGGGTGCCGGCGGTGCCCCAGCCGTAGCTCCAGCCGAAGTACTCGCCGGAAATCACCAGGCCCACGGCCAGGCCCCAGAGGTGCAAGGTTCCCAGCGTCGGTTTTAGTTGTGATGCGCTCATTGCGGACTCCTCTGCCCCTCGGGGCGTGGACGGGTTGCCTGGCTTCGATGGTAGCGACGGCGGGGGCCCAGGACTTGACCCTGGAGCCCGCCGTGCGGCCTCTGCGGTCAAGTTGCAACGAGGTGTTACCCATCGCCCCAGGATGGCGCGGGGCCTGCACGGGAATGTCGCGTCCAGGGGCCGATGGGGTGGCTGTCATGGGGTATTTCGGGCCTCCGGGGCGAGGCACGGTAATTGCTAACGGTAAACGGTAATTGCTAAGTAGTTTTGTCGGATAAGCGATCAATAACAACGAGCGTGCCCATGAACCCGTCCCTGTTTTCCTGTGCCGTCGCCACGCCCTCGGCGAGCAACCTGGGCGTGCTGTCCGCCGCCGCCAGCGGCCTGGATGGCTTCATCACCGCCCAGGGCGGCGATATCGACCGCGTCTTCGGCCGCGCCGGCATCGACCCCGAGCGCCTGCGCCACCCCACCCTGAGCCTGGCCCTGACCAACTACTGCCAGGTGCTGGAAGAGGCGGCGCGGCAGTCCGGCTGCGACAACTTCGGCCTGCGCTACGGCCAGCAGTTCCAGCCCCGCGCCCTTGGCCTGCTGGGCTACGTGGGGCTGTGTTCGGAAACCCTGGAAGACGCCCTGCGCAACTTCGCCGCGGCCTTTCCCTTCCACCAGCACAGCACCCTGATCCGCCTGGTGGATTGCGGCGAGTGCTTCCGCTTCGACTACCAGGTGCAGCACGGCGCCATCCTCGACCGCCGGCAGGATGCCGAGCTGACCATGGGCATGGCGCTGAACCTGCTGCGCCACGCCCTCGGCCAGGACTGGTCGCCGCGCGCGGTGGGCTTCGAGCATGCCCGCCCGGAGGACTGGCAGGAGCACGCGCGGGTGTTCGGCGCGCCGGTGCACTTCCAGCGCGGCTGTAATTCGCTGCTGGTGCCCAAGGCCGACATCAAGGGCCGGCTGATGCCCGAGCGCGACGCCAACCTGCTGTTCCTGGTGCAGGACGTGATCCGCCGCCTGGGCGAGCAGGGCCGCGGGCCGGACCTGCTGGAAGACGCCGGCACCCAGATCCGCCTGGCCCTGAGCGAGGGCGAGCCGGTGCTGGAACTGATCGCCGAGCGCCTGGAGCTGACCACCGCCGGCCTGCAACGGCGCCTGCGCGAGGCCGGGCTGAGCTTCAGCCAACTGGTGGAGAACACCCGCCGCGAACTGGCGGTGCACTACCTGCGCCAGCGCCAGCGGCCGATCTCCGAGCTGGCGCCGCTGCTGGGCTATTCCGAGACCAGCGCCTTCTCCCGCGCCTTCCGCCGCTGGTTCGGCGTGAGCCCGCGGCAATGGCGCAGCGACGAAGCCTGATCTTCCCGGCCGCGCCGGCGCACGCCTGCAACGTAGGACCTTGACCGCGATAACCGGAGATTCCGGCGCGGATTATGCTGTGCGACCCGCGCCGTTCCCATGTAGGAGCGCGCCCTGCGCGCGAATTGCGGGCAGGGCCCGCTCCTACAGGTTGACTGCGAATTTCCCATCCATGCCGGACAGGCTCCCGCGCGGGAGACATCGGCGGATAACCGCGAACGGTTATGCGCCCTACACACTTGAAACTGGGACTTTTCAGGCGGCCGATCAGGCCGTTGTCCGATAGTCCGGATCGAGGGCAAATCCGAATCTGGCCGACCTGCCGCCGAATACGGGGCAAACCTGCCGGGTCGCCGTCCATGAAGATAGAGTGCCGCCAGGCGCAAAACGCGCATGGCATCGTTTTCTCGTTGATGATCGTTCAACTGGTTGCTGCCGAGCGGAACCGGTTACGTTCGTTGAACTACGATCGAACGCTCCGTTGGAATCAGGACATAGCCGAGTTTGTCTTGGATGTTTTCGACTACATGCAGGCGAGGGATCGCCTCTGCATGTTTGGCGTGCTGGTATCCGAACCTTTGAGCCGGGAGCAGGCCGACGCTTTGAACCACCAGAGAGTCAGTGTCGCCAATGCCGTTGCCGGGATCGCCACGGCAGCCGGCTCGCGTATACATCCCATCGCAGGATTGGCCATGGGGGCCGCAAGCAGGCGTTTCGCGTTCGATCGGCTGCCGACCTACCATA
Source organism: Pseudomonas sp. NBRC 100443 (assembly GCF_030268185.1). Lineage (NCBI taxonomy): Bacteria > Pseudomonadati > Pseudomonadota > Gammaproteobacteria > Pseudomonadales > Pseudomonadaceae > Pseudomonas > Pseudomonas sp. NBRC 100443. Next base: position 259,258 of record NZ_BSQE01000004.1, read on the forward strand.
TCGGCGACCGAATTGTCGGCGCCGATGCCGTAGTGAGTGGTGGCATAGGTCCGCAGCGGTCTACCCAGTCCATGCTGCTCAAGACGGGAGCTTCCCGCGGATGAGCGACATACTCCAGTACGCCGTGGCGCTCGTCCTGATCGTCTCGGTCGATCATCTGGTTCGCCGCCGGACGTTGCGTCGGTGGCTGGGAGGCGGGTGCTTCCTGGCCGGTTGGGCAGTCATTCTCCAGTGGCCGACGGGGCTGTCCCATGGCGGTGACAGTGTCATTCCCGCTCTGGCGCTGATCGCCCTGGGCGGCTCCCTGCTCCTGCGCCGCAGGCGTGCCGAGGCCTGAAAAAAAGCGCGGCCCGAGGGCCGCGCGGAAGAGAGTCGAAAGCTCGCTGCTATCAGAAGAAGCCCAGCGGATTGATGTCGTAGCTGACCAGCAGGTTCTTGGTCTGCTGGTAGTGGTCGAGCATCATCTTGTGGGTCTCGCGGCCCACGCCGGATTTCTTGTAGCCGCCGAACGCAGCGTGCGCCGGGTACAGGTGGTAGCAGTTGGTCCACACGCGGCCGGCCTTGATGCCGCGGCCCATGCGGTAGGCGCGGTTGATGTCGCGGGTCCAGACGCCGGCACCCAGGCCGTACTCGGTGTCGTTGGCGATGGCCAGGGCCTCGGCTTCGTCCTTGAAGGTGGTGACGCCCACCACCGGGCCGAAGATTTCTTCCTGGAACACGCGCATCTTGTTGCTGCCCTTGAGCAGCGTCGGCTGGATGTAGTAGCCGGTGGCCAGGCTGCCTTCGAGCTTCTCGACCTGGCCGCCGACCAGCACTTCGGCGCCTTCCTGCTGGGCGATGTCGAGGTAGGAGAGGATCTTGTCGAACTGCTGCTGCGAGGCCTGGGCGCCAACCATGGTGTCGGTGTCCAGCGGGTCGCCGCGCTTGATCGCCTTGACCTTCTTCATCACCACTTCCATGAACTGCGGGTAGATGGATTCCTGCACCAGGGCGCGGGACGGGCAGGTGCACACCTCGCCCTGGTTGAAGAAGGCCAGCACCAGGCCCTCGGCGGCCTTCTCGATGAAGGTCGGCTCGGCCTGCATGATGTCTTCGAAGTAGATGTTCGGGCTCTTGCCGCCCAGTTCCACGGTGCTGGGGATGATGTTCTTCGCCGCGCATTCGAGGATGTGCGAGCCCACCGGGGTGGAGCCGGTGAAGGCGATCTTGGCGATGCGCTTGCTGGTGGCCAGCGCCTCGCCGGCTTCCTTGCCGAAGCCTTGCACCACGTTGAGCACGCCCGGCGGCAGCAGGTCGCCGATGATCTCCATCAGCACGCAGATGCCCAGCGGCGTCTGCTCGGCCGGCTTGAGCACCACGCAGTTGCCGGCGGCCAGGGCCGGGGCGAGTTTCCAGGCGGCCATCAGCAGCGGGAAGTTCCACGGGATGATCTGCCCGACCACGCCCAGCGGCTCGTGGATGTGGTAGGCCACGGTGCTGTCGTTGATCTCCGCGGCCGAGCCTTCCTGGGCGCGGATGCAGCCGGCGAAGTAGCGGAAGTGGTCGGCGGCCAGCGGGATGTCGGCGTTGAGGGTTTCGCGCACCGGCTTGCCGTTGTCCCAGGTCTCGGTGACGGCGAGCACTTCCAGGTTCTGTTCGATGCGGTCGGCGATCTTCAGCAGGACCAGCGAGCGCTCCTGCACCGAGGTGCGACCCCAGGCATCGGCCGCGGCATGGGCGGCGTCCAGGGCCTTGTCGATGTCGGCGGCGTCGGAGCGGGGGAACTCGGCGATGGGCTGGCCGTTCACCGGCGAGGTGTTGACGAAGTACTGGCCGTTGACCGGGGGCACGAACTCGCCACCGATGTAGTTGCCGTAGCGGGACTTGAAGGAAACGACAGCACCTTGGCTACCGGGTTGGGCGTAACGCATGGTGGATCTCCTGGCTCTTGTGCTTGTTGGGGAGGACGCGTTTGCGGTCTGACAAGCGTAGAGCAAGGGCCGGGCCATGCCAGCGCGAACCGCGTGGTTGCTGGGCCGGCGGTCGGTTGGTGGGCACCCGCCGACGGACGGTGTGGCAGCGCTGGTACAGGCCTGGGTGACAGTTTGTCCCGCATCCGGTACAGCGGCTGACCGCCAGGTCACGCGGGCATTGCATTGCGCGGCGCGCTGGACGATGCTGCGGGAACGGTCGCCCCGGGACTGCCTGCCGTCCCTTCCGTGGAGAACCATAACAATGAGTGCGAACGCCATGAGTCGCCACGCCCGCCAGGTCATGACAGTGGCCCGCGGGCAGCAACCGGCCAGCGGCCCCGCCGCCGATCCGTCGATCGCCCGTTCCTGGCTGCGCTGCCTGGAGGAATACCACCTCGACCCGGCGCAGACGCTGCCGCCCACGGTGCTGGAGCACCGGCGCATGCTGGAGCGCCGCGAAGGCCTGCAGCAGGTGCTGGAGATCGCCAGCGGCGAGATGACCAGCCTGCGCCAGCAACTCGCCGGCGCCGGCCACGCGGTGCTGCTCACCGACGCCCGCGGGGTGATCCTCAACCGCGTCTGCGACGAGGCCGAGCGCGCCACCTTCGAGCACGCCGGGCTGTGGCTGGGCGCCGACTGGAGCGAGGCCCGCGAGGGCACCAACGGCATCGGCACCTGCCTCATCGAGCGCCAGGCGCTGACCATCCACCGCGACGAACATTTCCGCAGCCTGCATACCGGCCTGACCTGCTCGGCGAGCCCGGTGTTCGACCCCCACGGCGAACTGCTGGCGGTGCTCGACGTGTCCTCGGCGCGCCGCGACCTGTCGCGGCAGAGCCAGTTCCACACCATGGCCCTGGTCAACCTCTCGGCGAAGATGATCGAGAGCTGCTACTTCCTGCGCCGCTTCGAAGGCCAGTGGCTGCTGCGCTTCCACCTGCAGGCCGAGTACGTCGGGCTGTTCAGCGAGGGCCTGGTGGCCTTCGACGGCGCCGGGCGCATCCTCGCCGCCAACCAGGGCGCGCTGAACCTGCTCGACCGCCCGCGCGACGGCCTGCTCGGCCGCAGCGTGGAAGACTGCTTCGACATCCGCCTGGACGAGCTGCTCGGCCGCGCCAGCACCCAGGCCGGCCTCAGCTGGCCGCTGCGCAGCCATGCCGGGCGCCAGTTCCACGCGCAGCTGCGGGGCGAGCCGCGGCCACTGGCGATTCCCGTATCACGGCCGGCGCCTGTCGCGCCGGGGCTGTGCCTGGGCGACGAGCGCCTGGCCGCGGACTTCCGTCGCGCGCTCAAGGTGTATGCCCACGACGTGCCGCTGCTGCTGCACGGCGAGACCGGCTCGGGCAAGGAGGCCTTCGCCAAGGCCGTGCACCAGTCCGGCGAGCGCGCCGGCAAGGCCTTCGTCGCGCTGAACTGCGCGGCCATCCCGGAAAGCCTGATCGAGAGCGAGCTGTTCGGCTACCGCGGCGGCAGCTTCACCGGCGCGCGCAAGGAAGGCATGCGCGGCAAGCTGCTGCAGGCCGACGGCGGCACCCTGTTCCTCGACGAGATCGGCGACATGCCCCTGGCCCTGCAGACGCGCCTGCTGCGCGTACTGGAAGAGCGCCAGGTGGTGCCCCTGGGCGACGGCGTGGCGCAGCCGGTGGACCTGCGCCTGATCAGCGCCACCCACCGCAACCTGGAAGAGCTGGTGGCCGCCGGCACCTTCCGCGAAGACCTCTACTACCGCCTCAACGGCCTGGTGCTGCAACTGCCGGCCCTGCGCGAGCGCGAGGACCGGCCGCAGCTGCTGGCGCAACTGCTCGCCGAGGAATCCCGGGGTCGGTCCATCGTGCTCGACGAGGACGTGCGCCAGGTCCTGCTCGGCCATCCCTGGCCGGGCAACGTGCGCCAGCTGCGCAACGTGCTGCGCACCCTGGTGGCGCTGAGCGAGGGCGGCCGCGTGCACCTGGCCGACCTGCCGGTGGACATCCGCCGCGCCGCGCAACCCAGGCCCGCGCCCGAAGCGGAGGCGCACGCCGACTGCCTGCTCGATGCCGAGCGCGGCGCCCTGCTGGCAGTGCTGGAGGCGCAGCGCTGGCACATGAGCCGCACCGCGCAGCAGTTGGGCATCAGCCGCAACACCCTGTACCGCAAGCTGCGCCGCCATGGTTTGAGCCGCTCCGTACCGTAGGACGTACAACCGTTCGCGGTTGTACGCCGTTTGACCCAGGCCCCAGGCGGCTCCGGGTTCGACCTTGGCGGTGGGGGCGGCTGTGTAGATGGATGGCTTCAGGTTCGACCTTGGCTTTGGGTGAAGATTGGGTGTATCGGCGGATAACCGCGAACGGTTATACGCCCTACGCCAGGCCCACCAATGGCTTGCGCGGAACCCCCGCCCAATGGCGCCGTCTGATGCATCCAGCCACCCCGCCGGCACCCGGCGCTGTGCTAATCTGCCGCCCATTCGAAGCGCCTTCCCAGGCTTGATTGCAGGAGTCTGCATGCATATCCATATCCTCGGCATCTGCGGCACCTTCATGGGCTCGCTGGCCGTGCTGGCCAAGGAACTGGGGCACCGCGTCACCGGTTCCGACGCCAACGTCTACCCGCCCATGAGCACCCAGTTGCAGGCCCAGGGCATCGAGCTGATGCAGGGCTACGAGCCCGCCCACCTGGAGCCGGCGCCGGACCTGGTGGTGATCGGCAACGCCCTGTCGCGCGGCAACCCGGCGGTGGAGTACGTGCTGAACAAGGGCCTGCCCTACGTTTCCGGCCCGCAGTGGCTGGCCGACCACGTGCTGCAGGGCCGCTGGGTGCTGGCCGCCGCCGGCACCCACGGCAAGACCACCACCAGCAGCATGCTGGCCTGGGTGCTGGAACACGCCGGCATGAGCCCGGGCTTCCTGATCGGCGGCGTGCCGCAGAACTTCGGCGTCTCCGCGCGCCTGGGCGGCACGCCGTTCTTCGTGGTGGAGGCCGACGAGTACGACAGCGCCTTCTTCGACAAGCGCTCGAAGTTCGTCCACTACCGCCCGCGCACCGCCATCCTGAACAACCTGGAATTCGATCACGCGGACATCTTCCCGGACCTGGCGGCCATCGAGCGGCAGTTCCACCACCTGGTGCGGACCATCCCCGGCGAAGGCCTGATCATCCACCCGGAAAACGAAACCGCGCTCAAGCGGGTGATCGGCATGGGCTGCTGGACGCCGGTGCAGACCACCGGCGAGGGCGGCCAATGGCAGGCGCGCCTGCTCAGCGCCGATGGCTCGCGCTTCGAAGTGCTGTTCGACGGCGCCGCCCAGGGCACGGTGGAATGGGAACTGACCGGCCAGCACAACGTCGCCAACGCCCTGGCCTGCTTGGCCGCGGCGCGCCACGTCGGCGTGGTGCCGGAGCTGGGCTGCGCCGCGCTGTCGGCGTTCAAGAGCGTCAAGCGGCGCATGGAGAAGGTCGCCGAAGTGAAGGGCGTGACCCTCTACGACGACTTCGCCCACCACCCGACCGCCATCGCCACTACCCTCGACGGCTTGCGCAAGCGCGTCGGCGACGCCCCGGTGATCGCCGTGGTCGAGCCGCGCTCCAACTCGATGAAGCTGGGCGCCCACCGCGACGGCCTGGCGGACAGCGTCACCCAGGCCGACCGGGTGTTCTGGTACGCGCCGCCGAACCTGGGCTGGGACCTGGCCGCCACCGTGGCCGGCTCGACCGTGCCGACCCAGGTGTGCGATTCCCTGGAGGCCATCATCGAGGGCGTGAAGGCCGTGGCCACGCCGGGCACCCAGGTGGTGATCATGAGCAACGGCGGCTTCGGCGGCCTGCACGGCAAGCTGGCCAAGGCCCTGGAGGACTGAGATGGCGGGAGCCGAACGCGTCACCCTGGCGATGACCGGCGCCTCCGGCGCGCAGTACGGCCTGCGCCTGCTCGACTGCCTGGTGCAGGAAGACCGTGAGGTGCACTTCCTGATCTCCAAGGCCGCGCAACTGGTGGTGGCCACCGAGACCGACGTGACCCTGCCGGGCAAGCCCCAGGCGATGCAGGCCTTCCTCAGCGAATACACCGGCGCCGCGCCTGGGCAGATCCGCGTCTACGGGAAGGAAGACTGGATGGCCCCGGTGGCCTCCGGCTCCGGCGCGCCCGGCGCCATGGTGGTGGTGCCTTGCTCCACCGGCACGCTGTCGGCGATCGCCAGCGGCGCCTGCAACAACCTGATCGAGCGCGCCGCCGACGTCGCCCTGAAGGAGCGCCGCCAGCTGATCCTGGTGCCGCGCGAGGCGCCGCTGTCGAGCATCCACCTGGAGAACATGCTCAAGCTGTCCAACCTGGGCGCGGTGATCCTGCCGGCGGCGCCGGGTTTCTACCATCAGCCGCAGACCATCGACGACCTGATCGACTTCGTGGTCGCGCGCATCCTCAACCAACTGGGCATCCCCCAGGACATGCTGCCGCGCTGGGGCGAACACCACCTTGTCAGTGACGAATAAGCTCCTAGCCGCCTTGATGTTGCTGCAGCTGGGCGGCTGCGCCACCGTGAAGACCCTCAACGCCAACAAGCCCGGCGCCCCGCTGATCTATGCCGGCACGCGGCTGGACTGGTATTCCATCAACGGCGGTTGTTGCCCGCAGGATCATTACGGCACCGAGGCGCCGAAATACCCGCGGCTGGACCTGCCGGGGAGCGCGTTGCTGGATACCGTGCTGTTGCCGCTGTCGATTGCCGCGGAGTTGGGGATCGGCCTGCAGGTGTGGGGCGGGAATTGACGCCGCGGGCCCTGCCCGCGAATCGCGCGCAGGGCGCGCTCCTACAGGTGGGTGTCGCGTAGGAGTGGATCCTATACGCGAACCGCGCCGGAGCCCCCGGCTATCGCGGACAAGGTCCGCTCCTACAGGGGAAATGCCATGCCTCATGCCGAACTGTAGGAGCGGGCCCTGCCCGCGATTTCGCGCGCAGGGCGCGCTCCTGCAGGTGGTGGGCGTTGCGTAGGAGCGGATCCTATCCGCGAACCGCGCCGGAACCTCCGGCTATCGCGGACAAGGTCCGCTACAGGGGAATGCCATGCCTCATGCCGAACTGTAGGAGCGGGCCCTGCCCGCGAAATCGCGCGCAGGTGGGCGTTGCGTAGGAGCGGATCTCATCCGCGAATCGCGCCGGAGCCTCCGGCTATCGCGGACAAGGTCCGCTCCTACAGGGGAATGTCATGCCCCATGCCGAATTGTAGGAGCGGGCCCTGCCCGCGAAATCGCGCGCAGGGCGCAACAGGAAACACCGTCGTAGGATGGTGTTGAGCGAAGCGATACCCATCGCCACGGCCGCATGGGTTTCGCCAAGGCTCAACCCATCCTACGAAGAGCGCCTCGGCGCTGTCGGGACTATTTCCCCAGCCTGCGCAACTCGTCCGACTCGACGAACCGCACACCCTTGCCCGTCTCCAGGGCCAGGCGCCAGAGGGCGCGGGCCAGGGCGCAGGCTTCGATGCCGTGCAGCTTGCCGGGGAGGATGCGGGCGAAGGGCGCGGCGAGCAGTTCGGCCAGGCGGATTTCCTCGCGCTGGCCCAGCAGCAGGGACGGGCGGGCGATGGTCAGTTGCGCCCAGCCCTGTTTCTGCAGGGCCTCTTCCAGCTCGCCCTTGACGCGGTTGTAGAACAGCGAGGACTTGCTGTCCGCGCCCAGCGCGCTGACCACCACGTAATGCCGCGCGCCGAGCTTGAGCGCGTGCTCGCCCAGGGCCAGCGGCAGGTCGTAGTCCACCGCCTTGAAGGCCGCCTCCGAGCCGGCCTCCTTGAGCGTGGTGCCCAGGCAGCAGAACACCGTGTCCACCGGCCCGGCCAGGTTGGGGATGAGTTCGGCCAGCGGGCCGATGGGGTTCTCCAGGCGCGGGTGGGCGGCCAGTGGCCGGCGCGTAGGCGCCAGCACGCGCTTGACCGTCGGCTCGCTGAGCATGCGGTCGAGCAGGTGTTCGCCGGTGAGGCCGGTGGCGCCGGCGAGAATGACATGCGTCGGTGTTGAATACATCCTGGTTTCTCCGCTGACACAGTTACAAGCGTAGTTGCCGGGCTATCGTTTTTCCTGCACGTGCCCCGCATCGGCGCTCAGGGCCCGGCTGGCCTGGCCCGCACGCAAGGTGTTCCAGCGCTGCAGCACGGCCGCTGGCGCCCACAGCTGCGGCTCGGAAGCGTCGAAGCCGTCCGCCGCCTCGCGCCGGGCGACCTCGCTGCTGGCCAGCTGGAAGGCCTGCTGCAGGTCGTCGGTGGCGTTCAGGGCGTTGGCGAACAGGGCCTGGCCGAAGTAGGTGAAGTCGGCTTCCTCGGAACAGCCGAAGGACACCCGGTCGCTGCGCGCCGCGGTCATGATCAGAGTCCTGTCGTCCTTCAGAGGTTCGATGAAGCCGCCGCTGTAGCAGGCCGAGATCACCAGCACCTTGTAGCGCTCCTTCAGCGGCGCGAGGAGTTCGGCCAGGTCGGCGGCGGGCAGGTTGTCCAGGCGGATGCCGGGCATGTCGAGGATCAGTTGGTGGTCGTGGCTGCCGTGGCTGGTCAGGTAGATGAACACCAGGTCCTCCGGGCCGCTGCTGCGCGCCAGGGCGCGGATCGCCCGCGCCAGGCTCTCGCGGGTGGCCATGGGGCGGTCGTCGGCATGGTTGCGGTTGTTCACCAGGGTGACCACGCCGCGCGCGCCGAAGCGCTGGCCGAGCAGGCGGGCGACGTAGTCGGCCTCGCGCAGGAACACACTCTGCTTGCCGTCGCCGCCCACGCTCAGGGCGTACAGCTCCACCTGCGGCGTGGAAGGCGGCAGCGCGGCCAGGGCGCGGTCGAGCAGGCGGCCCTGTTCCAGCAGGCCTACCTCCACCGGGTTGGGCAGGCGCCGGCCCTGTTCGTCGCGGCGCAGCAGGCCGTTGCTCCAGGTGCCGGCCTGCAGGCGCCCGTCGGCGCCGCGCAGGCTGCCCTTGCCGGCGAACTTGCCGTCGGCGAACTGGCCACGGTAGACCTGGCCGTCGGCCTGGGTCAGCACGCCTTCGCCGGCGAAGCGCCAGTCCTTGAAGCCGCCTTCGTAGCGGCTGCCGTCGCGGCCTTCGTACTTGCCCTGGCCGTTCAGCGCGCCCTGGCTGAACTGGCCGCTCCACACGTCGCCGTCGGCGTTGACGAAGCGCCCCTGGCCGCTGAATTCGGTGTTCTCGAAGCCGCCCTCGTAGCGGTCGCCGTCGGCGTCGCTGAAGCTGCCCTTGCCGCGCAGCTGGCCGTTCTCGAAGGTGCCTGCATACTCGTTGCCCTGGCCGTCGTCCAGTTGGCCCTGGCCGTGGTAGAGGCCGGCGCGGAAGCCGCCCTGGTAGTGGCTGCCGTCGGCGCCGTGCCATTCGCCCGGGCCGTCGAACAGGCCCTTGGCGAAGCGGCCCTGGTACCAGGCGCCGTTGCCGTGCTCCAGGCGCCCCTCGCCGTGCAGGCGGCCATCGACGAGGGCGCCGTGGTAGCGCGCGCCGTCGGGCAGCACCAGGTCGGCCGAGGGCTGGGCGGGGCCCTGGTCGCAGGCCGCCAGGGCCAGGATCAGGGCGAGGAGGGGAAGGTGCAGGCGCATGCGGCAGGTCGGTCACGGCGGTTTTGCACCAGTGTGACGCAAAAAAGCCCGCGGGCGCGGGCTTTTTTGCAGGGGGCCGGGCGCCGGCGTCAGACGAAGGCCAGGCTCAGCGATTCGGCGATGTAGGCCGGCTTGGGCAGGCCTTCGATCTCCAGGGTGCAGCGCGCCTTGATCAGCCACTGGCCGGGGTTCTTCTCGCTGACGTCGAGGATGGTCACCTGCAGGCGCACCCGCGAATCCACCGGCACCGGCTGGATGAAGCGCACGCTGTCGAGGCCGTAGTTGACCACCATCTTCGGGTTCTCCGGGAGCACCAGCAGGCCTTCGCAGAGCTTGGGAATCAGCGACAGGGAGAGGAAACCGTGGGCGATGGTGCCGCCGAACGGGGTCTTCTTCGCCTTCTCCGGGTCCACGTGGATGAACTGGTGGTCCTCGGTGCACTCGGCGAACTGGTTGATGCGGTTCTGGTCGATGGTGAGCCATTCGGAATGGCCCAGGTCCTTGCCAATGTAGTCCTTGAGGGTGCTGACGGGAACGAACGGCATGTTTTCCTCCGCGAACGCGTGTTGTTGTTTTTTGCGTGCGATGCAGCATGGCACAGGTCGATGACGGCTGCGCACCTATGCTTGAAGCGAATGCCATGCCATAGGCCGGGCGTACTTGGGCATAATGTCGGGCTTTTTCACAGGAGGTTGCCATGCTGCTCCGCGGCCTGACCTGGCTGGTGCTGTTCCAACTGCTGGGCACCGGTCTGAATGTTCTCATCCTGCCGATGATCCCCGGCCCCATCATTGGGCTGGTGCTGCTGCTGGCGTTCCTGCTGGCGCGCGGGGAAGTGGGCGAGCCGATCACGCTCGCGGCCTCCTCGCTGCTGCGCTACCTGCCGCTGCTGCTGGTGCCGCCGGCGGTGGGGGTGATGGTCTACGGCCGCCAGCTGCTGGCGGACTTCTGGCCGCTGGCCGGGGCCCTGGCGCTGTCGCTGCTGGGCTCCTTCCTGTTCGCCGGCTGGCTGATGCAGAAGCTGATCGACCGCCAGCGCGGCCGCAAGGAGGCCCGCGATGCTTGACTGGCAAGGCGCCTGGCAGGCGGTCACCCATCACCCGCTGTTCTGCATCGGCATCACCCTGGCGACCTACCAGCTGGCCCTGGCGGCCTACGAGCGCACGCGCTGGGTGTTCCTGCAGCCGGTGCTGGTGTCCATGGCCATGGTGATCCTGGTGCTGTTGGGCACCGGCATCGACTACCAGGCCTACAGCGCCGGGGTCAGCGTGCTGACCGTGCTGCTCGGCCCGGCCACCGTGGCCTTGGCGGTGCCGCTGTTCCTCAACCTCAAGCGCATCCGCCAGCTGTTCTGGCCGACCCTGGTCACCCTGCTGGTGGCCGGCGTGCTGGCCACCGTGGCCGGTATCGGCCTGGGCTGGCTGTTCGGCCTGCGCGGCGAGCTGCTGATGAGCCTGGCGCCGAAGTCGGTGACCTCGCCCATCGCCATGCTGGTGGCCAGCCAGATCGGCGGCGTGGCGGCGCTGGCGGCGGTGTTCGTGCTGATCACCGGGGTGCTCGGCGCCATCCTCGGCCCGGAGCTGCTGCGCCGCATCGGCGTGCGCCACCCGGCCGCCCAGGGCATGGCGCTGGGCATGACCGCCCATGCCGTGGGCACTTCCCGCGCCCTGCAGGAGGGCGAGGAATGCGGCGCCTTCGCCGCCCTGGCGATGAGCCTGATGGGCGTGGCCACCGCAGTGCTGCTACCGTTGGCGGTAGCGTTGATCGCCTGAAGCAGGAAGATTCACATGAAGTTGCCGCTCTTCCCCCTCAACACCGTGCTGTTCCCCGGTTGCCGCCTGGACCTGCAGATCTTCGAGGCGCGCTACCTGGACATGATCGGCCGCTGCATGAAGCAGGGCGGCGGCTTCGGCGTGGTGTCCATCGTCGAAGGCCGCGAAGTGGGCGAGGCGCCGCAGGCGTTCAGCCAGGTCGGCTGCGAGGCGCTGATCCGCGACTGGCAGCAGTTGCCCAACGGCCTGCTGGGCATCCGCGTCGAGGGCGGCCGGCGTTTCCGCGTGCTGGATACGCAGGTGCAGCCGGACCAACTGCTGGAAGCCGACGTGGCCTGGCTGGAGGAACAGCCCGACCAGCCGCTGACCGAGGAACACGACGACCTGGCGGCGCTGCTCGGCGCGCTGTCGCTGCACCCGATGGTCGCCACCCTGGAGATGGGCGGCGAGGTCCACGGCCAGCAGGAGCTGGCCTGCCAACTGGCCTACCTGCTGCCCTTCGAGCCGGAGCAGAAGCAGGTGCTGCTGGAGATGGATGACCCCACGGTGCGCCTGGCGCGCATCCAGGTGCTGCTGGAGCAGTTGCAGGGGGATCTGTTGGCTTGAGCGTTGTGGCCGCCCTGTAGCGGATCTCATCCGCGAATCGCGCCGTTGGTTCCGGCTATCGCGGACAAGGTCCGCTCCTACGGGGAGAGAATGCCATGCCTCACGGCAACCTGTAGGAGCGGGCCCTGCCCGCGATTCGCGCGCAGGGCGCGCTCCTACAAGGGAATGGCGTGGGTTGAGCTGCGTAGGATGGGTTTCGCCAGGGCTCAACCCATCCTGCAAAAGCGCTTCAGATCACCAGCAAATCCATGAAGCGGTGCACCGGCGTGGCTTCCAGTTGCGCGGGGTCGTTGCACAGGGCGGCTATCTGCGCGCAGCGCTGGGGGGCGAAGCGGGTGGCCAGGGCGTTGCGGAACTTCGCTTCCAGCAGCGGGATGCCCTCGGCGCGGCGGCGGCGGTGGCCCACCGGGTATTCCACCTCGATCTTCGGCGTGCTGCTGCCGTCGCTGAAGAACACCTGCACGGCGTTGGCGATGCTGCGCTTGCCCGGCTCCAGGTATTCGCGGCTGTAGCGCGGGTCCTCCACCACTTCCATCTTGTCGCGCAGGCGGTCGATCAGCGGGTGCGCGGCGTGGAAGGCGTCTTCGTAGTGCTCGGCTTCCAGGGTGCCGTAGATCAGCGGCACGGCGACCATGTACTGGATGCAGTGGTCGCGGTCGGCGGCGTTGGCCAGGGGGCCGGTCTTGGAGATGATGCGGATCGCCGATTCCTGGGTGTCGATGACGATGCGGGTGATCTCGCTGATGCGGTTGCGCACCAGCGGGTGCAGTTGCACTGCGGCTTCCACGGCGGTCTGCGCGTGGAACTCGGCGGGGAAGCTGATCTTGAACAGCACGTTCTCCATCACGTAGCTGGCGAAGGGTTGCGGCAGGCGGAAGCGGCGCTGGTCGTCGGGCTTGAGCGCCAGGTCCTTGTTGGTGTGGCTGAACAGCACGTCGTAGAAGCCCCATTGCGGCGCGCTCAGCACGCCGGGGATGCCCATCTCGCCGCGCCGGGCGATGTCCGCCAGGCGCAGGCCGCGGCTGCTGGCGTCGCCGGCGGCCCAGGACTTGCGCGAGCCGGCGTTGGGCGCGTGGCGGTAGGTGCGCAGGGCCTGGCCGTCGACGCAGGCGTGGGAGAGGGCGGAAAGCAGCTGCTCGCGGTCGGCGCCGAGCAGCCGTGCGCTCACCGCCGTGGAGGCGAGCTTGACCAGGAACACGTGGTCCAGGCCGACGCGGTTGAAGGCGTTCTCCAGGGCGAACACGCCCTGGATCTCGTGGGCCAGGACCATGGATTCCAGCACGTCGCCCATGCTCAGCGGCGGTTCGCCATTGGCCTGGGCGCGCTGCGCCAGGTGGTCGGCGAGGCCGAGGATGGCGCCGAGGTTATCCGACGGGTGGCCCCATTCGGCGGCCAGCCAGGTGTCGTTGTAGTCCAGCCAGCGCACCAGCGCGCCAATGTCCCAGGCGGCCTTGACCGGATCGAGGCAGAAACGCGTGCCCGGCACCCGCGAGCCGTGGGGCACCACGGTGCCTTCCACCTGCGGGCCGAGCAGCTTGGTGCATTCGGGGAAGCGCAGGGCCAGCAGGGCGCAGGCCAGGCTGTCCATCAGGCACAGCCGCGCGGTGTCGCGTGCTTCGGCGGAGTCGACGCGGTAGGTCAGGACGTAGTCGGCGATCTGCTGCAGGACGCCGTCGTAGTCGGGGCGGGTGTTCGGATCGGCGTTGGTGCTCATGGCGTGCTCCTGCGCGGTAATCCGGGAGAGTCTAGACGCTGGGGGCGCAAAGCTTTCGCGAACGATGGCGATGGGTATCGCTTCGCTCGACCCATCCTACGGCGAGCAGCTGCCGAGGTGCTCGCCTGCAACGTAGGAGCGACTGTCTTGCGCCGAGGTGCTCTTCGTAGGATGGGTTGAGCTTGCGAAACCCATGCGGTTGCGCTGATGGGTATCGCTTCGCTCAACGCCATCCTACGAAAAGCCGTGCTTCCTGGAACCGTAGGATTCATCCGCGATTGCGCCGGCCAGGGCCATCGCGGACGGAGTCCGCTCCTACGCGGCGGCGCTCAGAAGGCGTCGCCCGGCACCCGCACCCAGCCTTCCATGAGGATGCGCGCGCTGCGGCTCATGATGGCCTTGGTCACGCTCCATTCGCCGTCCACCTGCCTGGCCTCGGCGCCCACGCGCAGGGTGCCGGAGGGGTGGCCGAAGCGCACGGCGCTGCGCTCGCCGCCACCGGCGGCGAGGTTGACCAGGGTGCCCGGCACGGCCGCGGCGGTGCCGATGGCCACGGCGGCGGTGCCCATCATGGCGTGGTGCAGCTTGCCCATGGACAGCGCGCGCACCAGCAGGTCGACGTCCCCGGCCTGCACCTGCTTGCCGCTGGAGGTGCGGTAGTCCTTGGGCGGCGAGACGAAGGCGATCTTCGGCGTGTGCTGGCGGGTGGCCGCTTCTTCGGGAGTCTTGATCAGGCCCATGCACAGGGCGCCGGCGATGCGGATCTTTTCGAAGCGCGCCAGTTGCTCGGGGTCGGAGTTGATGTCTTCGCGCAGTTCGGTGCCCTTGTAGCCGATGTCGTCGGCGTTGACGAACACCGTGGGGATGCCGGCGCTGATCATGGTCGCCTTGAAGGTGCCGACGCCGGGCACTTCCAGGTCGTCCACCAGGTTGCCGGTGGGGAACATCGAGCCGCCTTCCTCGCCGTCGTCGGACGGCTCGAGGAACTCCAGCACGATCTCGGCGGCCGGGAAGGTCACCCCGTCCAGTTCGAAGTCGCCGGTTTCCTGGACCTGGCCGTTGGTGACCGGCACGTGGGCGATGATGGTCTTGTTGATGTTGGCCTGCCAGATGCGCACCACGCAGGTGCCGTTGTCCGGGATGCGCTCGGGGTCGACCAGGCCGGCGTGGATGGCGAAGGCGCCGGCGGCGGTGGAGAGGTTGCCGCAGTTGCCGCTCCAGTCGACGAAGGCCTTGTCGATGGAAATCTGCCCGTAGAGGTAGTCGACGTCGTGGCCGGGCTGGCTGCTTTTCGACAGGATCACGCACTTGCTGGTGCTGGAAGTGGCGCCGCCCATGCCGTCGATGTGCGCGCTGTACGGATCGGGGCTGCCGATCACGCGCATGAACAGCTTGTCGCGCGCCGCGCCGGGCACCTGGCAGCGCTCGGGCAGGTCCTGCAGGCGGAAGAACACGCCCTTGCTGGTGCCGCCGCGGATGTAGGTGGCAGGAATCTTGATCTGGGGTTGCTGAGCCATGATTTCGTCCTGGCTGAGGGGATGAAAAACCGAAAAAGGCGCTGGAGGCTGAACGAGGGAGCGGCTTCTCGTTCAGCTTTCAGCCTCCAGCCTCCAGCGCTTTTCTCGAACCTGCGGTCTTAGGCCACTGCCCCCTTGAGGAAGTCCTTGGCGAAGCGCTGCAGCACGCCGCCGGCCTTGTACACGCTGACGTCGGCGGCGGTGTCCAGGCGGCAGGTCACCGGCACGCGAACCACTTCACCGTTGCGGCGGTTGACCACCAGGGTCAGGTCGCAGCGCGGCGACAGTTCGCCTTCGATGTCGTAGGTCTCGGTGCCGTCCAGGCCCAGGGTCAGGCGCGTGGTGCCCGGCTTGAACTCCACCGGCAGCACGCCCATGCCCACCAGGTTGGTGCGGTGGATGCGCTCGAAGCCTTCGGCCACGATCACTTCCACGCCTGCCAGGCGCACGCCCTTGGCTGCCCAGTCGCGGGACGAGCCCTGGCCGTAGTCGGCGCCGGCGACGATGATCAGGTTCTGCTTGCGGTTCATGTAGGTTTCGATGGCTTCCCACATGCGCATCACCTTGCCTTCCGGCTCAACGCGGGCCAGCGAACCCTTCTTCACCTGGCCATCGACCACGGCCATCTCGTTGACCAGCTGCGGGTTGGCGAAGGTGGCGCGCTGCGCGGTGAGGTGGTCGCCGCGGTGGGTGGCGTAGGAGTTGAAGTCCTCCTCCGGCAGGCCCATTTTCGCCAGGTATTCGCCGGCCGCGGAGCTGGCCAGGATGGCGTTGGACGGCGACAGGTGGTCGGTGGTGATGTTGTCCGGCAGGATCGCCAGCGGGCGCATGCCCTTGAGCGTGCGCTCCCCGGCCAGCGCGCCTTCCCAGTAGGGCGGGCGGCGGATGTAGGTGGACTGCGGGCGCCAGTCGTACAGCGGGCTGTCGGCTTCCTTCACGCTGCCCAGGTCGAACATCGGGATGTACACCTGGCGGAACTGCTCGGGCTTCACACTGGCCGCGACAATGGCGTCGATCTCTTCGTCGGACGGCCACAGGTCCTTCAGGGTGATCGGGTTGCCGTTGGTGTCGGTGCCCAGCGGGTCCTGCTCGATGTCGAAGCGCACGGTGCCGGCGATGGCGTAGGCCACCACCAGCGGCGGCGAGGCGAGGAAGGCTTGCTTGGCGTAGGGGTGGATGCGCCCGTCGAAGTTGCGGTTGCCCGAGAGCACGGCGGTGGCGTACAGGTCGCGGTCGATGATCTCCTGCTGGATCTTCGGCTCCAGCGCCCCGGACATGCCGTTGCAGGTGGTGCAGGCGTAGGCGACGATGCCGAAGCCGAGCTTCTCCAGCTCGGTCAGCAGGCCGGCTTCTTCCAGGTACAGCCTGGCGACTTTCGAGCCCGGTGCGAAGGAGGTCTTCACCCAGGGCTTGCGCACCAGGCCCAGCGCGTTGGCCTTCTTCGCCAGCAGGCCGGCGGCCACCACATTGCGCGGGTTGGAGGTGTTGGTGCAGCTGGTGATGGCGGCGATGATCACCGCGCCGTCGGGCATCAGGCCGTGGGCTTCTTCGTCGCGGCCGGACTCCAGCTTGGCCTCGTCGGCGATGCCGCGCTCGGCCAGCGCCGAGGTCGGCAGGCGGCGGTGCGGGTTGGACGGGCCGGCCATGTTGCGCACCACGCTGCCCAGGTCGAAGCTGAGCACGCGCTCGTATTCGGCGCTCTTCAGGGCGTCGCCCCACAGGCCGAGGGTCTTCGCGTAGTTCTCCACCAGCGCCACCTGCTCGGGCTCGCGGCCGGTGAGCTTGAGGTAGTCGATGGTCTGCTGGTCGATGTAGAACATCGAGGCGGTGGCGCCGTATTCCGGGCACATGTTGGAGATGGTCGCGCGGTCGCCGACGGAGAGGCTGTCCGCCCCTTCGCCGAAGAACTCGACGTAGGCTCCCACCACGCGCTCCTTGCGCAGGAACTCGGTCAGCGCCAGGACGATGTCGGTGGCGGTGATGCCGGGCTGGCGCTTGCCGGTCAGCTCGACGCCGACGATGTCGGGCAGGCGCATCATCGACGGGTGGCCGAGCATCACGGTCTCGGCTTCCAGGCCGCCGACGCCGATGGCGATCACGCCCAGGGCGTCCACGTGCGGGGTGTGCGAGTCGGTGCCCACGCAGGTGTCGGGGAAGGCCACGCCGCCGCGCGCCTGGATCACCGGGCTCATCTTCTCCAGGTTGATCTGGTGCATGATGCCGTTGCCGGCGGGGATCACGTCGACGTTCTTGAACGCGGTCTTGGTCCACTCGATGAAGTGGAAGCGGTCCTCGTTGCGGCGGTCCTCGATGGCGCGGTTCTTCTCGAAGGCCTCGGGGTCGAAGCCCGGGGCTTCCACGGCCAGGGAGTGGTCGACGATCAGTTGCGTCGGCACCACCGGGTTGACCTTGGACGGGTCGCCGCCCTGGTCGGCGATGGCGTCGCGCAGGCCGGCCAGGTCGACCAGCGCGGTCTGCCCGAGGATGTCGTGGCAGACCACGCGCGCCGGGTACCAGGGGAAGTCGAGGTCGCGCTTGCGGTAGACCAGCTGCTCCAGGGCCGCGGTGAGCAGCTCCGGCTCGCAGCGGCGCACCAGCTGCTCGGCCAGCACGCGCGAGGTGTACGGGAGTTTGTCCCAGGCACCAGCCTGGATCTCTTCGACGGCCGCACGGGCGTCGAAGTAGTCCAGTTGTGTGCCGGGCAGGCTTTTACGGTATTGGCTGTTCATGGTGTTATTCATCGCTATTCAGGGGCGGTCCTTGAGCGGCACGAACTTCAGGTCTTCGGGACCTACGTAGTTGGCGCTCGGGCGGATGATCTTGCCGTCGATGCGCTGCTCGATGACGTGGGCGGACCAGCCGGCGGTGCGGGCGATCACGAACAGCGGGGTGAACATGGCGGTGGGCACGCCCATCATGTGGTAGCTCACGGCGCTGAACCAGTCGAGGTTGGGGAACATCTTCTTGATTTCCCACATCACGCTTTCCAGGCGCTCGGCGATGTCGTACATCTTGCTGTTGCCCTGCTCTTCGGAGAGCTGGCGGGCGACTTCCTTGATCACCTTGTTGCGCGGGTCGGACACGGTGTAGACCGGGTGGCCGAAACCGATCACCACTTCCTTCTTCTCGACGCGGGCGCGGATGTCGGCCTCGGCTTCGTCCGGGTTGTCGTAGCGCTTCTGGATCTCGAAGGCCACCTCGTTGGCGCCGCCGTGTTTCGGGCCGCGCAGCGCGCCGATGGCGCCGGCGATGCAGGAGTACATGTCGGAGCCGGTGCCGGCGATCACCCGGGAGGTGAAGGTGGAGGCGTTGAACTCGTGCTCGGCGTACAGGTTCAGCGAGGTATGCATGGCGCGCACCCAGGACTCGCGCGGCTTCTCGCCGTGCAGCAGGTGCAGGAAATGGCCGCCGATGGAGTCGTCGTCGGTCTCCACGTCGATGCGCTTGCCGTTGTGGCTGAAGTGGTACCAGTACAGCAGCGCCGAGCCCAGGGAAGCCATCAGCTTGTCGGCGATGTCGCGGGCGCCGGGGTGGTTGTGGTCGTCCTTCTCGGGCTGCAGGCAGCCGAGCACGGAAACCGCGGTGCGCATCACGTCCATCGGGTGGGCCGACGGCGGCAGGGTTTCCAGGGCGGCCTTGACGCCCGCCGGCAGGCCGCGCAGGGCCTTGAGCTTGGCCTTGTAGGCGGCCAGCTCGGCGACGTTGGGCAGCTTGCCGTGGACCAGCAGGTGGGCGATTTCCTCGAATTCGCAACGGTTGGCGAAGTCGAGCACGTCATAGCCGCGGTAGTGCAGGTCGTTGCCGGTGCGGCCGACGGTGCACAGGGCGGTGTTGCCGGCGGCGGTGCCGGAGAGGGCCACGGATTTCTTCGGCTTGAAGGCAGTGGTGGTTTCAGTCGTGCTCATCGGTGTTTCCTCATCTCTATTGTTCTGGGCTTCAAGAGCCGAGTAAGAGCGCTGGAGGCTGAAGGCTGAACGAAGAGCGAGTCGTCCAGCCTCCAGCGCTTTTATCGGCTTTTGTCGGCTTTATTTCTTACTGGCGAAGAGCGCGTCGAGCTTCTGCTCGAAGGCGTGGTAGCCGATGCGGTCGTACAGCTCGGCACGCGTCTGCATCAGCTCGATGACGTTCTGCTGGTGGCCTTCCTGGCGGATCGCGGTGTACACCGCTTCGGCGGCCTTGTTGGCGGCGCGGAAGGCCGACAGCGGGTAGAGCTGGATGGCCACGCCGACCGAGGCCAGCTCGTCGCGGGTGAACAGCGGGGTGGCGCCGAACTCGGTGATGTTGGCCAGCACCGGCACGTTCAGTGCGTCGACGAAGCGCTTGTAGGTCGGCAGGTCGTAGGCGGCCTCGGCGAAGATGCCGTCGGCGCCGGCCTCCACGTAACGCAGGCAGCGCTCGATGGCGGCGTCCACGCCCTCGGCCTGGATGGCGTCGGTGCGGGCGATGAGGAAGAAGTTCGGGTCGGTCTTGGCGTCGGCGGCGGCCTTCACGCGGTCGGCCATTTCCTCGGTGGAGACGATTTCCTTGCCCGGACGGTGGCCGCAGCGCTTGGCGCCGACCTGGTCCTCGATGTGCGCGGCGGCGGCGCCGGCCTTGATCAGGCTCTTGACCGTGCGCTCGATGTTGAAGGCGCTGGGGCCGAAGCCGGTGTCGATGTCCACCAGCAGCGGCAGGTCGCAGACGTCGGTGATGCGGCGCACGTCGGTGAGCACGTCGTCCAGGGTGTTGATCCCTAAGTCCGGCAGGCCCAGGGAGCCGGCGGCGACGCCGCCGCCGGACAGGTAGATGGCCTTGAAGCCGGCGCGCTTGGCGAGCAGGGCGTGGTTTGCGTTGATCGCACCGATCACCTGCAGCGGTTTCTCTTCGGCAAGGGCGGTACGGAAACGCTGGCCGGGGGAAAGCAGACTCATGACTCACCTCGTTCGTTGGCTGTCTTGGCTTGGGCGTCCAGGTAGTGACGCTCGATGTTGCGCTTGGAAGCGCCGATGTGACGGCGCATCAGCAGTTCGGCCAGTTCGCCGTCACGGTCGGCGATGGCATCGAGAATGCGGTGGTGCTCGGCGAAGGCCTGGCGCGGCCGGTTCGGCACGGCGGAGAACTGCAGGCGGTACATGCGCACCAGTTGGTACAGCTCGCCGCAAAGCATCTGGCTCAGGGTGCGGTTGCCGCTGCCCTGGATGATCCGGTAGTGGAAGTCGAAGTCGCCTTCCTGCTGGTAGTAGCCGCGCCCGGCCTGGAAGGCCTCGTCGCGCTCGTGGGTGTCGAGCACCCGGCGCAGCTCGTCGATCTCGGCCTGGCTCATGCGCTCGGCGGCCAGGCGGCAGGCCATGCCTTCCAGGGATTCGCGGATTTCGTACAGCTCGATCAGCTCGGCATGGCTCAGCGACACCACCCGCGCGCCGACGTGGGGCACGCGCACCAGCAGCTTCTGGCCCTCCAGGCGGTGGATCGCCTCGCGCAGCGGGCCGCGGCTGATGCCGTAGGTGCGCGCCAGCTCCGGCTCGGAGATCTTGCTGCCGGGGGCGATCTCGCCCTTGACGATGGCCGACTGGATCTTGCGGAACACGTGTTCCGAAAGCGTCTCGCCGTCGCCTTCGACGTCGTTGGGCAGGAGCAGGGATTCGTTCATGGTGTCGACAATCCACATCAGGTGCGGCGAAAACTAACCCCCCTCGTTCGTGTGGTCAAGGGGATTGTCGACAATCGTCTAATGGGTCGACGAGTTATGCACAAAGGTTCCCAGGAATCCGGCGGATGGCGGAAAAGCCCGCGCGACGCGGCCTGGGCTGCGCTAGGCTGGGCGAAACCGCCAGGGGAGACGAGCATGGGTGTCTACGACCGCTACCTGCTGCCACGGCTGATCGACTGCGCCTGCGGCATGGGTGAGGTGATGAAGCAGCGTTCGAAGCTGGTGCCGCGGGCCCATGGCCGGGTGCTGGAGATCGGCATCGGCACCGGCTTGAACCTGGGTTTCTACGACGCGGGGAAAGTGTCGACAATCGTCGGCGTCGACCCGGCGGCGCAGATGCAGGGCCTGGCGCGCAAGCGCGCGGCGGGCATCGGCATCCCGGTGGAGATGGTGGCGCTGGAGCTGGGTCAGATTCGCGCCGACGCCGGCAGCTTCGACTCCATCGTCTGCACCTTCACCCTGTGCAGCATCCCCGACGTGCTGGCGGCGCTGCGCGAGATGCGCCGGGTGCTCAAGCCGGGCGGCGAGTTCCTCTTCTGCGAGCACGGCTTGGCGCCGGACGCCGGCGTGCGCGCCTGGCAGCACCGCCTGACGCCGATCTGGAAGCCGCTGGCCGGTGGCTGCCACCTGGACCGCGACATCCCGGCGCTGATCGAGGCCGGCGGTTTCCAGGTGCGCGAGCTGAGCCGCGAGTACCTGCCGGGGCCGCGGCCGATGACCTATGTCTACAAGGGAATGGCCGACTGAGGCCGCTTCAGGCCGGCACCGGGCCCAGGGCCATCACCCGCAGGATGTGCACGCTGCGGATGAACAGGTCGGCCACCGGGCCGCGGCGGTCGGCGCGGCAGTCATCCAGGCGCACCAGGCTTGGCGCGCAGCCGGCCAGCAGGTCGAAGTAGTCGCGCAGTTGCATGCGTCCGCGCAGGCGATGCGGGCGCTGGGCGTTGTCCAGGGTTTCCAGTTCGACCCAGAGGGTGTCTTGATCCGGTTGCATGGTGGGCTCTCGCACGGCGCTGCTGCCGAAGGCTGCGTAGGAAGTTGCCGAAGATTCCTCTGTGACTGACGCCGTGGCGCCCGGTTCCCCGGGCGCCGATGAATCGTGGCGATATTCAGCTTCGGTTCAGCCAGGCCCGCGCCCAGGCAGGTTTCGGCGTGGCGCCTAGGCGGCTGCGTCGCTGTCGTCGGTGCGGATCACCCAGCGGATGTTCACCCCGCGGATGAACAGGTCGCTCTGGCCATGCAGGTCCGTCAGGCGCACCAGGGCGGGCGTGTCGCCCAGCAGCAGGTCGTGGTAGTCGTTCAGGCTGATGCGCCCGCGCAGGATGCGCGGGGCGTGGTTGGGCAGGTGGGTTTCGAGTTCCACCGGCAGGCTGTCGTGATCGTGGGGCATGGCGGGCGCCGCTGGGTGCAATGAGCCCGCAACTGTAGGTTCGGCCCGGCGCCCGGCCTAGTGGAGATTCACCGCTGCTTCTGTAGGAAAAAGCCTGGGTTGCGTGTCGGCTCAGAGACCTTCGTCGTCGCGCACCAGTACGCAATGGCAGCCGTCTTCCTCTTCGTGCCAGTCGTGCAGGAAGTACATCTGCACCTTGTCCGGGCTCGGCATCACGGCGACGAAATCGCCGATCTCCGGGACGAAGAAGGCCTTGCTGCCGGGCTCGGCCTCGCACTCCACCAGGGCGTTGAAGAAGGCCGCCGGGTCGGCATCCTCGAAGAACGCCTCGCGCTCGGTGGCGTCCCAGTCGGCGGGCGCCTCGAAGGGGCCGAGAATGAGCACCCTGGCGTCGCCCAGGTCCAGCTCCTCGGCGTCCGGGTCGGCGTCATCGGGGCGGTAGAAGCAGGCATCCACCGCCTTCGCGTCGGCCAGAATGGCCTGGCGCGCGGCCATGCGCCGCTGCGGGTCGACGCCGGCGTCGGCGCAGAGCTGGTTCCAGAAGGCTTCGGATTTGGCGGACATGGGGCGGCTCCGGCGACGCGGCGATGAGAAAGGCGGCTAGTGTAGCGTAGGGCGTATAACCGTTCGCGGTTATACGCCGCCTGACCTTGGCCGCGCCCCGCTCGGAGCCGATCTTGGCCGCTCTCACCGGCGGAAGAGGATCGCCCGGCTCGACCCCTGCGTCGGCGAGGGCATGGGTGTAGCGGCGGATAACGCCGTAGGCGTTATGCGCCCTACGACCGTGCTTCCCTGGGACTCTGTCCGCGATTCGCGTAGGGCGTATAACCGTTCGCGGTTATACGCCGCCTGACCTTGGCCGCGCCCCGCTCGGAGCCGATCTTGGCCGTTTCCACCGACGGAAGAGGATTGCCCCGGTTCGACCCCGGTGTTGGCGAGGGCATAGGTGTAGCGGCGTATAACGCGGAGCGTTATACGCCCTACGACCGTGCTTCCCCGGAACCGTAGGAGCGAGCTTGCTCGCGAACCCCGCAGGGATTGGCGTTACGCCAACCCGTATTTCTTCACCTTGTCGAACAGCGTGGTCTTGGCCATGCCCAGGGCCAGGGCGGCCTGGCTGAGGTTGCCGGCGTGGCGTTCCAGGGCGCTTTGCAGCAGGCTGCGTTCGAAGGCTTCCACGGCTTCGGCGAAGCGCGGTTCGCTGGCGTCCGGGCCCTGGCCGCTGCCGCTGAGCACCGGCAGGCCGAGGGCGAAGCGTTCGGCGACGTTGCGCAGTTCGCGCACGTTGCCCGGCCAGTCGTGGGCCATGAGGCTGGCGGCGGTGGCGTTGTCGATGGCCGGCGCCGGGCGGTCGAAGCGCAGCGAGGACTGCTGCAGGAAGTGCTCGAAGAGCATCAGGATGTCTTCGCGCCTCTCGCGCAGCGGCGGCAACTGCAGGGTGATGACGTTGAGGCGGTAGTAGAGGTCGCTGCGGAAGCTGCCTTCGCGGCCCATGGCGCCCAGGTCCGACTTGGTCGCGGCGATCACCCGGCAGTCCACCGGGATCAGCTGGTTGGAGCCCAGGCGTTCCAGCTGGTGTTCCTGCAGCACCCGCAGCAGCTTGACCTGCAGGTTCAGCGGCATGCTCTCGATCTCGTCGAGGAACAGGCTGCCGCCGTCGGCGTGCTCGATCTTGCCGATGCGCCGCTTGCCGGCGCCGGTGAAGGCGTGGGCCTCGTGGCCGAAGATTTCGCTGTCGATCAGGCTTTCCGGCAGGCCGCCGCAGTTCAGCGCGACGAAGGCCTTGGCCTGGCGCCGGCTGTAGTCGTGCAGGCAGCGGGCGACCAGTTCCTTGCCGGTGCCGGTCTCGCCCTCGATGAGCACGTTGGCCGAGGTGTCGGCGATGTTGGCGATCAGCTCGCGCAGCGCCTGCATCGCCGGCGAACGGCCGATCAGCCGGGCCTCCAGGGCCTGGCGCCCGGCCAGTTGGCGGCGCAGCTGGCCGATCTCGCGGCTGAGCCGGCGGTGTTCCAGGGCGCGCCGCGCCACGTCCACCAGGCGCTCGGGGGCGAAGGGTTTTTCCATGAAGTCGTAGGCGCCGTCGCGCATGGCCTGCACCGCCATGGCGATGTCGCCGTGGCCGGTGATCAGCACCACCGGCAGCTGCGCGTCCTTCTCGCGCAGGCGGGCCAGCAGTTGCAGGCCGTCCATGCCGGGCAGGCGGATGTCGCTGATGACGATGCCGGGGAAGTCGGCGCCCACGCGCCGCAGCGCTTCCTCGGCGCTGGCCACGCCGTCGCTGTCGAGGTCTTCCAGGGCCAGGGCCTGCTGGCAGCCGAGCAGCACGTGGGGGTCGTCCTCGACCACCAGTACGCGGAGTTTTTCGTCGCTCATGGCGTGGGTTCCTGAGTGGGCAGCAGCGGCAGGCTGAGTTCGAAGGCGGTGCCGCCGGCCTCCGGGTGGGCCACGCCTAGGCTGCCGCCGGCGGCGGTGGCGAGGCTGGCCGAGAGCGTCAGGCCCAGGCCCAGGCCGTGCTCGCCGGGCTTGGTGGTGAAGAAGGGTTCGAACAGGTGCTCGCGGGCATCCGGCGGGATGCCCGGGCCGTTGTCGCGCACCGTCAGGTGGTATTGCGCGCCCTCGGCGCGGCCGCTGAGCCAGAGCTGGCGGTCGGCCTGCTCGCTCATGGCGTCGAGGGCGTTGGCGATGAGGTTGACCAGAATCTGCTCCAGGCGCGTCTGGTCGATGCCCAGGCACACGTCGTCGAATTCGCGGTGCAGGACCAGCGGGCAGTCCTTCAGGCGCACCTGCAGCACCCGCAGCGCGGCGTCCACCGCCTTGCCCAGGCGCGCCTGGCCGTGGTCGTCGGCGCGCCGGGCGAAGGCGCGCAGGCTGGCGGTGATGCGGCCCATGCGGTCGACCATTTCGTTGATCGCTTCGAGGTTGCTGCTGGCGATGTCCAGGGCGCCGCGCTGGAGGAAGCGCACGGTGTTGCCGGAGAGGGTGCGCAGCGCCGCCAGCGGCTGGTTCAGTTCGTGGGCGATGCTGGTGGACATCTGCCCGATCACCGCCAGCTTGCCGGCCTGGACCAGGCGGTCCTGGGCCTTGCGCAGGGTGTCCTCGGCCTGGCGGCGCTCGCGGATCTGCTCGCGTAGATGCTGGTTGCTGGCGCGCAGGTCGGCGGTGCGCTCGGCGATGCGCCGCTCCAGTTCGTCGTTGGCCTGCTGCAGCGCCTCGCGGGCGGCCAGGCGGGTGGCCAGGACCTTGCGCCGCTCGTTCCAGGCGATCAGCAGGAACGCCAGCAGGGCGAAGCCCACCGCGGCCAGCACGCCGTGGATCATGGCCTCGCGGCGCACGTCCTGCAGCGGGCTGAGCAGGGTGAAGTCCCAGGGGGTGTCGTTCAGGCGGCGGCTCTGCTTCAGGTACAGGCGCTCGGCGTGCGGCTCGCCGCTGGCGTCGCGGTCGCGGAAGCCGATTTCCTCCACGCCCTCGCCTAGGGCCCGGCGCGAACTGGGCTGCCATTCGTTGAGCGCCCACCAGTAGTACTGCAGGCTGCGCGCCAGGCGCTCCTTGTCCGCGGCGCTGAGCGGGCGCACCGCCTTCAGGCGCAGCTGCGGGTTGCTGGAGAGGACGATGATACCGTTCTCGTCGCTGACGAAGGCCTGCAGCTGGGCCTTCTCCCAGCGTTCCTCCAGGGCTTCCATCTTCACCTTGACCACCGCCACGCCGACGATGCGCCCGCCATGCACCAGGCCGTGGGCCAGGTAGTAGCCGGGCTCGCCGACGGTGCTGCCGATGCCGTAGAAGCGCCCCGGGCGGCCCTGCACGGCGTCCTGGAAGTAGGCGCGGAAGGACAGGTCCTCGCCCAGGTAGCTGTCGGCGTCCTGCCAGTTGCTGGTGGCCAGCACTCGGCCGGAGGTGTCCAGCAGGTAGATGGCGCGGCTGCCGGCGCGGCGGTTGAGGCCTTCGAGGTAGGCGTTGACCAGGTCGCGGCGGTAGGGCGTGGGTTCCAGCAGCAGGCGGGTGACGTTGTTTTCCAGCTCCAGCAGGCTGGGCAGGTAGGTGTAGCGGCTGATCTCGCTTTCCACCCCGCGGGCGTGCAGTTCCAGCTGGCGCTCGCCGCTGGCGACCAGGGCGCGGGTGCCGGCGCCGGCGCTGACCAGGTAGCCGCCGTAGCCGAAGCCGAGCATCAGCAGGATCAGCGGAATCGGCAACAGCAGGTTGCGCACGAGGCTCGGCTTCACGTTCGGCGGTGGCAGGGTCAATGGCTGGGCGGGCATTGCATCACAGTCGTCGGAAGCGGGCCAGCCCAGCGCCGGGTGTGGCGACGGGCCGGCTGGTGATGGGTATCGCTTCGCTCAACCCATCCTACGGGGCATGGGTGGGCTTCAGTGGGTGAGGATCTTGGCGAGGAACTGCCGGGCGCGCTCGGAGCGGGCTTCCAGGTCGCCGAAGAACTCTTCCTTGGCGCAGTCTTCGACGATCTGCCCGCGGTCCATGAAGATCACCCGGTCGGCCACCTTGCGGGCGAAGCCCATCTCGTGGGTCACGCACATCATGGTCATGCCTTCCTGGGCCAGCTGGACCATCACGTCGAGCACCTCGTTGACCATCTCCGGGTCCAGCGCCGAGGTCGGTTCGTCGAACAGCATCACGATCGGGTCCATGGCCAGGGCGCGGGCGATGGCCACGCGCTGCTGCTGGCCGCCGGAAAGCTGGCCGGGGTGCTTGTGGGCGTGGGCCTTGAGGCCGACGCGGTCGAGCAGCGCCAGGCCCTTCTCGGTGGCCTCGTCCTTGCCGCGGCCGAGCACCTTGACCTGGGCGATGGTCAGGTTCTCGGTGATGGTCAGGTGCGGGAACAGCTCGAAGTGCTGGAACACCATGCCCACCCGCGAGCGCAGCTTCGGCAGGTTGGTCTTCGGGTCGGCGATGGAGGTGCCATCGACCACGATGTCGCCCTTCTGGAACGGCTCCAGGGCGTTGACGCACTTGATCAGCGTCGACTTGCCCGAACCGGACGGCCCGCAGACCACCACCACTTCACCCTTGGCGACCGAGGTGCTGCAGTCGGTGAGGACCTGGAAGTCGCCGTACCACTTGTTGACGTTGTCGATGGTGATCATAGGGCTAACCCTTTCTGCAGGCGCTTGACCGCGAAGGAGGCGGTGAAGCTGACGATGAAGTAGACGAGACCGGCGAAGATCAGGAATTCGTGGGGCTGGCCGATGATGTCGCCGCGCGAGCGCGCCGCGTTGAGGAAGTCCATCAGGCCGACGGTGTAGACCAGCGAGGTGTCCTGGAACAGGATGATGCTCTGCTGCAGCAGCAGCGGGGTCATCTTGCGGAACGCCTGGGGCAGGATGATCAGCCGCATGCACTGGCCGTAGGTCATGCCCAGGGCTTGCGCCGCGCCCATCTGGCCTTTCGGGATGGCCTGGATGCCGGCGCGGACGATCTCGCAGAAGTACGCCGCCTCGAACATCACGAAGGCCACCAGGCAGCTGGTGAAGGCGCCCACCGGGGTGTCGCTGCCGGTGATCCAGCGCAGGATGTAGGGCACCGCCAGGTAGAACCAGGTGATCACCAGCAGCAGCGGGATGGAGCGGAAGTAGTTGACGTAGAAGCCGGCGAGGTTGCTCAGCAGGCGGTTGTGGGACAGCCGCATCAGCGCCAGCAGGGTGCCCAGCACCACGCCGCCGAGCACGCCCAGGCCGGTCAGCTGCAGGGTCATGGCCATGCCGTCCCACAGGCCCGGCAGCGCCGGGACGATCGAGCCGAAGTCCATCATTTGCCTCCCACGGAAATCAGCCCGGGCAGCGCGACCTTGCGCTCGACCAGGCGCATGAACAGCATCAGGCTCATGTTCAGGGTGAAGTAGATCGCCGTGGCCAGGGTGAAGGCCTCGAACAGGTTGGCGCTGAACTCGGCGGTCTGCTTGGTCTGCGCCAGCAGCTCCATGAGGCCGATCAGCGAGGCCACCGAGGAGTTCTTGAAGATGTTGAGGAACTCCGAGGTCAGCGGCGGGATGATGATGCGCAAGGCCTGCGGCAGCAGCACGTAGCGGTACACCTGCGGCAGGCTGAAGCCCATGGCGCGGCCGGCGGCGACCTGCCCCCCGGGCAGCGCCTGGATGCCGGTGCGCACCTGCTCGCAGACGCGCGCGGCGGTGAACAGGCCCAGGCACACCACGACGCTGACGAAGGCCGAGGTCTCCGGTGCCAGGCCGAGCTTGAACCAGTCCTGCAGCGGCTGCGGCAGCAGGTCCGGGACCAGGAAGTACCAGATGAACAGCTGCACCAGCAGCGGCACGTTGCGGAACAGCTCGACGTAGCCGGTGCCGATGGCCGACAGCCAGCGGTTCGGCACGGTGCGCAGCACGCCCAGCACCAGGCCCAGCGCCAGGGCGAGGAGCCAGGCAGTGAGGGCGACGGCGATGGTCCAGCCCAGGCCGGCGATGTACCAGTCCAGGTAGATCTCGTCGCCGATCCCGGTGGACTTGAAGAACACGCCCCAGTCCCAGTTGTAGTTCATGAAGGTTGCCCTCGATGGCCCCGTGCGGGGCGTCGAAACGGCCGGAACGCGGCGCGCAGGCGCCTGCGCCCGTGGGTGGCGGGCGTGTTCCGGTGGTGGATCGGGAAGGAGGGGGAGGCCGGGAGCGCCGCTGGCGCTCCCGTTCCCCGCCCGGCCGCGCCTCGTGAGCGCGGCCGGGCGCCACCCTTACATCTGCTCGGCAGACTTGTCGGTGGGACTGGCGATCAGCTTCTTGAGCGTGTCGCTCATCGGGAATTCGAGGTTCAGGCCCTTGGGCGGCACCGGCTGGGTGAACCACTTGGCGTAGATGTCGTTGATCTGCCCGGAGGCGAAGGTGTCGGCGATGGCCTTGTCGACCACTTTCTTGAAGCCCTCGTCGCCCTTGCGCACCATGCAGCCGTAGATTTCATAGGACTGCGGGGTGCCGACCACCGCCCAGTCGTCGGGCTTGCGGGCCTTGGCCATTTCGCCGTAGAGCAGCGCGTCGTCCATCATGAAGGCCACGGCGCGGCCGGATTCGAGCATCAGGAAGGACTCGCCGTGGTCCTTGGCCGAGATGATGTTCATGCCCATCTTCTTCTCGGCGTTCATCGACTTGAGCAGGCGCTCGGAGGTGGTGCCGGCGGTGGTCACCACGTTCTTGCCCTTGAGATCGGCGAAGTCGCTGATGCCGCTGGTCTTCCTGGTCAGCAGGCGGGTGCCCACCTCGAAGATGCCGAGGGAGAAGTCGACCTGCTTCTGGCGCTCCAGGTTATTGGTGGTGGAGCCGCACTCGATGTCCACGGTGCCGTTCTGCACCAGCGGGATGCGCGTCTGCGAGGTGACCAGGTTGTAGCGCACCTTGAGGTCGGGCATGCCCAGTTCCTGCTTGACTGCCTCGACCACCTTCAGCTGCAGGTCGTGGGAATAGCCCACCGGCTGGCGCGGGTCGTCGGCCAGGTAGGAGAAGGGGATGGAGGCGTCACGGTGGCCGAGGACGATGGTGCCGGAATCCTTGATCTTCTTCAGGGTGCCGGTGAGTTCCTCGGAAAGGGCCGGAGTGGCGAACAGGGCGGCGACGATGGCCACGCCCAGCACACGGGGTGCGATACGCATTGATGCTTCCTCGACTTGTTCTGGTTGTTGTCGATCCTGCGGCAGGCGTACCCGGCGGCGGGCCCTCCTGGCGGCCGGCGGGCAAGCGCGGCGCTGCCGCATGCTCACGGGGAAGCAATGGAGCAGGGACCGTGCCAGTCCCTGGATTTTATTTTAAGTGATTGAATTTAAAGGATTTATATTCAGTGTCGGCGGGCCGTTGGCGAGACGGGTGTTCGGACTGCCGAATAGACGCCGTTCGCGCGTTCGGTTTTCCGAACGCTCACGCCGCTCCCTTGTAGGAGCGCGCCCTGCGCGCGAATCGCGGGCAGGGCCCGCTCCTACGAAGAGCGCGCCAGCGCGGTCTGTAAGGGAGGCAGGGTATTTCACCGTAGGATGGGTTGAGCGAAGCGATACCCATCACCGTGGCCCGATGGGTTTCGCAGGCTCAACCCATCCTGCGAAGCGCATCTCGGCTCAGGCCGCTGGCGTCTGCTGGGCGTCCAGGCGATGGAAGCCACCCCACTCGCCGCGCTTGAACGGCTTGTCGCGGTCGGCCATGTAGGCGGCGATGCGTTCGAGCATCTGGTGGGTGGGCGCGCGCACGCCGGTCACGCCCTGCAGCGAGGCCAGCAGCAGGACGAGGGCCAGCAGCACGGGCGACAGCGACGGCAGGCGGCGCTGCGTCAGGCAGAGGAAGGCGCCGCTGGCGGCCAGGCCCACGGCCAGCCCGCTGTAGACTTCCGCCGGCGAATGGACGTTGATCTGCAGCCGCGACACGCCCACCAGCACCGCCAGCACGGCGCCGCCGGCCGCGGCGGCCAGGCGCCAGGCGGGGCGGGCGGGCAGCAGCAGGCTGCAGAGCACCGGCAGGACGCTGGCGGCCATCATGCTGTGGCCGGACAGCCCGGTGAAGTTCCACGCCGGAATACCGATGCCCCAGCCCATGAAGGCCAGCTTGGAGACCAGGGTGACGCCGGCGGCCAGGCCGAACAGCAGCAGCCAGCAGTTGGCGTTGTACGTTTCCCGGCGCAGCAGCAACCAGGCATAGATGAACAGCGCGCAGGGCAGCAGCAGCGAGCTGTCGCCGAAACGGGTGATGAGGTTCCAGAGGGTCATGGGGCTTGCAGGCGGTCCATCGAGGGGCCGAACCATAGCACAGCGAGGGCTCTGCCATGGGCCCGGCCGATCGGAGGCGGCTCAGGCCGGTTCGTCCTGCTGCGCCGCCTGGTCCTCGCGGCGCAGCAGCTCGCGCTTGCGCTCCAGGCCCCAGCGGTAGCCGCCGCTGCCGCCGTCGGCGGCCACCACCCGGTGGCAGGGCACCAGCAGCCCCACCGGGTTGCTGGCACAGGCGCGGGCGATGGCCCGGGGATGGCTGTGCAACTGCTCGGCCAGTTCGCCGTAGCGCCGCGTCTGGCCGCTGGGAATCTGCGCCAGGGCGCGCCAGACGCGCAGCTGGAAGGCGCTGCCGTGCAGGTCCAGGGGCAGGCCGGCGGCGCGTTCGGGCTGCTCCAGCTGGCGCAGCACCCGGCCCAGCCAGTCGCCCAGGCCGGCGTCGTCGCGCTGCAGTTCGGCGGCGGCGAAGCGCTGGCGGAGTTCCGCCTCCAGCTGCTCCGGCGCGTCGCCGAACAGCAGGGCGCAGACGCCCCGCGGGCTGGCGGCCAGCAGCACCTGGCCGAGCGGGCAGGGGGCGATGGCATAGCGCAGCCGGGTGCCGGCGCCTTTCTGCCGGCGTTGCGCCGGGCTCAGCGCGGTGGGCGCCTCGTAGAGCGCGCGGGTGCCGGAATAGCCCGCCTCCAGGGCGGCATCGAGCACCGAGCGCGCCTGCGGCAGGGCGGCGGCCAGGCGCTGCTGGCGGCGGGCCTCGGCCCAGGCGCGCGGCGTCAGGCCGGTGCGCGCCTTGAAGGCGCGGGCCAGGTGCGAGGCCGAGAGGCCGATGCGCGCGGCCAGTTCGTCCATGGTCAACGGGCGCTCGGCCTGCTCCAGCAACTGGCAGGCGGCGGCGACCAGGGCGTCCAGGCGCTGCGCCGGGCTCTCGCCGTCGGGCGTGCAGCGCTTGCACGGGCGGAAGCCCGCGGCTTCGGCGGCCGCCGCGTCGGCGTGGAAGCGCACGTTGGCGCGGCTCGGCCGCCGTGCCGGGCAGCTCGGCCGGCAATAGACGCCGGTGGAGCGAACGGAAAACACGAAACGCTGGTCGAAGCCCGCGTCACGCTCGCAGACCGCCTGCCAGCAGCGTTCGTCATCGGGAAGTGGGGGCATGGCGCTCTCCAGGGAGGACCGGGTACATGGGGAAATTGTCGGCGTCACCCGGCGGGCGGGCAATCCGTAATCGCTTTTCAAACTGCCGGCTACGCTTGCAGGAGGTCCGTCGAGAGCCCGCCATGCCCTGCCGCCGACTCCTTAGCCATTGCCTGCTGCTCTGCCTCCTGCTGTGCCCGCCGCTGTGGGGCGCGGAACTGGCGCTCAGCGGCCACGAACGCAGTTGGCTGGAGGCCCACCCGACGCTGCGGGTGGGCATTTCCCGCGATGGCTGGCCGCCGTTCGAGATGGTCGACGCCCAGGGCGGGTTCCAGGGCATCAGCGCCGACTACCTGAACCAGGTCGCCCAGCGCCTGGGCCTGCAGTTGCAGACGCAGACCTTCGACGACTGGGCGCAGGTGATCGAAGCGGCGCGCAAGGGCGAGGTCGACCTGCTGCCGACCGTGGCGCGCTCGCCCGAGCGCGAGCGCTTCCTCGCCTTCAGCCAGCCCTACCTGAGCACCAGCAGCCTGATCTTCGCCCGCCGCGACAGCAACGTGCGGGTGCTCGACGACCTCTCCGGCAAGCGCGTGGCCGTGGAGCGCGACTTCGCCGTGCACGACCTGCTGCGCACGGCGGTGCCGGGGGTGGCCTTCGTCATCGTCGACGACACCGCCGAAGCCCTCAAGGCCGTGGCTTCCGGGCGCGCCGACGCCTACGTGGGCAATCTCATCTCGACCAACTACCTGATCGGCCAGCTCAACCTGAGCAACCTGGAGGTGCGCGGCGACAGCGGCCTGGACAACAGCCAGGTGCGCTTCGCCGTGCGCCGCGAGCTGGCGCCCCTGGTGCCGCTGCTCGACCGCGCCCTGGCCAGCATCGACGACGGCGAGCAGGAGCGCATCCGCCAGCGCTGGCTGCCGCAGATCGACGCCTTCGACTGGATGCAGCTGCTGCAGGCGGCCTGGCCCTACGTGGCGGGCTTCTTCGCCCTGCTCGCCTTCGTCCTGGTCTGGAACCGCCGCCTGCAGATCCAGGTGGCCGAGCGCGCCCGCGCCGAGGCCGAGGAGCACCGCCAGCGGCGCACCCTGCTGGCGCTGATCAACGCCATCCCCGACCCCATCTGGTTCAAGGACACCGAAGGCCGCTACCTGGGCGCCAACCACGCCTTCGCCGAATGCCTGGGGCTGCCGGCCGAGGAGGTGATCGGGCGCAGCGACGCCCAGCTGTTCAGCGACGCCGCCAGCGCCGGCCGCGGCGAGCGCGACCGCCAGGCGCTGTCGGCCAGCCAGCCGTTCGCCAGCGAGGGCTGGGTGGTCTACCCGGATGGCCGGCGGGTGCTGTTCGACACCCTGCGCAGCGCCTTCCACGACGACCACGGCGCGCTGCTCGGGCTGGTCGGGGTGAGCCGCGACATCACCGCGCGCAAGGCCACCGAGGAAGCCCTGGCCCAGGCCCGCGACCTGGCCGAGCAGGCGGCGCGGCTGAAGAGCGAGTTCCTGGCCAACGTCAGCCACGAGATCCGCACCCCGCTGAACATCATCATCGGCCTGGCGCACCTGCTCGAACAGACCGCCCTGGACCCGCAGCAGCGCGACTACCTGGGCAAGATCCAGGGCTCGGGCCAGTACCTGCTGGAGCTGATCAGCGACATCCTCGACCTGTCCAAGGTGGAGGCCGGGCGCCTGGAGTTCGAGCACCTGGACTTCGACCTGGAGCGCCTGCTCGGCGAGCTGGTCGACCTGCTGGCGATCCGCGCCGCGGGCAAGGGCCTGAGCCTGGAATGCCACATCGACCCGCGGCTGCCCTCGCACCTGCTGGGCGACTCGCTGCGCCTGCGGCAGATTCTGATGAACTACGGCAACAACGCGCTCAAGTTCACCGAGCACGGCTCCCTGGAGCTGGAAGTGCGCCTGGACATGCAGGCCGGCGACGAGGACTGGCTGTACTTCGGCCTGCGCGACACCGGCATCGGCATCAGCCCGGCGCAGCAGGAGCGCCTGTTCGAATCCTTCCGCCAGGCCGACAACTCCATCACCCGGCGCTACGGCGGCTCGGGCCTGGGGCTGGCGATCTGCAAGCGCCTGGCCGAGGCCATGGGCGGCGAGGTCGGGGTGGAAAGCGAGCCGGACAAGGGCAGCCTGTTCTGGTGCCGCCTGCCCCTGGGCCACGTGGAGGACGCGCGGCCCATCGACCTGTCGCGCATCCTGCGCTCGCCCTCGACGGCGCCGCCGCTGCTGGAGGCGCCAGAACCGGCGGGGCCGCCGACGGTCGAACTGCCGGCGGCCGAGCGCCAGCAGGCCGAGCAGGTGGTGCGCCGCCTGGCGCACCTGCTGGCTGCCGACGACCCGCGCGCCGGACGGCTGGTCGGCGAGCGCGCGGGCCTGCTGCGCAGTATCTTCAATGACGGGTACGACGAAGTCGCGGCGAGCATCCGTCGCTTCGAGTTCGAGCGGGCCCTGGAAAAACTGCTGGTGTTGTCGCGCGAGCGCGACATCCGCATCTGAGCGCAAGAGGGGTGGAACCTTGGACAGCATGCTGGACCGACCGGACCAGGAAGTGATCCTGGTGGTCGACGACCAACCGGACAACCTCATGCTCATGAGCGAGCTGCTCATGGGCCAGTACCAGGTGCGCGTCGCCGGCAGCGGCGCCAAGGCCCTGCGCCTGGCCGCCAGCGAGCCGCGGCCGGACCTGGTGCTGCTCGACATCATGATGCCGGAGATGGACGGCTACGAAGTCTGCCGCCAGCTCAAGGCCGACCCGCTGACCGCCGAGATCCCGGTGATCTTCCTCACCGGCATGGTCAGCACCGCCGACGAGCAGCGCGGCCTGGACCTGGGCGCGGTGGACTACATCACCAAGCCGATCAGCCCGCCGG
This sequence comes from Pseudomonas sp. NBRC 100443, assembly GCF_030268185.1. Taxonomy (NCBI): domain Bacteria; kingdom Pseudomonadati; phylum Pseudomonadota; class Gammaproteobacteria; order Pseudomonadales; family Pseudomonadaceae; genus Pseudomonas; species Pseudomonas sp. NBRC 100443. Next base: position 294,150 of record NZ_BSQE01000004.1, read on the forward strand.
TGACCCTGGCGCGCATCCGCGCGCACCTCAAGCTCAAGGCCAACGCCGACTTCCTGCGCGACAAGAGCGAATACCTGGAGCTGGAAGTGCGCCGCCGCAGCCGCGAACTGCAGGCCGCCCAGGACGCCACCCTGGAAGCCATGGCCACCCTCTGCGACCTGCGCGACAACCCGCACAGCCGCCACCTGCTGCGCATCGAGCAGTACATGCGCCTGCTCGCCGACGCCCTGGCCCGGCGCGAAGGCGAGGCCGGCGGCCTGGACCTGGAGCAGATCGAACTGCTGGCGCGCTCGGCGCAGCTGCATGACATCGGCAAGGTGGCGGTGCCCGACCGCGTGCTGCTCAACCCCGGCCAGCTCAGCCCCGAGGACCAGCTGCTGATGCAGAGCCACACGCGCATCGGCCACGACGCCCTGGCCGCCGCCGAACGCCGCCTGGGCAGCCCGGCGGAATTCCTGCGCTACGCCAAGGAGATCGCCTACGGCCACCACGAACGCTGGGACGGCAGCGGCTACCCGCGGGGCCTGCGCGGCGAGCAGATTCCGCTGTCGGCACGGTTGCTGGCGCTGATCGACTGCTACGACGAGCTGACCAGCCGCCATCCCTACCACGCGACCCTCGCGCCGGACGAGGCCCGCCAGCAGATCCTCGCCGCCAGCGGCAGCCACTTCGACCCGCAGGTGGTGGAGGCCTTCGCCGAGGTCGCCGACGGCTTCGCCGCCATCGCCATCCGCTACGCCGACGACGCCCAGGCCCTGGGCAGCGAGATCGAGCGCATGGCCGACGCCCTGGGCGAAAGCATCGAAATGACCACGACGCCACCATGATTCCGGCGGTCGGTGCTGGGCGTCACCCGGCGCATGTCGTATAAGGAGCGGCTGCGGCCGCTTGGGCCGGACAAGAACGACGACGGAGCCTGATGAAGACACCCAAACGCATAGAGCCGCTGATCGAGGACGGCCTGGTCGACGAAGTCATACGCCCGCTGATGAGCGGCAAGGAAGCGGCGGTCTACGTGGTGCGCTGCGGCGAGCAGCTGCGCTGCGCCAAGGTCTACAAGGAGGCCAACAAGCGCAGTTTCCGCCAGGCCGCGGAATACCAGGAGGGCCGCAAGGTGCGCAACAGCCGCCAGGCCCGGGCCATGGCCAAGGGCTCGCGCTACGGCCGGCGCGAGCAGGAGGAGGCCTGGCAGAACGCCGAGGTGGCGGCGCTGTTCCGCCTGGCCAACGCCGGGGTGCGGGTGCCCAAGCCCTACGACTTCCTCGACGGCGTGCTGCTGATGGAAATGGTCGCCGACGAATACGGCGAGGCCGCGCCGCGCCTCAACGACGTGGTGCTGGAGCCGGAGCAGGCGCGCGAGTACCACGATTTCCTCATCCGCCAGATCGTCATGATGCTCTGCGCCGGGCTGGTGCACGGCGACCTCTCGGAATTCAACGTGCTGCTCGGCCCCGACGGCCCGGTGATCATCGACCTGCCCCAGGCGGTGGATGCGGCGGCCAACAACCACGCCTTGCGCATGCTCGAACGCGACGTCGGCAACATGGCCGCCTACTTCGGCCAGTTCGCCCCGGAGCTCAAGGACACCCGCTACGCCAAGGAAATGTGGGCGCTGTTCGAAGACGGCAAGCTGCAGCCGGACACCCCGCTGACCGGCCATTTCGACGAGCCGGAAGAGGAAGCCGACGTCGATGCGGTGATGCGCGAGATCGCCGCCGCCCTGCGCGAGCAGGAGCGCCGCGAGGCGGCCCGCGCCGAGCAGGATGGCCCGCCGCGCGCCGAGGAGCCGCCGCCACCTCCGTGGCTGCAGTGAGCCCGCAGGCGGCGCGCCTGATCGCTCTGCTCGCCGCCTGCCCGCAACGCCTGGACCTGCTGTGCGCCCTGCGCGACTACGGCCCGCCCGGCGCCTGGATCGGCGCCGGCTTCGTGCGCAACGCCGTCTGGGACCACCTGCACGGGCTAGCCCCCGGCCCGCTGGCGGACGTGGACGTGCTGTACTTCGACGCCCGCTGCCTGCGGGCCGAGGCCGACGAAGCCTTCGAGCGACGCCTGGCCCGGGCCTGCCCGCAGGCGCCCTGGTCGGTGCGCAACCAGGCGCGCATGCACCTGCGCAACGGCGATGCGCCCTATGCGGATGTCGCCGACGCCATGCGCCATTGGCCGGAAGTCTGCACCGCGGTGGCGGTGCGCCTCGCCGACCAGGGCCTGGAGCTGCTGGCGCCGCAGGGCCTGGACGACCTGTTCGAACTGCGCGTTCGCCCCACCGAACATTTCCGCAACAAGCCCGAGGTCTACCGCCAGCGCCTGCGGGGCAAGGACTGGACGCGGCGCTGGCCGCAGTTGCGCATCGAACTGTCCTGATGCATTTGCGCGGCAACTGTGTACATACAGCCCGCCGCGGCCCTGCTAGCGTGGCCCGATCCCACCCGGAAGCACCGCCATGCCCTTGCCGCACGTCCTCCTCGCCCTGCTGGTCACGCTGATCTGGGGCGTCAACTTCGTCATCATCAAGGTCGGCCTGCACGACTTCCCGCCGCTGCTGTTCTGCGCCCTGCGCTTCGCCCTGGCGGCGCTGCCGCTGGTATTCCTGCGCGGGCCGCTGCCGGCGCCGTTCTGGCGCATCGTGCAGATCGGCGTGCTGCTGGGGGTGGTCAAGTTCGGCCTGCTGTTCGTCGGCATGCACCTGGGCATGCCCGCCGGCCTGTCGTCCCTGGTGCTGCAGAGCCAGGTGTTCTTCACCGTGCTGATCGCCGCCGCCTTCCTCGGCGAACGCCCCAGCGCCCGCGCCCTGGCCGGCCTCGCCCTGGCCGCCGGCGGCCTGCTGCTGATCGGCCTGGAACGCCCCCTGGGCGACAGCCTGCTGGCCTTCGCCCTGGTGATGGCCGCGGCCCTGGCCTGGGCCTTCTCCAACATCGCCACCAAGCGCTCCGGGGCCAGCGACATGCTGCGCCTGATCAGCTGGGTGAGCCTGATCCCGCCGTTGCCGCTGCTGGTCCTGTCGTGGATTTTCGAAGGCCCGCAAGCCATCTCGACGGCGCTGACCGGTATCAGTTGGGAAGGCATGGGCGCGCTGCTGTACATCGCCTTCCTCGCCACCACCGTGGGCTTCGGCCTGTGGAGCTTCCTGCTGCGCCGCTACCCGGCCAGCCAGGTCACCCCCTTCGCCCTGGCGGTGCCGGTCTCCGGCCTGCTGTCCGGCTGGCTGCTGCTGGGCGAACGACTCACCGCCCAGGACTGGCTGGCCTGCGCGCTGGTCTTCGTGGGGCTGGCGGTGACGGTGCTGCCGGCGTCGTTGTGGCGGCGCGGGGCGGTGGCGCAGGTGCGTGGCTGACCTTGGTTCAGGGCCAGGCCTTATGGTGATGGTGTGGTGAGGTTGCTCTGGTGCTGGCCCTGAAGAGCGCCCTCTCCCTAACCCTCTCCCTGAAGGGAGAGGGGACCGTTCGGTGCGATCTGGTTTTCCCGAGTCAGCCGGCAAGCGCGGTGGTTTCCGGCTGAAACTATGCCTGCTCTCGGCACGGCCTAGCCCCCTCTCCCTTCAGGGAGAGGGCTGGGGAGAGGGAGCGGAGTCAATCCGAAACACAGCTGCTGCCGGTAAACACCGTTCGCGAGCAAGCTCGCTCCTACGGGGAAATGCTGTGCTTCATGTGGACGTAGGGCGAATAACGCGAAGCGTTATCCGCCGATCGGATGGCCATGGAGTTCAGGATGGCGGCGTATAACCGCGAACGGTTATACGCCCTACCGCCGATCAACCATAGGAGGAACGCCGTCGTAGGATGGGTTGAGCGAAGCGATACCCATCGCCGCGACCGCATGGGTTTCGCAAGCTCAACCCATCCTACGAAGAGCACCTCGGCGCAGCCGGCAAGACCGTTGGGACAGCAGGGGGACTTCAGTGACAGCAACTCCCCGACTCCAGGTCCTTGAGGATCGGGCAGTCCGGGCGGTGGTCGCCCTGGCAGTGGTCGTGGAGTTCCTGCAGGGTGTCGCGCAGGGCGCTGAGTTCGGCGATCTTGCGTTCCAGTTCGGCGATGTGCTGGCCGGTCAGGGCCTTGACGTCGGCGCTGGCGCGCTGGCGGTCCTGCCAGAGGGCTAGCAGGCGGCCGACTTCTTCCAGGGAGAAGCCGAAGTCCCGCGAGCGGCGGATGAAGGCCAGGCGGTGCAGGTCCTGCTCGCTGTAGTGGCGGTAGCCGCTGGCGCTGCGGCCGGCCGGGGCGAGCAGGCCTATGGATTCGTAGTAGCGGATCATCTTCGCCGACAGGCCGCTCTTCTTCGCCGCTTCACCGATGTTCATCGCCGTCTCCCTTTGCGTTGGCGCCGTGCGCCGGTTTCCAGCGCTTGAGCAGCAGGGCGTTGCTCACCACGCTGACGCTGGAGGCGGCCATGGCGGCGCCGGCGACCATCGGGTTGAGCAGGCCGAAGGCGGCCAGGGGCACACCGACCAGGTTGTAGATGAAGGCCCAGAACAGGTTCTGGCGGATCTTCGCGTAGGTGCGCCGGGCGATGTCCAGGGCCTCGGGGACCAGCCGCGGGTCGCCGCGCATCAGGGTGATGCCGGCGGCGTGCATGGCCACGTCGGTGCCGCCGCCCATGGCGATGCCGACGTCCGCCGCGGCCAGCGCCGGGGCGTCGTTGATGCCGTCGCCGACCATCGCCACCACCTTGCCGCCGCTCCTGAGTTGCGCCACCACCGCGGCCTTGTCCGCCGGCAGCACTTCGGCGTGGACGTCGTCCAGGCCCAGCGCTTCGGCCACCACCCGCGCGCTGCCGCGGTTGTCGCCGGTGATCAGGTGGCTGTCGATGCCGCGCTCGCGCAATGCCCGTACCGCCTCGGCGGCGCCGGGCTTGAGGCTGTCGCCGAAGGCGAACAGGCCGAGCAGGCGCGGCTGCGGCTGCAGTTCCAGCAGCCAGGACAGGGTGCGGCCCTGGCCTTCCCATTCCGTGGCGCTGGCCTGCAGTTCGCCGGCGGCCAGGCCCTGTTCGTCGAGCAGGCGGCGGTTGCCCAGGGCCAGCAGGCGCTCGCCGACCTGGCCCTGGATGCCGCGCCCGGCCAGGGCCTGGCTGTGGCTCACGAGGGGCACGCGCAGGTGCTGCTCGGCGCAGGCGCTGAGCACCGCCTTGGCCAGCGGGTGGTCGCTGCCGCGCTGCAGGGCGCCGGCCAGGGCCAGGGCGGCGTCGGGTTCGCCTTCGGCCACGGCGAAGTGGACCAGGCTGGGCGTGCCCGAGGTGAGGGTGCCGGTCTTGTCGAAGGCCACGGCGCTCACCGCGTGGGCCACTTCCAGGGCCTCGGCGTCCTTGATCAGGATGCCGTGGCGCGCGGCCACGCCGGTGCCGGCCATGATCGCCGTTGGCGTGGCCAGGCCCAGGGCGCAGGGGCAGGCGATGACCAGCACGGCCACGGCGTTGATCAGTGCGGTTTCCACGCCGGCGCCGGCCAGCAGCCAGCCGGCCAGGGTGACCAGGGCGATGCCGATCACTACCGGGACGAAGACGTTGCTGACCTTATCCACCAGCTTCTGGATCGGCGCCTTGGCCGCCTGGGCGTCTTCCACCAGGCGGATGATGCGCGCCAGCACGGTTTCCCCGCCCAGGGCGGTGGCGCGGATGGTCAGCAGGCCCTCGCCGTTGATGGCCCCGCCGGTCACCTTGTCGCCCGGGGCCTTGGGCACCGGCAGGCTTTCCCCGGTGATCAGCGCCTCGTCCGCGTGGCTGCGGCCGTCGAGCACCTTGCCGTCCACCGGGAAGCGCTCGCCGGGGCGCACCAGCAGTTCGTCGCCCAGGCTCAGTTCGGCGATGGCGACGTCTTCCTCGTGGCCGTCGCGGATGCGCGTGGCGCGTTCCGGGCGCAGCGCCTCCAGGGCGCGGATGGCCGCGGCGGTCTGGCGCTTGGCGCGGCTTTCCAGGTACTTGCCGAGGAGGATCAGGGCGATCACCACGGCGCTGGCCTCGAAATACAGGTGCGGCATGGCGCCGGGGGCGGCGCTCAGCCACAGGTACAGGCTCAGGCCGTAGCCGGCGCTGGTGCCCAGGGCCACCAGCAGGTCCATGTTGCCGCTGCGGGCGCGCACCGCCTTCCACGCCGAGACGTAGAAGCGCGCGCCGATGATGAATTGCACCGGGGTGGCCAGGGCGAACTGCACCCAGGCCGGCAGCATCCAGTGCAGCCCGGCCCATTCGGCGAACATCGGCAGCACCAGGGGCACGGCCAGGACGATGGCCGTCAGCAGGAACCAGCGCTCGCGGGCCAGGCGCGCCAGGGCCGGGTCCTCGGCCGGGCGTTCGGCCTGCAGCAGGCGGGCGTGGTAGCCGGCCCTGTCCACCGCGGCGATGAGTGTGGCCGGGTCCACCGGGCCGAGCAGGTCCAGGCGGGCGCGCTCGCTGGCCAGGTTGACGCTGGCCTCGCGCACCCCGGGGACCTTCTTCAGCGCGCGCTCCACGCGGCCCACGCAGCTGGCGCAGGTCATGCCGTCGATGGCCAGCTCCAGGCTGTGGCTGGGCACCTGGTAGCCGGCGTTCTCCACCGCGGCCACCAGGGCCGGCAGTTGTTCGGGCGAGTCGACGCTCACCCGCGCCTGCTCGCTGGCCAGGTTGACGCTGGCCGCGAGCACCCCGGGCACCTTCTTCAGGGCGCGTTCGACGCGGCCGACGCAGGATGCGCAGGTCATGCCGGTCACCGGCAGGTCGAGCTCGATGGGGCTGTTCATGGACGATCCTCCTGATGTCCGCCGCCCGCTTCCGGCGGGCGCGGCGGTCACGATCCGACGATGCTGCGAGGATGAACCTTGCCACGAGGGCAAGGTCAAGCCCTCGCTCAGGGAACGTTGACCGGCGTCAGGAACAGCCCGCCCTCGCGGTAGCCGATGCGGTAGCTGCGGATCTCCCCGGCGCGCAGGCGCAGGGTCTGCGCCTGCAGTTGCTGCATGCCGTCGCGGCAGGCGCCGGTGGCGGAGACGGCGAGGCGGATGGGCACCTCGCCGGGGGACAGGTTCAGCGCCACGGTGCCCTCGGGCTGCAGGCGCGCCAGCAGTTCGCCGCGCACGTAGAGGTCGATGTCGCAGGCGCTGCCGCTCTGCAGGCCCTGGCGGCTGATGTTGAGCACGGCATAGCCGGGCGGCGGCGGCTCCTGCTGTGGCCAGGCCTGCACCGTCGGCGGGTCGGCGGCCAGGGCCAGGGCGGGCCAGAGCAGGCAGGGCAGGGCGCGGAGCAGGCGGCGCATGGGGGGCTCCCGGCAGGACTCGGATGCGCAGAGCTTGGCCGAGGGCGCCGCCGGGGGCAAGCCCGCGGCGTGGCGCCGCAGGGGGCTTGACCTTGCCACGGTGGCAAGGTCGACACTGCGCCCATCGTCAAGCCAACCGAGGAGTTCGACCATGCAAGCGTTCAGTGTGAAAGGCATGTCCTGCGGCCACTGCGTGCGGGCCATCACCCAGGCGATCCAGGCCCGCGACGGCGCCGCCGAGGTCCAGGTGGACCTGGCCGGCGGCGAGGTGCGGGTGGCCAGCCGCCTGGCGGCCGAAGAGGTGCTGGCGGCGATCCGCGAGGAGGGCTACGAGGCCGCGCTGGCCTGAGCCGCGCCGGCCTGGCTCCAGTCGCGGATCAGGCCGCGGAACAGCGGCTCGAGCAGCGCTTCGGCGTCCTGTAGCGGGTCGAACAGCTGCGGGTCGCGCAGCCAGTCGTTGATCAGCCCGTGGATCAGGCCGTGGACCGCCCGCGAGGCGGTCTTCGGCGTCACCCCGGGCAGCAGCCGCACCTGGCATTTGTCGCGGGCGAAGAGCTGCTCGCAAAGGTCGATGAACTGGCGGATGAAGGCGTTGTGGCGGAGGATCGCCTCGCGCAGTTCCTCGGTGAACTCGCAGCGCTGCATCAGGATGGTCAGCACGCGGCGCTTCTGCGCGTTCTGCGCCAGGCTGTGCACCACTTCCACGCACAGGTCGAACAGCGATTGCAGCGGGTCCACCCCGTCGCAGCCGGACAGGCGCAAGGCCAGTTGTTCCGGCGGCAGGCGCACCTGGGCTAGCAGTTCGTTGAACAGGTGGGCCTTGTTCTCGAAGTGCCAGTACACCGCCCCGCGCGTCACCCCGGCGTTGCGGGCGATCTCCTCGAGGCTGGTGCTGGAAACGCCGTTTTCCAGGAACAGCGCCTCCGCCGAGTCGAGGATCGTCTGGCGGGTCCGTTCCGAATCTTCTTTAGTTCTTCTCATGGCGCGGTTTGCTATACGGGCTAGGCTCACTGGTATTTCCGCAGTTTACTGAAATTTCGAGCGGGAACCGTGAGTTACCGGCGGATGGCAGTTATCCCCCGACAGCGTGCCGAATCGTCCTAGTCGACATTTTCCATGGAGAGGTTCTATGCCGTTCACCCCGCGCTTGCCTGCCGCCCTGGCCCTGTGGGCCCTGGTTGCCGCGCAGTCTGTCCTACCGGCCCTGGCGGACGAGGGGAGCGCGGCGCCACCGCCTCCGGAGGTCACGGTGGAAGTGGCCAAGAGCGCCAGCCTGCCGCTGAACCTCGAATACTCGGCGCGGGCGGCCGGCTACCGCGAGGTGGAGGTGCGCGCCCAGGTCAGCGGCATCCTGCAGAAGCGCACCTACGAGGAAGGCCGGCCGGTGAAGCAGGGCCAGGTGCTGTTCCAGATCGACCCGCGCCCCTACCAGGCCGCCCTCGGCCAGGCCAAGGGAGCGCTGGCCCAGGCCCAGGCGCGCTACCGCCAGACCGACCGCGACCTCAAGCGCATCCGCGAGCTGCAGCGCAAGGGCTTCGCCAGCGCCAGCGAGCTGGACCGCTACACCTCCGACTACGAGCAGGCCAAGGCCGACGTCGAGGCGGCCAAGGCCAACGTCGACGCCAAGCAGATCGACCTGGACTACACCACGGTGAAGGCGCCCATCTCCGGCATGGCCAGCAAGGAGACCCGCTCCGAGGGCAGCCTGGTCACCGCCAGCGACCCCAACACCAGCCTGCTCACCGAGCTGACCCAGCTCGACCCCATCTACGTCAACTTCGCCTATTCCGACACCGAGGCCGCGCGCCTGCGCGAGGGCGTGCAGCAGGGCCGCCTGGTGCTGCCCGAGCACGGCAAGCTGAACGCGCAGATCTTCTTCGGCGACGGCAGCCGCTATCCCATCGACGGCGTGGTGGACTTCACCGACAGCTTCGTCAACACCGGCACCGGCACCATCAACGCCCGCGCCGTGGTGCCCAACCCGGAAACCCACCTGATCCCCGGCCAGTTCGTCCGCGTGGTGGTCACCGGCATCGTCCGCAAGGCCGCGGTGACCGTGCCCGAGCGCGCCCTGGCCCAGGGGCCGCGCGGCACCTTCGTCTACGTGGTGGACAAGGACGGCTTCGCCCGCGTGCGCCAGGTGACCACCTCGCAGGTGGTCAACCAGCGCTGGATAGTCGATTCCGGCGTCGACGACGGCGACAGGGTGATCGTCGACGGCCTGCCCAAGGTCCGCCCGGACCAGCCGGTGAAGGCCGTCGAGGCGCCGGCCGCGCCGGCGCAGCAGGCCCCCGCCCAGCCAGCCCAGTCCTGAAGGAGCGGCCATCGTGATCTCGCGCTTCTTCATCGACCGCCCCGTGTTCGCCATGGTGATCTCCATCGTCATCCTGCTCGCGGGCCTGGCGGCCCTGCGCGCGCTGCCGGTGGCGCAGTACCCGGAGATCCTGCCGCCGCAGGTCTCGGTGACCGCCTCCTACCCCGGCGCCAGCTCGCAGGTCATCGCCGAGACCGTGGCGGCGCCGCTGGAACAGGAGATCAACGGCGTCGAGGGCATGATCTACCAGCTGTCCAACTCCGACAGCAGCGGCGCCATGAGCCTGACCGTGTACTTCAAGGTCGGCACCGACCCGGACCAGGCCACCATCAACGTCAACAACAAGGTCCAGGCCGCCCTGGCCAAGCTGCCGGAGGAAGTGCGCCGGCAGGGCGTGAAGGTGCAGAAGAAGTCCGCCGACATCCTCCAGGTGGTGACGCTGTTCTCCCCGGACGGCTCGCGCGACCCGGTGTTCATCAGCAACTACGCGCTGATCAACGTCATCGACGAGCTCAAGCGCCTCCCCGGCGTGGGCGACGTCACCCAGTTCGGCTCCAAGGACTACGCCATGCGCATCTGGCTGCGCCCGGACAAGCTGGCGCAGTACAACCTCACCCCCAGCGACGTGGTCGACGCCATCCGCGAGCAGAACTCGCAGTTCGCCGCCGGCAACTTCGGCAAGGAGCCGCTGAACACCCCGCAGGACTTCACCTACACGGTGAGCACCCAGGGCCGCTTCACCGACCCGAAGGAGTTCGAGGGCGTCATCCTGCGCACCGACAGCACCGGCGCCAGCCTGCGCCTGAAGGACGTCGCGCGCATCGAGCTGGGCGCCCAGGACTACTCGATGAAGACCACGCTGAACGGGCGGCTCAACGCTTCCTTCGGCGTCTACCTGCAGCCGGGGGCCAACGCCCTGGACACCGCCGAGGCCGTGGAAACCACCATGGAGCGGCTGGCCAAGCGCTTCCCCGAAGGCGTCGTCTACAAGATCCCCTACGACACCACCACCTTCGTCAAGGTATCCATCGAGGAGGTGGTGCACACCTTCTTCGAGGCTCTGGTGCTGGTGATGCTGGTGGTCTACATCTTCCTGCAGAACCTGCGCGCCACGCTGATCCCGGTGCTGGCCATCCCGGTGTCGCTGGTCGGCACCTTCGCCGGCATGTACCTGCTGGGCTTCTCCATCAACCTGCTGACGCTGTTCGGCATGGTGCTGGCCATCGGCATCGTGGTGGACGACGCCATCGTGGTGCTGGAGAACGTCGAGCGGGTGATGCGCACCGAGAAGCTGCCGCCGCGGGAGGCGGCGATCAAGGCCATGGAGGAGGTGACCGGGCCGATCGTCGCCATCGTCCTGGTGCTCTGCGCGGTGTTCGTCCCCGTGGGCTTCCTCGGCGGCCTGGCCGGGCAGATGTACCAGCAGTTCGCGATCACCATCGCGGTCTCGGTGGTGATCTCCGGGATAGTCGCGCTGACCCTCTCGCCGGCGCTCTGCGCGCTTATCCTCAAGCCCGAGCACAAGGAACCGGCGGCGCCGTTCCGCTGGTTCAACCGCATGTTCGACGCGGCCACCGCGGCCTACGGCGCCGGCGTGCAGTTCTTCCTCAAGCGCGTGCTCATCGGCCTGCTGGTGTTCGGCGGGATGATCGCGCTGATGCTGCTGCTGTTCGGCCGGGTGCCCGGCTCGCTGGTGCCCGACGAGGACCAGGGCTACGTGATCAACGCCTACATGCTGCCGCCGGCGGCCTCGCTGTCGCGCACCGAGGCGCTCACCGACGCCGTCTCGCAGCAGCTGGAGAAGCACCCGGCGGTGCAGGACGTGCTGACCTTCGCCGGCCTGAACATCCTCACCAACGCCAACACCACCAGCGCCGGAGTGTCCTTCGTCACCCTCAAGGACTGGAAGGAGCGCGAGACCCCCGAGCTGGACGCGCGCAACCTCACGCGCACCTTCATGGCCATGGGCGCCAGGCAGCAGGATGGCGTGGTGATGAGCTTCAACCCGCCGCCGATCACCGGCATGAGCACCACCGGCGGCTTCGAGGCGTACATCCAGGACCGTAGCGGCGGCACCTCCGCGCAGCTCGAACAGATGGTGCAGAAGTTCATGGCGGCGGCGGCCAAGCGCCCGGAACTGGCCGGGGTGACCAGCACCTTCAACGCCAACGTGCCGCAGTACTTCATCAACCTCGACCGCACCAAGGCGCGTTCGCTGGGGGTAGCCATCAACGATGTGTTCACCGCCATGCAGGCGACCTTCGGCGCCTACTACGTCAACGACTTCACCCTCTACGGGCGGACCTGGAAGGTCAACCTGCAGTCCGAGTCGGACTTCCGCCGCAAGCCCGAGGACCTGACCCAGGTGTACGTGCGCTCCTCCAGCGGCGACCTGGTGCCGCTGTCGGCCCTGGTCAGCGTGCAGCGCACCCTCGGCCCGGATTCCTACGCGCGCTTCAACGTGTTCCCCGCGGCCAAGCTGCTCGGCGGCCCGGCGCCGGGCTACAGCTCCGGCCAGGCCCTGGCGGCGATGCAGGAAGTGGCCGACCAGACCCTCGGCGACAGCTACTTCCTCACCTGGATCGGCTCGGCCTACCAGGAGCTGGAGACCCAGGGCTCGGGCAGCACGGCGTTCGTCTTCGGCCTGATCCTGGTGTTCCTCATCCTCGCCGCCCAGTACGAGCGCTGGACCCTGCCGCTGGCGGTGGTCACCGCGGTGCCCTTCGCGGTGTTCGGCGCCATCCTCGCCATCTGGCTGCGCGGGCTGAGCAACGACGTGTACTTCCAGGTCGGCCTGGTGACGCTGATCGGCCTGGCGGCGAAGAACGCCATCCTGATCATCGAGTTCGCCGTGATGGTCCGCGAGGAGCAGGGGCTGAGCCCGCTGCAGGCGGCGCTGGAGGCGGCCAAACTGCGCTTCCGGCCGATCGTCATGACCTCCCTGGCGTTCATCCTCGGCGTGGTGCCGCTGGCCATCAGCAGCGGCGCCGGCTCGGCCAGCCGCCATTCGATCGGCACCGGGGTGATCGGCGGCATGCTCGCGGCCACCGTGCTGGCGACCTTCCTCATCCCGATGTTCTACATGCTGGTGGAATCGGCCGCCGAACGCCTGGGCAAGCGCAAGACCAAGGCCCAGCCGGCTGCCGAAGCGGCCCAGGGGGAGGGGCCGGCGCACTGACGGGTACGGGCGCCGGCCGCCTGGTCGGCGCCTGAAGCCAACTCGCAAATTTCCTCTTCCGGCCCTGCCCCGGGGCCGGCGAATTGATATGCTTGCCGGCGTTTCGTTAGCCTGCTTGCAATTCTTGCCCGAATCTTTCCAGGCCCCGTCAGGCGACGGGGCCAACGGTGTTCCATGACCTTTCGCATCCTGCTGATCCTCGGCGCGCTGAGCGCCTTCGGCCCCATGGCCATCGACTTCTACCTGCCCAGCTTCCCGGCGTTGGCCGCAGCCTTCGGCACCGACGTCGAGCACATCCAGCTGAGCCTGTCGGCCTACTTCGCCGGCCTGGCCATCGGCCAACTGCTCTACGGCCCGCTGGCCGACCGCTACGGCCGGCGCCTGCCGCTGCTGCTGGGGGTGATCATCTTCACCGCGGCCTCGCTGGCCTGCGCCTTCGCGCCGGACCTGCACTGGCTGATCGGCGCGCGCTTCGTCCAGGCCCTGGGCGGCTGCGCCGGCATGGTCATCTCGCGGGCGGTGGTGCGCGACCTGTGCGATGCGGTGGCGGCGGCCAAGGCCTTCTCGCAGCTGATGCTGGTGATGGGCCTGGCGCCGATCCTCGCGCCCCTGGGCGGCGGCGCGCTGCTGGGGCTGTTCGGCTGGCAGTCGATCTTCCTCTGCCTGGTGGCGTTCAGCGCCGTGGCCGGCAGCGCCATCGCCCTGTGGCTGCCCGAGACCATCCCCGCCGGCCCGCGGCCGCCGCTGTCCGGCGCCCTGGGGGAATATCGCCGGCTGCTGGGCGAGCGCGCCTTCCTCTGCTATGCGCTGACCGGCGGCGTGGCCATCGCCGGGATGTTCGCCTACATCGCCGGCTCGCCCTTCGTGTTCATCCAGCTCTACCAGGTGCCGGCGGAACACTACGGCTGGATCTTCGGCAGCAACGCCGCCGGCTTCATCCTCATGGCCCAGGTCAACGCGCGGCTGCTGCGCTACCGCGGGCCGGGGTTCTGGCTGCGCCGCGCGGTGTGGGTGTACTTCTTCTGCGGCCTGGCGCTGCTGGCGGTCACCCTGTACCGCCCGGAACACCTGTGGCCGCTGCTGATGCCGCTGTTCGGCGCCATCGCCAGCCTGGGCTTCCTGCTGCCCAACTCCTCGGCCTGCGCCATGGCCGGGCAGGGCAGCCACGCCGGCAGCGCCTCGGCGCTGATGGGCAGCCTGCAGTTCACGGTGGCGGCGGCTGCCTCGGCGCTGGTCGGGGTGCTGCACGACGGCAGCGCGCTGCCCATGGCGCTGGTGATCACGACCTGCGGCGGCTGCGCGGCGCTGCTGGGCTGGTACACCGGGCAGATCAGCGAGCGCAGCGTCTGAGGCGCTTCAGGTGGCCAGCGGCTGCTCCGTGCGCGGCAGCGCGTGGGGCGCGCGCAGGCGGGCCTCCAGGGTGCTGACGAAGTGCCGCGCCTCCTGCTCGTTGCGGAAGTCCACGGCGAACTGATCGAGGCAGACCTGCCAGCGCTTGCCCTGGGCGCCGGCCGACGGACGAACGAGTATGTGCATGGCGCGACACCCGTGTCTGTGTTGGGGGAAGCTGAGTGTAGTTCCGCCAGCCGCGCTGTCCGGAGTGACTCGACAATCGGCGCCGGGCCTCGCTGACCTGGGCGACGCTGTGCCCGCTGCCAGGGCAGCCGGTTCGGCCGCGGGGCGCGGTCTCCCGGGAAGGCGCCGCCGGCTTACGACCAAAGGTTGATGGCGGCTCCCCGCGGCCTGTCCATACTCGTTATTCGACCTCGATAAAAACAATTCAGAGGGTCAGATGATGAATTACCGGCAATCCCATGCCCGCTCCATTGCGGACCCTGCCGCCTTCTGGGCCGAACAGGCCGAGGCCGTGGCCTGGTACCAGCGCCCGCGCAACATCCTCGAAACTCTCCCCGACGGCAGCCACCGCTGGTTCGCCGATGGCCGCCTGAACAGCTGCTACCTGGCCCTCGACCGGCAGATCGCCCTGGGCCGCGGCGAGCAGGCGGCGCTGATCTACGACTCCCCGGTCACCGGCGTGCAGCAGCGCTACAGCTTCCGCGAGCTGCGCGACGAAGTGGCGCGCCTGGCCGGCGCCCTGCGCGCCCTGGGCGTGGGCAAGGGCGACGGGGTGATCATCTACATGCCCATGGTGCCCCAGGCGGCCATGGCCATGCTGGCCTGCGCGCGCATCGGCGCGGTGCACTCGGTGGTGTTCGGCGGCTTCGCCCCCTACGAGCTGGCGCTGCGCATCGACGACGCCAAGCCAAAACTGATCCTCACCGCCTCCTGCGGCCTGGAGTTCGAGCGCGTCATCGAATACAAGCCGCTGGTGGACAAGGCCCTGGAACTGGCCCTGCACCAGCCGGCCCAGGTGCTGGTCTGGCAGCGCCCGCAGGCGATGGCCGAGCTGCACGCCGGGCGCGACCTGGACTGGCGCGAGACGGTGGCCCACGCCGAGCCGGCCGACCCGGTGGAGGTGGCCAGCGGCGACCCGCTGTACATCATGTACACCTCCGGCACCACCGGTAAGCCCAAGGGCATAGTGCGCGACAACGGCGGCCACGCGGTGGCCCTGCACTACACGCTGCCGACCATCTTCGGCATGCAGCCGGGCGACGTCTGGTGGGGCATCTCCGACGTCGGCTGGGTGGTCGGCCACTCGTTGATCGTCTACGGTCCGCTGATGAACGGCTGCACCACGCTGTTCTACGAGGGCAAGCCGGTGCGCACGCCGGACGCCGGCAGCTACTGGCGGGTGATCGAGGAACACAAGGTCAACGCGCTGTTCTGCGCGCCAACGGCGATCCGCGCGATCCGCAAGGAAGACCCCAACGGCGAGCTGCTCAAGCGCTACGACCTGGGCTCGCTGCGCCAACTGTTCCTCGCCGGCGAGAAGCTCGACAGCAGCACCCACCAGTGGCTGGAGGAACTGACCGGCAAGCCGGTGTTCGACCACTGGTGGCAGACCGAGACCGGCTGGCCGGTGACCGCGCCCTGCACCGGGCTGGGTTGTCAGGAGCAGCGCGCCGGTTCGAGCAACCTGGCGGTGCCCGGCTACAACGTGCAGGTGGTGGACGAGGAGGGGCGCCTGCTGGCGCCGGGGCAGACCGGCTCGATCGTCATCGGCCTGCCGCTGCCGCCCGGCTGCGCGCAGACCCTCTGGAACGACCACCCACGCTACCTCAGCGCCTACCTGCGGGCCTTCCCCGGCTACTACCACACCGGCGACGGCGGCTTCATCGACGAGGACGGCTTCGTCCACATCATGGGCCGCACCGACGACGTGATAAACGTCTCCGGCCACCGCCTGTCCACCGGCGAGATGGAAGAGCTGCTGGCGCTGCACGACGCGGTGGCCGAATGCGCGGTGATCGCCGTGCAGGACCCGCTCAAGGGCCACGTGCCGCTGGGCCTGGTGGTGCTCAAGGACGACGCGCGCGTCACCGAGGAGCAACTGCAGCGCGAACTGGTGGCGCTGGTCCGCGAGCGCATCGGCGCGCTGGCCTGCTTCCAGCGCGCGGTGGTGGTCAAGCGCCTGCCCAAGACGCGCTCGGGCAAGATCCTCCGCGCCGTGCTGCGCAAGATCGCCGACGGCGAGGACTACGCGCCGCCGTCCACCATCGACGACCCGGCCATCCTCGACGAAATCGCCGCCCGCCTGCAGGCCGTGGGCCTCGCCCGGGCCAGCTGAACCCACGCGCCGGCCTGCGGGCCGGCTTTCCTCCAGGGCCGCGTTGCGGCCCTTTTTTTGTCCATCTGCAGGAGCGGGCCCTGCCCGCGATTTCGCGCGCAGGGCGCGCTCCTACAGGGGAACGGCGCAGGTGGAGCAGCGTAGGCGGATCTCATCCGCGATCCGCGCCGATATGCCCGGCCATCGCGGACAAGGTCCGCTCCTACGCCCGTGCCATCCTGGAATTGTAGGAGCGGGCCCTGCCCGCGATTTCGCGCGCAGGGCGCGCTCCTACAGGGGAACGGCGTAGGTGGGGCAGCGTAGGAGCGGATCTCATCCACGATCCGCGCCGATATGCCCGGCCATCGCGGACAAGGTCCGCTCCTACGAAGAACACCTCGGTGCGGCCAATGCATAGGCCTGCCAGCCCTCAGAAAACCGCGAACCCCGTTACCTTTCCGATGATTGGCGGATATTCCGGCTGTGAATACGGAATCCGCTGCCGATACAGAAGAGGATGTTCCGTCGGAATATGTCGTATTTATCTGAGAATGCTGAATTATTTAGTGGCAAAACGCCGGGTTATGTAACAAATTCGGCTTCAAATAGCCCGGTCGAGCTACTAGGCTCGGCTACGAAGGATCTCCCATAAGAACTAGAGCAAGCGCCAGGGCATGACCGACTTCTCGACTCTGCCACTCCCGCCGGAGAACGCCAGCCCGCCAGGCGGCAGCCGCTTCTATCGGCCGCCGCTGCCCGCCGGCTACGTCAGCCGCGCGCGGCTGTGCCAGCGCATGGGCGCGGGCCTGGGTGGGCGCCTGCTGCTGCTTTCGGCCCCGGCCGGGTTCGGCAAGAGTTCCCTGGCCATCGAGTTCTGCGAATCCCTGGCGCCGCACTGGCGCAGCCTGTGGCTGGGCCTGAGCGCGCGGGACAGCGACCCGGGGCGCTTCCTCGAACGCCTGCTCGACGGGCTGCGCCTGTACCTGCCCAACCTCGGCGACGACGCCATGGCGGTGCTGAAGATGCGCCAGCGCCACCAGCCGTTCGCCTTCGAGGCCTGGCTCGACGACCTGCTCGACGAACTGGCCGAGCGCCTGTCCGCCGAGGCGCCGCTGCTGCTGGTGCTGGACGACTACCACCTGGCCCAGGGCGCGGTGCTCGACCGCTGCCTGCAATTCCTCCTCAACCACCAGCCGCCCGGCCTGGTGCTGCTGGTCACCAGCCGCCAGCGCCCGGACTGGCACCTGGCGCGCCTGCGCCTGTCGCGCCAGCTGCTGGAGCTCAGCGAGCAGGACCTGCGCCTGACCGCCGAGGAAACCGCCGCCCTGGTCTCGGCCAGCGGCACCCCGGCCAGCGAGGCGCTGGTCGAGCGCCTGATCGAACGCAGCGAAGGCTGGATCGCCGGCCTGCGCCTGTGGCTGCTGGCCCATCCCGAGGGCCTCGGCGGGCAGGGCTGCGACGCGCCGCTGAACGGCACCGAGGAACTGATCCGCGACTATTTGCTGGAAGAGGTGATCGACAAGCAGCCGCCGGAGGTCCAGGCCTTCCTGCTGCAGACGGCGCGCTTCGAGCGCTTCTGCGGCGAGCTGTGCGACGCCCTGCGCGACAGCCACGACAGCGCCGCCATCCTGCGCCACCTGCAGCGGCACCAGGTGTTCCTGGTGCCGCTGGACGAGCAGGGCCAGTGGTTCCGCTACCACCACCTGTTCTCCGACCTGCTGCTGGCCCGCGAACTGCCGGCCGACGGCCCCTCGGCGGGCTCGCTGCACCTGCGCGCCTGCCGCTGGTTCAGCTCTCGCGGGCTGCTCGACGAGGCGGTGGACCAGGCCCTGCGCGCCGGCCACCCGGAAGTGGCGGCCAGCCTGGTGCAGAGCCTGTCGGAAGAACAACTGCTGGCCGAGCAGAACGTCGCCACCCTGCTGCGCTGGAAGATGGACCTGCCCGACAGCCTGCTGGCGAGCACGCCGCGGCTGATCGTGCTGTACAGCTGGGCCCTGGCCCTGGCCTGCCAACTGGACGCCGCCGAGGAACTGGGCGCTCAGCTGGCGCGCTTCCTGCCCGCCGCCGACGCCGCCACCCAGGCCGACCTGCTGGCCCAGTGGCAGGCCCTGGCCGGCATCATCGCCCGCGGCCGCGGCGACATCGAAGGCGCCGAACGGCATTGCGCCGAAGCCCTGGCGCAGCTCCCGATGGAGCGCTCCGGGCCGCGCCTGATGTGCCTGTCGAGCCTGGCCAACCTGGCCATCGTGCGCGGCGACTCCTGGGGCGCCCGCGGGCTCAACCGCGAGGCCCTGGAGCTGGCGCAGCGCTTCGGCAACCCCTTGCTGGAAGCGCTGGTGCACTACGACCGCGCCCGCGGCCTGCAGGCCCGCGGCGAGGTCCTGCGCGCCAGCGAGGAACTGGAACAGGGCCTGGCGCGCCTGGCTGGGCAACCGGCGCACCGGCGCTACGCCGTGCGTGGCCGGCTGCTGATCTACCAGGGCTACCTGCGCGGCCTGGGCCTGCAAGGCGACGAGGCGCGGCAGAAACTGCGCGCCGGCATCGAGGAGGCCCGCGCCTGCCGCGACGTCAGCCTGGTGATCGGCTACTGCGCGCTGGCCGGCCTGGAAGGGCGCCAGGGCAACTACACCCAGGCCTTCGCCCAACTGGCCGAGGCCGAACGGCTGATGCACGTGTGGGACGTGCCGCCGGTCTACTACCTGTCGGTCATCACCCTGGTCAAATGCGAGCTGTGGCTGGCCCAGGGGCAACTGGAGCTGGCCTCGGCCTGGCTGGAGCGCCTGGGGGAAACCTATTCGGGGGCCAACCCGGCGACACCGCCGGAGTGCCACCCGCAACTGCCGTACTACATCGAACTGCTGCAGGCGCAACTGGCCCGCCGCGAGGAGCGCCCGGCCGAGGCCGAGCGCCGCCTGCGCACGCTGATCGCCGCGGCTCAGCCGGCCGGGGCGCAGATGCCGGCGCGCCTGGCCCAGGCGCAACTGGCTGGCCTGCTGTTGCAGCAAGGCCGCGAACGCGAGGCCCGCGAAGCGCTGGACGCCTGCCTGCAAGGCGCCGTCGGCGGGGCGCTGCTGCCCTTGCAGGAGCTGCTGGCCCAGGAGCCGGACTGGCTGCGCGAGCAACTGGAGCAGCGCGCGCCCTGTCCATTGCAACGCCTGCTGCTGCAACGCCTGCCGGCCCAGGCGGAACGCCCGGCCACCCTCGCCGACGGCCTCAGCGGCCGCGAGCTGGCGGTGCTGGAGCTGATCGCCCAGGGCCTGTCCAACCAGGAAATCAGCGAGCGCCTGTTCATCTCGCTGCATACCGTGAAGAGCCATGCGCGGCACATCAACGACAAGCTTGGGGTGGAAAGGCGCACCCAGGCGGTGGCCCGGGCGAAGGTGTTGGGGTTGTTGCGTTAGCTTGGTTGCTTGGCTCTTCGTAGGAGCGAGCTTGCTCGCGAACGGGATTTACCGGCAGCAGCTGTGTTTCGGATCGACTCCGTTCCCTCTCCCCAGCCCTCTCCCTGAAGGGAGAGGGGGCTAGACCGTGCCGAGAGAAGGAATAGTTTTAGCCGGAAACCACCGCGCCTGCCGGCTGACTCGGGAAAACCAGACCACGCCGAACGGTCCCCTCTCCCTTCAGGGAGAGGGTTAGGGAGAGGGCGCTCTTCAAGGCCAGCACCGAAGCCAACGGCAGAACACATTCGCGAGCAAGCCCGCTCCTACGAAGAGCTGCGATCCGCGCTATTTATTCCTTCGGCGGACTCAAATCCAACGCCTTCGGCGCCGGCGCGCCCTTCGCCGGCTTGGCCAGCTGGCGCTGCACGTCGGCCTGGATGCCCTGCAGCACCGGCAGCAGCTCGCGCATGTTTTCCCGCACTTCCGGGTAGGGATGCTTGTCGGCGAACGCCTGCACCCGCGCCAGCAACTGGCCGCGGGTTTCGCCGGGCAGGTGGATGAACAGCTCCGGCAACTGCTTGGCCAGTTCGGCGCTGTACAGCACCAGGTCCTGGCGCTCGAACTGCGCGGTCAGGTCCAGGTAGTCCAGGGCGCTGCTGGTCAGCATCGCCGCGGCGGCCTTGGCTTCCTGCATGCCCTTCAGGCGCACCGGGTTGCGCTGTTCGCTCTGCGCCAGGGTCATCCAGAATTCCACCGTCAGGTTGAACAGGATGGCCTGCTCGCGCAGCGAATAGCTCATCAGGCCCAGGGCTTCTGCGCCGTAGGGCTGCTTGGCGGCGCGGAAGTCGAAGTACAGGCGCATCAGCTCCTTGAGCTTGAACAGCACCTCGCGCGCCTCGTTCTGGCGCAGCTCCAGCGGCGCGTAGATGTTCATCTGCGGGCGGAAGTTCTCCTCGCTGACCATGCGCTGGTAGATCGGCCCGGTGAATTCGCCGCTGCGCCGCGGCAGGCTGTTGGCCTGGGTTTCCTCGATCTTCTTCAGCGCGTCGATCAGTTGCTGGTAGTCCTCGCTGGTCCAGGTGCGCTGGATGTCCGGGATGCGCTGGCCGAGGTAGAACAGCTCGTTGCCGGCGGCCGCGGCGGGGCGGCAGACGACCAGCAAAAGGATGGCCAGCGGCCACAGCAGGCGGCGTGTTAGGGTCGGCACGAACGGGCTTTCCTTGCGCGGGAGCGGTCGGCCTAGGTTAGCGACGGGCGGGGCCGGCGTCACCCCGCGCCTTGGTTGGGTGGAGGTGGCATGACGATCCAGGAATCCGGCGCGGTGCTGGCGGTGTTCGAGGACCTCGGCGGCTACGGCGCCCTGGCGCGCCAGGAGGGCAGCGGCGAGGGGCCGCTGGTCAACCACCTGCAGCGCGCCAACATCCAGTTGGCGAGCATCCCGGTGTTCGTCGCCAAGGGCCTGGCCGAGACTACGGTGAACGACCTGCTGGCGGCGGCCGGCGTCTCGCGGCGCACCTTCTACAAGTACTTCGACGGCAAGCTCGACGTGCTCGAAGGCATCTACCGCACCGCCGTGCAGCTGCTGCTGATGCGCTTCCGCGAGATGCGCACCGCCACCGGCAGCAGCGAGGCCTGGCTGCGCGCCATGGTCGCGCGCTTCTTCGACTACCACCAGGCGGTGGGGCCGATCATCCGCCTGATGCACGAGGAAGCGTTACGCTCCGACTCACCCCTGGCCGCGTACCGTCGCCAGGCGTTGCACGAGTTGCAGGCGCTGCTGGAGGAACGTTTCGTCGGCGAGGGCGTCAAGCATGCGCCCCTGACCTACCAGGCGCTGCTCTGGGCCCTGGAGGCGGCCTCCCACGAACTGCTCGGCGGCGCCGTGCGGCCCGACCTGGAAGAGGTCAAGCGGGTGCTCGGCGACCTGCTGGTCGACAGCCTCTGCAAGCGCACTACCTAGGTTGGGCGCAACGCGTTGGGGTGCTGTGCTCTGATCGGGCATCGACAACAACGCGCACCGGAGTGCCCCATGTCCGCAACCTACAGCCTGCAACCGCCGCTGGCGGCCGGCTTCGCCCGCCTGGGCTTCGGCGCCCTGCCGCTGGAAGCCCTGATCGACCGCTACGCGCCGGCCGAAGCCGGTTCGCGCTTCATCGAGGTGGACGGCTTCCCGATCCACTACCGCGACGAGGGCGGCCGCGACAAGCCGGTGCTGGTGCTGGTGCACGGGGTGATGGCGTCGCTGCACACCTGGGACGGCTGGGTGGCCGAGATGGCCCGGCACTTCCGCATCGTCCGCCTCGACGTGCCCGGCTTCGGCCTCACCGGCGGCGGCCGCGACCGCGACTACAGCGGCGAGCGCCTGGTGAAGGTGTTCGGCCTGTTCCTCGAACGCCTGGGGCTGGACAGGGTGTCCATCGCCGGCAACTCCCTGGGCGGCTACATCGCCTGGAACTACGCCCTGGCCCAGCCGCACAGGGTGGAGCGGCTGATCCTGGTCGACCCGGCCGGCTACCACATGCAGAAGGTGCCGCTGATGATCGCCAGCGCCGCGCTGCCCGGCGCCGGCCTGCTGATGCCGGCCTGGATGCCGCGCGCCCTGGTGGCCCAGGGGATCAGGGAGGTCTACGGCAACCCGCAGCGCATCCAGCCCGGGGTGGTCGACCGCTACTACGACATCAGCCGCCGCCCGGGCAACCGCCGCGCCATGATCGACATCTTCCGCGTGCTGGTGAAGGCCAACCGCGAGGAACTGCCGGGCACCCCGGCGCGGGTGGCGCAGCTCAAGGTGCCGACGCTGCTGATGTGGGGCGAGCGCGACCGCTGGATCTCGCCGAAGCACGTGCCGCTGTGGCAGCGGGACCTGCCAGGCATCCAGGTGAAAACTTATCCCGGGGTGGGCCACATTCCCATGGAGGAAATCCCGCAGCAGACGGCGGCGGATGCGTTGCGCTTCCTGCATGCCTGATCGGGCCTGCGATGAAAAAGCCCCGGTTCGGCGGTAATGCTGTTCATTTAAGAAAGGATGCCGTTTCTCTGCCTGGGGAAACGGTATTTTTCATTTGGGGTTATGGCTTGGCTCGCGAAGCTTGCCCCACTCCGGCCTTAACCTCGTCATTGCCGCGAACAATACTAATAACCCAGTTGCCTTGGCTTGGGTGTTTCTGCGCCGCACCGAGTTTGCCCGACCGTCTTGTTTCGCCCCCTCGGGCGAGTCCCTTTTGTCAAACGCCACAAAAGGAACCAAAAAGGCTTGCCCCGACATACGGGCCCGACACAGTCGGGCTACCCTCGCGAATTCCCCCGCCACGGAGGCCCGCCCCGAGGGTACGTCCCTGTAGCCCATCGGGGCTCTCGCGACATCCATGTCGCATGACCTCCTGAGCGCCGGTTTCGTTCGGCCTTCTGAAGGGGCGTTCCGGTGCGCTCGGGTATTTCTCTGGAAGTCCAAAAGCCAGAGCGAATGCGCTTTGGCTTTTCGTAGGAGCGAGCTTGCTCGCGAACCCAGGGTTCGCGTTCTCGGGAATGACGAGAGGAGGTAGGCGTTCCGGGATGACTCCGAACTCCCCGCACGCTCCGAACAGCCCCCTCTCCCTTTGGGAGAGGGCTGGGGTGAGGGAGCGAAGCCAGGCTGTCGCACCTTCGCTGAACCACCACCTATCGCTTAAGTGAACAGCATTACCGGTTCGCCGGGGCTTTTTCGTTGTGCAGGGGGAACGCCTTTCGTGCGGACCTGGACGCAGGCTGCGCCGAGGCGCTTTTCGTAGGATGGGTTGAGCCTGCGAAACCCATCGGGCCAGGGTGATGGGTATCGCTTCGCTCAACGCCATCCTACGAAAAGCCGTAACACCAACGCCCCGACGAGGCGGGGCGTTGTGGGAAAGCCGGAATCAACCCGCATGCGCCATCGGCTGCGGATCGTATTCCTTGCGCACCTGGTACAGCAGGTCAAGGTTGTCGTGCTGCCACGGGTGGAAGTCCTTGCGGAAGAAGTCGCGGTATTCGCGCAGCAGCGGGCGGAACACGCCGTCCTTGCCCCAGCTCCATTTCAGGCCGTCGCGCCAGACGCGCCAGTTCCACAGCAGGCCGTCGCGCTTGAGCATGTGCACCAGGCCGCGGAAGGTGTCGAGGACGAAGAAGAAGGTCGCCATCACCATCGCCCTGCGCAGCAGGCGGCGGCTGCCGCAGACCTGGTTGTAGACGTCGAAGGCCACCGCCTTGTGCTCGGTTTCCTCCAGCGCGTGCCAGCGCCACAGGCGTTGCATCACCGGCTCGGCGCCCTCCAGGGTGCGCGGGTTGGTGAGCAGGCCGTTGGCCATGATCGCGGTGATGTGCTCCAGCGCTGCGGTGGCCGCCAGCTGGCGGCGGGTGCTGAACTTCTTCTGGGTGTAGCGGATGCGCGCCTGGGCCAGTTTCTCGATGCGCGTGATGTCGTAGCCCTGGTCCTTCAGGCGCTGGCTGTACACCAGGTGCTCGCGGCTGTGGTGGCCTTCCTGGCCGATGAAGCCGCGGATCTGCTCCTTGAGCAGCGGGTCGGCGATCTGCTCGCGGAAGTTGCGCACCGAGTCGATGAAGAAGCGCTCGCCATCGGGGAAGAGCACCGACATGGCGTCGAACAGGTGCGACTTGAAGGCGTCCCCGCCGTGCCAGTGGCGCGGCAGCGGATCGGGCAGCTCGAAGTCCATGTGCCGTGGCTTGATTTCCAGTCCTGCGGGGGTCGTGCTGGCCATGACGGCTCCATTGTTGTGGGTTTCCATGGCACCGATCTTGGGCTTGCGGGGGAAGGCTCACAAGGTTATCTTCTGCCAACTTTCCGGTCATATCCGGCCAGCGGTCAGAATAAGAAGAAGCCCATGAAGCAACCGCTCAACTTCACCGCCGAACTGGTTCCCGTGGCCTACGCCCAGGCCCTGCTCGACCTCGCCGAGGAGCTCGGCGTGCCGCGCCAGCGCCTGTTCGAACTGGCCCGGGTGCGCCCTGAGGTGCTGCAAAGCCCGGTTGGGCGCCTGTCCTTCATTGACTTCAACCTGCTCGCCGGCGCCGCCCTGGCCAACTGCGGCGAGCCGGCCTTCGGCCTGCTGCTGGGCCAGCGCCTGAACGTCTCCACCCACGGCATCCTCGGTTACGCGGTGCTGTCCAGCGCCAACCTGGAAAAGGCCATCGACTTCGCCCTCAAGTACTACCGCGTGCTGGGCCTGGCCTACGACCTTGAGCGCGTCGAGGAGCAGGACCGCTCGCAGCTGCGCGCCAGCGAGTCGATCCCCCTGGGGCCCATGCAGCGCTTCGCTGGCGAGGGCCTGATGACCAGCCTGTACACCATCGCCCGCTTCCTGGTCGGCGAGCCGTTGCAGGGCGTGGAGGTCGGCTTCGCCTTCCCCGCGCCGCCCTACGCCGAGCGCTACACCGAGGTGTTCGGCGTGGCGGCGGCCTTCGACCAGCCGTTCCACTTCATCAGCCTGCCGCGGGAATACCTCAATCGCCCCATGGCCCTGGCCAACCCGGCCACGGTGCAGATGTGCGAGCAGCAGTGCGAGGCCTTGCTGGCCAGCCTGGACGTGCAGGAAGGCCTGCTCACCCGCATCCGTCGCCTGCTGCTGGCGCGCCCCGGCGAGTTCCCCGACCTGGACACCGCCGCCCGCGAGCTGCACACCAGCGGCCGCAGCCTGCGCCGGCACCTGTCCAGCCTGGGCACCACCTACCAGCAGGTGCTGGACGACGTGCGCAAGCGCCTGGCCCTGCAATACCTCACCACCACCCACCTGCCGCTGTACGAGATCGCCCTGCTGCTGGGCTTCAACGACCCGTCGAACTTCCGCCGGGCGTTCCGCAAGTGGACCGGCAAGCTGCCCACCGACTACCGCGCCGACTGAACACGGGGAGTTGAAGCGCAGCGGCTTTGCCGTCACCCTTGGCGTTTGTCGAAACCTGTCAGGAAATACCCCATGGACGCCGCCCAGCCCGCGCTGATCCGCGAAACCTTCCCCGTCGGCCCCCTGCAGTGCAACTGCACCATCATCGGCGACCCCGTGACGAAGAAGGCCATCGTGGTCGACCCGGGCGGCGACCACGAGCTGATCCTGCAGCGCCTCGACGCCCTGGGCCTGAAGGTCGTCAGCATCATCCACACCCATGCGCACCTGGACCACTTCCTCGCCTCCGGGCAGATGAAGGAGAAGACCGGCGCCACCCTGCACCTGCACCAGGGCGACCAGTTCCTCTGGGACAACCTGGAGATGCAGTGCCGCATGTTCGGCGTGCCCTACAAGCCGGTGCCTTCGCCGGACCAGTGGCTGCAGGACGACGAGGAACTGGCCTGCGGCTGCGGCGTGGCGCTGCACACCCCGGGGCACACGCCGGGCTCGATGAGCTTCTGGTTCCCCGGCGCCAGGCTGCTGATCGCCGGCGATACCCTATTCCGCCGCGGCATCGGCCGCACCGACCTGTGGGGCGGCGACTACGCCACCATCGAGCGCTCGATCAAACAGCGCCTGTACAGCCTGGACGAGGAGGCCACCGTGGTCACCGGCCACGGTCCGGACACGCGCCTGGGCGATGAAATGCGCGAGAATCCGTTCATTCGTGCTTAAGGTTGTTGTGGAATCTTTTGCACGTTCCAAGCTCTAACTTGCCGCCCGGGAAAGGGCGTATCGCTTTCAAGGAGTCCTCCTTCATGTTCACCGCACGTCGTCTGTCCATGGTCGCGGCCGTCACCGCCTTCGCTCTCATGGCCGGTTGCGCCTCGCAGAATCCCTATGACCCCAACACCCAGGTCCCCCAGGAGGGCGGCGTGAGCAAGACCGCCAAGTACGGCGGCCTGGGCGCGCTGGCCGGCGCCGTGGCCGGCGCGGCGATCAACCACGACAACCGCGGCAAGGGCGCGCTGATCGGCGCCGCGGTGGCCGGCATGGCCGGCGCCGGCTACGGCTACTACGCCGACAAGCAGGAAGCCCAGCTGCGCCAGCAGATGCAGGGCACCGGCGTGCAGGTGCAGCGCCAGGGCGATGACATCAAGCTGATCATGCCGGGCAACATCACCTTCGCCACCGATTCGGCGAACATCGCTCCGTCCTTCTACGCGCCGCTGAACAACCTGGCGAACTCCTTCAAGCAGTTCAACCAGAACAGCATCGAGATCGTCGGCTACACCGACAGCACCGGCAGCCGCCAGCACAACATGGACCTGTCGCAGCGCCGCGCGCAGAGCGTGGCGACCTACCTGACCTCGCAGGGCGTCGACGGCACCCGCGTGAGCACCCGCGGCATGGGGCCGGACCAGCCGATTGCCAGTAACTCCACTGCTGATGGTCGTGCGCAGAACCGTCGCGTCGAGGTGAACCTGAAGGCCCTGCCGGGGGCCCAGGGCACCGCGCCGCAGGGTGGTCAGCAGCAGTATCAGTAAGCGTTGCCTGGATGAAAAAAGCCCGCCGGTTCAGGCTGTGTGAAAACCTCCGGATCGGTCCAGCTGGTTAAAAAACAACCTGGATTTCGCGTTTCTACGCGGATTCTGGGTTGGCTGAATAGCCAAGCCTTTTCAGATTTCACGTAGGAACGCACTCTTCGAAGAGCCGCTCGGGTTTTCACACAGCCTGGGTTGGCGGGCTTTTTGTTGAGACAGGGGTATTGGTCGTGCCACCGGGACGTCCGGCGTGGTCGGCGCCCTACGCGGGGTTTGACCGTGACGTAGGGCGGATAACCGTTCGCGGTTATCCGCCGTTTCACCTTCACCACGACCCACGCCAAGGTCGAACCCGAAGTCGCCTCGGGCCAAGGCCAGACGGCGGATAACGCCGTAGGCGTTATGCGCCCTACGCCAGGCTTGACCGTGACGTAGGGCGGATAACCGTTCGCGGTTATCCGCCGCTTCACCTTCACCACAACCCGCGCCAAGCCCCGTAGGATGGGTTGAGCGAAGCGATACCCATCACCAGGGTTCGATGGGTATCGCAAGCTCAACCCATCCTACGAAAAGCGCCTCGGCGTATGCGGCCCCACCCGAAAAGCGCACCCCCTCAAGCCCCCGCCGGATACTCCCGGTGCAACTGCGCCAGCACCTGGTCCTTGCGCTCCCACAGCTGGTTCACCCAGCGCTGGAACTCCGCCCGGTAATCCGCATCCTGGTCATAGCTCTTGCCGATGAACTGCCGCGGAATCTCCAGCTCCTCGAAGCGCACCACCACGCGCTTCAGGCGCCCGGACAGCAGGCACCAGAAGGTCGGGCTGCCGTCGGGGTAGTGGATGGTCACGTTGACCAGGGTGCGCAGCTGCTCGCCCATGGCGTCGAGGACGAAGGCGATGCCGCCGGCCTTGGGCTTGAGCAGGTGCTGGAACGGCGAGCCCTGCTCGTCGTGCTTGGCGCGGGTGAAGCGGGTGCCTTCGAGGAAGTTGAAGATGGCCACCGGGATGCGCTTGAACTTGGCGCAGGCCTTGCGGGTGGTGGCCAGGTCCTGGCCCTGCTTCTCCGGGTGTTTCGCCAGGTAGGCCTTGCTGTAGCGCTTCATGAAGGGGAAATCCAGCGCCCACCAGCACAGGCCGATGACGGGCACCCAGATCAGCTGCTGCTTGAGGAAGAAGCGCAGCAGCGGGATGCGTCGGTTGAGCTGGTACTGCAGGACGAGTATGTCGACCCAGCTCTGGTGGTTGCTGGTGACCAGGTAGGAATGGTCGTACTCCAGGCCTTCCAGGCCCTGGACGTTCCAGCCGGTGCGCTGCACCAGGTTCATCCAGCCCTTGTTGCAGCTGATCCAGCCTTCGGCGATCAGCCCCATGATCCGCCGGCAAACCGCCTGGGCCGGGGCGAAGGGCAGCAGCAGCTTGAACAGCGTCATGCCGAACAGCGGGACGCACCAGCACAGGGTGCTGAGGATCAGCAGCAGGCCGGCGAGCGAGCCGCGCAGGGCATGGGGAAGGAAGTTGAGCATGGATGTTCCTTGTACATGGGCGACGCTCGGCGGCGGCGCGTGGTCGGGGTTCCGGCCCCGTCGTTTCGGGTGGCACCTTCCTGTGCCGGCGTTGGCCTGGGCCGCCCGCGGGCGGCCCTCCTTGGAGTCAGGTCTGTTGCGTGTCGGCCTGGATCGCGGTGAGCGCGATGGTGTAGACGATGTCTTCCACCAGGGCGCCGCGCGACAGGTCGTTCACCGGCTTGCGCAAGCCTTGCAGCATGGGGCCGATGCTGATGCAGTCGGCGCTGCGCTGTACCGCCTTGTAGGTGGTGTTCCCGGTGTTCAGGTCGGGGAACACATACACCGTGGCGCGGCCGGCCACCGGGCTGTCGGGGGCCTTCTGGCGGCCGACGCCGGCGACGGCGGCGGCATCATACTGCAAGGGCCCGTCGATCAACAGATCGGGGCGTTTTTCCTGCGCGATGCGTGTCGCTTCCCGCACTTTGTCGACATCCGCGCCGGTTCCGGAGTCCCCCGTGGAGTAGCTGATCATCGCCACTCGCGGGACGATGCCGAAGGCCTGCGCCGAGTCGGCACTCTGCAGGGCGATCTCGGCCAGGTCACTGGCCGAAGGATCGGGATTCACCGCGCAGTCGCCGTAGACCACCACCTGGTCGGGCAGCAGCATGAAGAACACCGAGGACACCAGGTTGTAGCCCGGCGCGGTCTTGATCAGCTGCAGCGCCGGGCGGATGGTGTTGGCGGTGGTGTGGATGGCGCCGGAGACCAGGCCGTCCACTTCCTCCAGGGCAAGCATCATGGTGCCCAGCACCACGTTGTCTTCCAGCTGCTGCTCGGCCATGGGCGCGTTGAGGTTCTTGCCCTTGCGCAGCTTCACCATGGGCTCGACGTAGCGGCTGCGCACCAAGTCCGGGTCGATGACCTCCAGGTCCGCCGGCAGGGCGATGCCGAGCATCTGCGCCACCGCCTGGACGTCGTCGGGCTTGGCCAGCAGCACGCAGCGGGCGATGCCGCGGGCGTGGCAGATCACCGCCGCCTGCACGGTGCGCGGCTCGCTGCCCTCGGGCAGGACGATGCGCTTGCCGGCGCGGGCGGCGCGCTGCGTCAGCTGGTAGCGGAACACCGGCGGCGACAGGCGCGGCTCGTGGGGCGCACCGCAGCGCTCGCGCAGCCATTCGAAGTCGATGTGCCCGGCGACGTACTCGGTGACGTGCTCGGCGCGCTCGCGGTCGTCGATGGGGATTTCCTTGTTCATCCGCGTCAGGTCGCCGGCGGTGTCGTAGGAGCCGGTGTTCACCGTCAGCACCGGCAGGCCGCTCTGCAGGGCGCTGCGGCACAGTTCCATGATCCGCGCGTCCGGCGCCAGGCCGCTGCACAGCAGCAGGCCGGCCAGGGGCACGCCGTTCATCGCCGCCAGGCAGGCGGCGAGGATGATGTCGTCGCGGTCGCCCGGCACCACCACCAGCACGCCGGGCTTGAGCAGGTGCACGGTGTTCGGCGCCGAGGGCGCGCAGAGGATGATCTTCTGCACCCGGCGCTGCTCGTAGTCGCCGGCGTTGAGCACGCTGGCGTTGAGCAGGTCGGCCACGTCGCGGGTGCGCGGGGCGTTGAGGTCGTCCTGCCAGGGGATGCAGCCGAGCAGGCGGAACTCGCCGCCGCGCATCAGCGCCGAGTGCTCGCTCAGGCGCGAGGCGAAGCGCTGGGCGGCGGCCTCGCCTTCCAGCGGGCGGCCTTCCTCGTCGACGTCGCGGACCTTGTTGAGGATCACCCCGAGCAGCTTCGGGTCGTGGGCGCCGCCGAACAGCTGGGCCTGGATTTCCAGGCGGTCGCACAGCTCGTTGAGCGTCTCGTTCTCCGGCGCCGAGACGAGGATGACCTCGGCGTCGGTGCTCTTGGCCAGGTGGAAGTTGATGCGCGCGGCGTAGCTGACGTGGCGGGTGGGGACCATGCCCTCGATGATCATCACGTCCTGGCCTTCGGCGGCGGCCCGGTACTCGTGGATGATGCCTTCGAGCAGGTCGTCCAGCAGGCCGTCGCCGAGCATCCGCTCGACCTTGCCCAGGGGCAGCGGGGTGGGCGGCTTCAGGCCGTGGGTGCGGGCCACCAGCTCGCTGGAGCGCTCCGGGCCGTCGTCGCCGGGCTGTGGTTGGGCGATGGGTTTGTAGAAGCCGACCTTCAGGCCGGCGCGCTGCAGGGCGCGGATCAGCCCGAGGCTGATGGAGGTGAGGCCGACGCCAAAGCCGGTCGGGGCGATGAAGAAGGTATGCATCCGGGCTCCTTAAGCCGTTCGGGTTCGCTGCGGCCCTTGTGGGGCCGGGGAGGCAATCTTCAGCCGAGCACGGCCAGGGTGTCGAGGGCGATCTGGCGTTCCTCGTTGGTCGGGATCACCAGCACCCGCGGGTGGCCCTGGGCGTGGATCGGCCCCTCGACGCCGCGCACGCAGCGGGCGTTGGCCTCGCCGTCGAGCTGCAGGTTCATCACGTGCAGGTGCTGTACCGTGAGGTTGCGCACCAGGGGCGAGTTCTCGCCGATGCCGCCGGTGAAGATCAGCCCGTCCAGGCGCGGCAGGGCGCAGGTCATGGCCGCCAGGGACTTGGCCAGGCGGTAGCAGAACACCTCGATGGCCAGCGCCGCGTTGGCGTGGCCCTGCTCGCGGGCGCGCTCCAGGGTGCGCATGTCGTTGGACAGGCCGGACAGCCCGAGCAGGCCGCTGTCGTGGTTGAGCATGTGGTCGATCTTTTCCAGGCTCCAGCCCAGGGTGCGCGCCAGGTGGCTGTGCAGGTTGGGGTCGACGTCGCCGCTGCGGGTGCCCATCACCAGGCCTTCCAGCGGCGTCAGGCCCATGCTGGTGTCGCGGCTCTGGCCCTCGGCGATGGCGCAGGTGGAGCTGCCGTTGCCCAGGTGGGCGGAAATCCAGTAGCTGTCGCCCAGGGCCAGGCCGCTGATCTCGGCGGCGCGGTGGCTGACGTAGCGGTGGCTGGTGCCGTGGAAGCCGTAGCGGCGCACGTGCTGCTCGCGGTACAGCGGCTCCGGCAGGGCGTAGCGGTAGGCGCGCGGCGGCAGGCTCTGGTGGAAGGCGGTGTCGAACACGGCGACGTGGGGCAGCTGCGGATAAAGCGCCATGGCCGCCTCGATGCCCAGCAGGTTGGCCGGGTTGTGCAGCGGCGCCAGGGGCACGGTGTCGCGGATCGCCTGGAGCACCTCGGCGTCGATCCGGCAGGCCTGGGTGAAGCGCTCGCCGCCGTGCACCACGCGGTGGCCGATGGCGTGCAGCGGGCCCTTAACGGCCTGCTCCACCAGCGGCAGCAGGCGCGCCAGGGCGACCTCGTGGCCGGCGCCGTCGCCCAGTTCCAGGCTGTCGCGCTGGCCGCCGCGCACCCAGCCGAGCACCGCGCCGGGCTCGCCCAGGCGCTCGGCCAGGCCGTGCAGGACGAAGCCCTCGCGGTCCTCGCCGGCCAGGGCGAACTTGATCGAGGAACTGCCGCAGTTGATTACCAGGATGTTGCGTGCCGCCATGCTCGTCTCAGTCCTTGTCGTCGGAGTGGGTTGCCCGGGCGCACCAGCCGCAGGCGAAGGGCCGGCCGATCAGCGCCGCGCGCGCCTCGGCGTCCAGCACCCAGGGGCGCGACTGCCAGGGCGGCTGGTGGCGCAGGTGCTGGGGGTGGCCGCAGGACAACACTGCCACCCAGTGGCCGTCCTCGTCCTGATGGAAGTCAAGCAGGCGCGGGGCTTCGCGCACGGGCCATCCGTCCGCCGTCGGGTCGCTTTCGTCCCCGGCCCGGCGTAGACTTGTCCGCTCAACTTCTTTTTCGGAAAGGTTCTTCCCCATGCAGATCGCAGCCAACAAGGCGGTTTCCATCGACTATACCCTGACCAACGATGCAGGTGAGGTCATCGACAGTTCCGCCGGCGGCGCTCCGCTGGTGTACCTGCATGGTGCCGGCAACATCATCTCCGGTCTGGAGAAGGCCCTGGAAGGCAAGCAGGTCGGCGACGAGCTGGACGTGGCCATCGAGCCGGGCGAAGCCTACGGCGAATACAGCGCCGAGCTGGTCGCCACCCTGAGCCGCGAAATGTTCGAAGGCGTCGACGAGCTGCAGGTCGGCATGCAGTTCCACGCTTCCGCTCCGGACGGCGGCATGCAGATCGTCACCATCCGCGACATCGACGGCGACGACGTGACCGTCGACGGCAACCACCCGCTGGCCGGCCAGCGCCTGAACTTCAAGGTCAAGGTGGTCAACGTGCGCGAAGCTTCCGAGGAAGAAGTCGCCCACGGCCACATCCATGGCGAGGGCGGCCACCACCACTGAGGTGTTTCGTCGGGCCGATTGATGGCCCGGTGACACCCGGTCGGAGCTGCTAAGCTTGTACCCGTGAAAGGCGCCTGAGGGCGCCTTTCGCATGCACGGACGCTGGGCCTTTTTCCCGAACCGACTGGGATGCGCCGCGTGGACGACTTGTCCGGCCGGGCGCACGGCACTTCGTGTGCCTATTTCATTCAAGGAGTACTCCAATGAGCGCTTTTCACGATCTGACTCTGCGTGGCCTGGATGGCCAGGATCTGCCGCTCTCCCCATTGAAGGGCAAGGTGGTGCTGGTGGTGAACGTCGCCTCCAGGTGTGGTCTGACCCCGCAGTACGCCGGGCTGGAGAAGCTCTACCAGCAATACCGCGACCGCGGCTTCGTGGTCCTGGGCCTGCCCTGCAACCAGTTCGCCGGCCAGGAGCCGGGCAGCGAGGCGGACATCCAGTCGTTCTGCTCGCTGAACTACGGCGTCAGCTTCCCGATGTCGGCCAAGCTCGAGGTCAACGGCCCCGAGCGCCATCCGCTGTACCGCCTGCTGGCGGGCGAGGGCGCCGAGTTCCCCGGCGATATCACCTGGAACTTCGAGAAGTTCCTGCTCGCCCCCGACGGCCGCGTGCTGGCGCGCTTCAGCCCGCGCACCGCGCCGGACGACGCGGCCCTGGTGCAGGCCATCGAGAAGGCCCTGGGCTGAGCCCGCGCACCGGCAGGAGAGGGCGCTTGCGCCAATCCTGCCGGCATTTCCCTCATCTATGCCAGCTGTCCCATGGAGGGCTTCGACGAGGTGCGCCTGCGCTTCGCGCTGGAGCGGCACGTCAGTTGGCACTGAAGCCGCTGCTGTGGCGCAGAATCACCGCCATCAATAGTGCTGGGCAGGGCGAGACGACCGGTCATATCCTGCGCCCCATGAACACCAGCATCCGACTCGACAAGCGCGACCTCATCCTGGCCAAGGGCTCGGCGGTCATGACCCGCTGCGGCTACCACGGCACCGGGGTGCAGGACATCGTCCAGGCCGCGGGCATTCCCAAGGGCTCCTTCTACCACTACTTCGAGAGCAAGGAAGACTTCGCCCTGCAGGCTCTGGAGCACATCTACGGCTCGCGCCTGCAGCGCTACGCCGAGGCCCTGGGCAACCCGGCGCTGGGCCCGCGCGCGCGCATCCTCGGCTACTACGCCGAGCTGCTGGCGCACTTCGCCCGCCAGGAGAAGGCCGAGTACCACTGCTTCATCGGCAGCCTCAGCTTCGAGATGGCCGAACTGTCGCCGGCCATCGGCGCCCAGGTCGACGCCATCCTCCAGCGCGGCGCCGACATCCTCCGCGACTGCCTGGCCGAGGCGCAGCGCGCCGGCGAGCTGGCCGCGGACGAGGACTGCGAGAACCTCGCCAACTTCATCGCCAACGCCTGGCAGGGCGTGCTGGGGCGGCTGAAGGCGAGCGGCTCGCTGCAACCCATGGAAGCCTTCATCGCCCGCCTGGAGCGGGTGCTGGCGGCCTGAACATCATGCAACCCACTGACGGGACGGGCCGCCCGGCCGCCCCTGGAGAACCTTCGTGAGCGCATCCGTAGAGAGCCTGTTCCAGCCTTTCCGCCTCGGCAACCTGGAGCTGCCGACCCGCGTGGTCATGGCCCCGATGACCCGCAACTTCAGCCCGGGCGGCGTGCCCCACGCCCAGGTGGTGGAGTATTACCGCCGCCGCGCCGCCGCCGGCGTCGGCCTGATCGTCACCGAAGGCACCACCGTCGGCCACAAGGCCGCCAACGGCTACCCGAACGTGCCGCGCTTCTACGGCGAGGACGCCCTGGCCGGCTGGAAGCAGGTGGTCGACGCGGTGCACGCCGAAGGCGGCAAGATCGTCCCGCAGCTGTGGCACGTGGGTTCCGTGCGCCGCCTGGGCGTGGAGCCGGACGCCAGCGTCCCCGGCTACGGCCCCAGCGGCAAGGTCAAGGACGGCCAGGTGCTGGTCCATGAAATGACCAGGGAAGACATCCAGGACGTCATCGCCGCCTTCGCCCAGGCCGCCCGCGACGCCAAGGCCATCGGCATGGACGGCGTGGAGATCCACGGCGCCCACGGCTACCTGATCGACCAGTTCTTCTGGGACGGCAGCAACAAGCGCACCGACGAGTACGGCGGCAGCCTGGCCAACCGCTCGCGCTTCGCCATCGAGCTGATCCGCGCCGTGCGCGAGGCGGTGGGCCCGGACTACCCGATCATCTTCCGCTTCTCGCAGTGGAAGCAGCAGGACTACGCCGCGCGCCTGGTGCAGACCCCGGAAGAACTGGCGGCGTTTCTCAAGCCGCTGTCCGAGGCCGGCGTGGACATCTTCCACTGCTCGACCCGCCGCTTCTGGATTCCCGAGTTCGAAGGCTCGGACCTCAACCTGGCCGGCTGGACGCGCCAGCTCACCGGCAAGCCGACCATCACCGTGGGCAACGTCGGCCTGGACGGCAGCGAGTTCCTGGCCTTCTTCGGCAAGACCGACGAAGTGGCCCAGCCTTCGGGCATCGAGGGCCTGCTGGAGCGCCTGGGCAAGCAGGAGTTCGACCTGGTGGCGGTGGGCCGCGCGCTGCTGGTGGACCCGGACTGGGCGTTGAAGGTGCGCGACGGCCGCCTGGCCGACATCAAGCCGTTCAGCCGCGATGCGCTGATGTCCCTGGCCTGATCGCCGCGGACCGACAAGACCGCCCGGGGCACTTCCCCGGGCGGTTTCTTTTGTCCTTTTCCTAAGGTCATTTCCGCCAAATTTACAAATCTTTTCCGAAGTAGGCCTTCCGATCTGCTGACTTGAAGGTCGGAAACAGGCATTGTAGGGCGGCTAACACACAACAATAGGCCGGCACACGGCCAAAGGAGCTAAGCCATGCGGATCGGCCTGGTGGTGGATGCGACCTGCGACCTGCCCCCCGAATTCCTCGCTGCCAACAACATCCGCGTCCTGCCCATCGGTATCCGGGTGGGCCAGCGGCGCATCATCGACGATCGCGACCCCGACACCACCCTGCGCTTCTACGCCGAGGACCTGCCCAAGGTCGCCCCGGAAGACGGCAGCGAACCGCTGACCGCCGTGGAAACCCAGGCCTGGTTCCTCGAACAGCTGGTCACTGATTTCGACTACGTCATCTGCCTGACCGTCAGCAGCGCGCGCAGCCCGATCTTCGAGAACGCCACCCAGGCTTCTTTCGGCCTGCTGCAGAACTACCGCGAGAAACGCGCCGCGGCCGGCATCAACGGCCCCTTCGCGCTGCGCGTGGTGGACAGCCAGACGGTGTTCGCCGGCCTGGCGGTGCTGGCCGCCGAAGGCGCGCGCCTGCTCGGCGAGGACCAGCACCCCAACGCCATCCGCACGCGCCTGGAGCAGCTGAGCCAGCAGATGAACACCTTCCTGGTCGCCAACGACCTGGGCCACGTGCGTCGCCGCGGTTTCCAGAAGGGCGACCGCAGCAGCATCGGCGACCGCCTGCGCGGCGCCTTCCTCGGCATCGGCTCGATGCTCGACATGAAGCCGGTGCTGAGCCTGGTGCAGGGCGAGGACAAGCCGGTGTCGGTGTCGCCGAACTACGAGAAGTCCGCCGAGCGCCTGCTCAACTTCGCCCGCGCGCGGGTGGAGGCCGGCGAACTGCTGGCCC
Organism: Pseudomonas sp. NBRC 100443; assembly: GCF_030268185.1. NCBI lineage: Bacteria > Pseudomonadati > Pseudomonadota > Gammaproteobacteria > Pseudomonadales > Pseudomonadaceae > Pseudomonas > Pseudomonas sp. NBRC 100443. Next base: position 330,745 of record NZ_BSQE01000004.1, read on the forward strand.
CGCACGTCGGCCTGAGCTACGCCGGCGACCCTTCGGCGCTACGCGACCTGCCGGGCTTCGAGGCGCTGGAGCAGGCCTGCGGCGAGCGCGGCATCGCCATGCACCTGGGCATGCTCAGCCCGACCGGGGGCATCAACCTCGGCGCCGGAGCCATGAGCCTGTCGTTCGCCGCCGAGCCCAAGCCCTTCGCCTGATCACTTGCGCACGGTATCGGCGCCCAGCGCGCCGGTGCCGTTGGCCGGCGCCGGCAGCGGCTGGCGGATGGCCTCCAGCAGGTAGCCCTCGAAGCGTTCGACGATGCTGCGCCATTCCAGGCGGCCGGCGTGCCGGCGGGCGTTCAGGCGCACCCGGCGCAGGTGCTCGCGGTCTTCCAGCAGCCAACTGGCGGCATCGATGAAATCGGCCTCGTCGCCGGGTATCGCCAGCGCGCCGTCGTGGCCGTGGCGGATGTGCTGGGCCGCGGCGGCCTGGTCGTAGGCGACCACCGCCAGGCCCGAGGCCAGCGCTTCCAGCACCACGTTGCCGAAGGTTTCCGACAGGCTGGGGAAGAGGAACAGGTCGCCGCTGGCGTAGTGCCGGGCCAGTTCCTCGCCGCGTTGCAGGCCGCAGAAGATCGCATCCGGCAGTTCGCGGGCGAGCTGCGCGCGCTGCGGGCCGTCGCCGACGATCACCAGGCGCAGCTTCAGCTGCGGGTGGGCGGCGCGCAGTTGGTTGAAAGCACGGCCGAGCAGGCCGAGGTTCTTCTCCGCGGCCAGGCGGCCGACGTGCAGCACGGCGATGTCCTGCTCGCCCAGGCCCCACTCGCGGCGCAAGGCATCGTCGCGGCGGCCGGGCTGGAACAGTTGGCCATCCACGCCGCGCGCCAGCTGGGCGAGGTGGGCGAAGCCGCGGCGCTCCAGCTCCAGCGCCTGGCTGGCGCTGGGCACCAGGGTGCGCTGGGTGCGGTTGTGGAACCAGCGCAGGTAGGCCGTCACCAGGCGCGTCAGCGGGCCCAGGCCGTAGTGCGCGCTGTACTGCTGGAAATTGGTGTGGAAGCCGCTCAGCGCGGGAATCCGCAGGCGCCGCGCGGCGCGCAGGGCGGCCAGCCCGAGCGGGCCCTCGGTGGCGATGTAGAGCACGTCCGGGCGCAGCCGCCGCCAGTGCCGCAGCAGTTTGTGCAGGCACGACTGGCCCCATTGCAGGCCGGGGTAGCCGGGCAGCGGCCAGCCGCGGGTGAGCAGCAGCTCGTCGTCGCTGTGGCGGCCGTCGTCGACGTGCTGCCGCGGGCGCACCACCTGCACCCGGTGGCCGAGCTGCAGCAGCCCGGCGGCGAGGCGCCCGAGGGTGTTGGCCACGCCGTTGATTTCCGGCGGGAAGGTTTCGCTGATCAGCGCGATGCGCAGGGGAGTCGTGCTCATGAACGGCAGTCTCCGCCCGGCCGGTGTAGCTCGTGTGACGCCCGGGTTGCACAAATGTGACGGGGGATTCAGGGGATTCTCGCAAGGCTTTTGGAAAGGCCTGTCATAGAGCCTTCGTCCGCCTGTCACATGGGGCTGCTAGAGTGCCGCGATTTCCGATATGGGGGAGCCGTCGATGAGCGACAAGCGCGATCAGAATCCCGGGCAGGACGATGCCCAGCCACTGGCGGACGCCGGCCGCCGCCGCTTCCTCGGCGGCGCCGCGGCCCTGGGCGCCGGCGCCGCGCTGGCCGGCCTGGTGGGCGAGGGCACGGCGCAGGCCGCCGAAGCGGTGCGCGAGCTGAGCGGCGCCGAGCTGGACCGGGCGCTGCGCGAGCAGGTGCAGAACATCGTGGTGATCTACGCCGAGAACCGCAGCTTCAACAACCTGTTCGGCGACTTCCCCGGCGTGGAGAAACCGCTGTCTTCGCTGCAGCCGGCCGACTACCAGCAGCGCGACCGCGACGGCCGCCTGCTGGACAAGCTGCCGCCGGTGTACGGCGGCGTGCTGCAGGTCGGCCAGAGCCTGGAAGGCGTGAACTACGCCGAGGGCGTGCAGTACCAGGAGAACCTGGCCAACGCGCCCTTCGCGCTCAAGGGCCCGCAGGGCGAGGACCTGCCCCTGGGCCTGGTGACCCGCGACCTGTGGCACGTGTTCTACCAGAATCAGATGCAGATCAACGGCGGGCGCAACGACATGTTCGTCGCCTGGGCCGACTCCGGCGCGCTGCCCATGGGCTACTACGCGCAGAGCCCGTACAGCCTGCGCCTGTGGGACCTGGCCCGGGACTTCGTGCTGTGCGACAACTTCTTCCAGGGCGCCTTCGGCGGTTCCTTCCTCAACCACCAGTACCTGGTGGCGGCGACCCCGCCGGTGTACCCGGACGTGCACAACTCGCCGGCCCGCACGCAGATCGCCCAACTGATGAGCGACAATCCCGCCGACCCGCGGCTGAAACCGCTGGACGACTCGCCCGCCAGCGTCGCTGGCGGCGCACCGAAGTTCGGCCCCAGCGCCCTGACCCCCGACGGCTACGGCGTGAACACCATGCTGCCGCCCTACTGGCCGACCGTGCAGCGCGACCCCGAGCGCCCGGACTACGCGCTGCCGGACCAGCCCAACGTGATGGTGCCGCAGCGCCACGAGCACATCGGCGACAAGCTGAGCAGGAAGGGCGTGGACTGGGCCTGGTACGCCGGCGCCTGGGAAGCCACCCTCGAGCAGTACAGGAACTCCGCCGGCATCCCGAAGATTCCCAACTTCCAGTACCACCACCAGCCGTTCAACTACTTCGTCCAGCAGGGCCCGGAACACCCGGAGGAACGTGCGAAACGCCTGCGCGACGGCGGCCTGGGCGACGACCCGTCGAGCAACCGCTTCTTCGCCGACGCCCGCGCCGGCAAGCTGCCGGCGGTGAGCTTCTACAAGCCCCAGGGCAACCTCAACATGCACGCCGGCTACGCCGACGTGGCCAGCGGCGACCGGCACATCGTGCGCGCGGTGAAGCACCTGATGGAAAGCCCGCAGTGGCAGAACATGGTGATCGTCATCACGGTGGACGAGAACGGCGGCTGGTGGGACCACGTGGCGCCGCCCAGGGGCGACCGCTGGGGCCCCGGCTCGCGCATCCCGGCGCTGGTGGTCTCGCCCTTCGCCCGCCACGGCACGGTGGACCACACCGTCTACGACACCGGCTCGATCCTGCGCCTGATCACCCGGGTGTTCGGCCTGGAGAAGCTCGACGGCCTGAAACTGCGCGACGACGCCATGCGCGCCCGCGGCCAGCAGCCCATGGGCGACCTGACCGCGGCGCTGCGTTTCACGGCGTGAAGCGGGAAGGCCCCCCGATTCGGCGGATAACGCCGTGGCCGTGGCGATGGGTATCGCTTCGCTCAACGCCATCCTACGGGGCGTCGTGTTTGTCGATGGGATTAGGCGCAACCGTCCGTGAGCGGTTGCGCCGAGGTGCTTTTCGTAGGATGGGTTGAGCTTGCGAAACCCATCGGGCCCTGGCGATGGGTATCGCTGCGCTCAACGCCATCCTACGGGCTGTCGGGTATGGCGGCGGCGTGGGGGAAGCCCGGCTCAGCGCCTGGCCAGCGCCTTGTCGCCGTCCTCGCGCACCCAGAACAGCACCGCGCCGGCCACAGCGGCGGGCATGGCGACCAGGTTGACCAGCGGGACCAGCAGCGCCAGGTAAGTGATGCCGCCGAAGCCCATGCAGGCCCAGCGCTTGCTGCGCAGCCAGGCGAGCATTTCGTTCCAGCCGAGTTTGTGGTTGTCCGCCGGGTAGTCGATGTACTGCACGGCCATCATCCACACGCCGAACACCAGCCACAGTGGGGCGGCGATGATGTTCAGGCCGGGGATCAGGCTGAGGACGAACAGGGCGATGGCCCGCGGCAGGAAGTAGCCGAGCTTGCGCAGTTCGCGGGCGACGGTGCGCGGCACCATGGCCGCCAGTTCGGCCCAACTGAAGGCCGGGAAGTCGTCCTGGCCGCGCACCACCACCTCGACCTTCTCGGCGAGGAAGCCGTTGAACGGCGAGGCGATCAGGTTGGCCACCAGCGTGAAGCTGAAGAACAGGATCAGCAGCACCAGCAGGACGAACAGCGGCCAGAGGATGTACTGCAGGAAGTCCAGCCACTGCGGCAGGCTGGGCATCAGCCAGTCGACCCAGTGGCTGAACTGGTTCACCGCGAAGCCGATCAGGCCGACGAAAAGCAGCAGGTTGACCGTCAGGGGCAGCAGCACGAACAGGCGCAGCCCCGGGCGCATCATGAGTTTCAGGCCTTCGCCGAGGTATTGCGGGCCGCTCAGGGTGGACATGGAGCATCTCCGTAGGAAACCAGCTTGCGACCTTAGCAGGGCCGGCGCGGGGCCGCGAGCCGTCTGTTTTGCCTGTTGTGTGGCGGTCAGGCGCGGTAGCGGCTGTAGTGGTTGCGCTGTTGCTTGGCGCGGTACATGGCGCTGTCGGCGGCCTGGAGCAGGCCATCGGTGTCGCCGGCGTCGGCCGGGTAGAGGGCGATGCCGATGCTGGCGGAGAGGAATTCCAGGCGCTGCTCGCCGGCGTGGTAGTCCTGGTTGAGGCAGGCCAGCAGGCGCCCGGCCAGGGCTTCGGCGGTGCTGCAGTCGACGCCTTCGAGGATCACGGCGAACTCGTCGCCGCCCAGGCGGAAGGCCATGTCCGGCTGGCGCAGGTTGTTGCGCAGGCGCTCGCCCACGGCGACCAGCACGGCGTCGCCGGCGGCGTGGCCGTAACGGTCGTTGACCGGCTTGAAGTGGTCCAGGTCGATGTACAGCAGGGCCAGGCCGGTGCCTTCGGCGCAGCGCTGCAGGGCCAGGGGCAGCTGTTCGCCGAAGGCCTTGCGGTTGCCCAGGCCGGTCAGCGCGTCGCGGTAGGCGAGGTCCAGCAGGCGCTGCTGGTAGGCCACCTGCAGGCTGATGTCGCGGAGGATGCCGCGGAAACCGCAGAACTGCCCCTGGGCGTCGACTATCGGCGAGACCTTCGTCTCGAAGACCATGCGCTGGCCGTCGCGGCGCTTGAAGGGCGCGGCGAAGGTGGTTTCCTGCTCGCCGTCGCGCACCTGCTGGTAGAGCCCGCGGGCGCGCGCCACGTCCTGTTCGTCGAGCAGCTCCCGGTAGGAGCGGCCTTCCACTTCCTCGGCGGCGTAGCCGAGCAGGCGGCAGAAGGCGGCGTTCACCGTGAGCACCACGCCGCTGTCGTCCATTTCGAAATAGCCATCGCGGATGCTGTCGAGGATGGCGCGGTCGCGGGCTTCGCTGCGTTCCAGGCGTTCGAGCATCTGGTTGACCTCGCAGGCCAGCTGGCCGACTTCGTCGCGGCCCATGTCGGCCAGGCGGGCGGGGCCGGCGGTGTCGGCGCCGATGTTCGCCACCCCGCGGTTGAGCCGCTGCACGCGGCGGATCACCCAGAACTCCAGGACCAGGTAGGCCAGCAGCAGGCCGGCGAGGGTGATCAGCAAGGTCATGCCGAGGAACAGGCGGATGGCCTCCTGGCCCTGGCGGTAGGCGACCCGCGACTTGTTGATGGCCAGGCTGAACTGCGGCGCATCGGCGGAATCGAGGAACAGCAGGGTGGCCTGCTGGGTGTCGGCGTCCAGCACCCGCCGCGGGCTCAGCAACGCGCCGCCGTTGCGCCCCGGCACGTGCAGGGCGCGCCAGCCGTCGCCGGGCGTCACCCCGGCTTGCACCTGCAGGCGCGCGTCCATCTGCTCCTGCAGGGCGTTCATCCGGCGCTGGTCGAGCAGGTAGCCGGCGACGATGGCGCCGACCGGCTCGGCGCGCCCCAGGTTGTCGCTGATCGGCTGGCTGAGCAGCAGCAGCGGGGTGCCGTCTACCAGCAGCCATTGCGCCAGGCTGCGCGACGGGTCGCCCTGCAGGTCCAGCACGCCCAGGTCCAGGGCGCTGCGCAGCAGGGCCTGGCGCAGCCGCTCGGGGCTGGGCGCGCCGGTTATCGCCTGGGGCGCTGTGAGCCGCGCCTCCTCCCAGCGCTGGGCGACGACGCGGCCCTGGCGGTCGAGGTAGAGCGCGAAGTCGAAGCCCAGGTTGCCGAGCATGTCGATGTCCAGGTTCTCCCGCACGAACCCCGGCGTGGGGTGCGCCACGAAGCGGTAGCTGGCATCCCACCAGGCATAGCTGCGCAGCAGGTCCAGGTGGCGCTTCTTCTCGAAGGCCAGGCGGTTGTCGAGTACGCGCACCTCGTCGTACAGGCGTTGGCGGTCGTCGCGGTCGAAGCGCGCGAGGAGGATGTGTTCCGACAGCTGCCAGATGCCCAGCAGGATGAGGGCGAGCAGCGGCAGGAACAGCAGGAGCAGGCGGTTTCTCAGGGTCATGCCGGGCACGCAGGTGGCGGGTGGAGAGGGGCGGACCTCCTGAGTCTAGTTGGCCCGCCGCGGGAGATAGGGGGGCTCTATCGGAGGCATTGAGATTGGGCATTTCGCCTGGGCCCGCGCGGGCTATACGCTGCGCGGCAATCTCCAGTCGCGAAGCGGTGGGCCGGCGAAGCGGGATGTCCCTGACTTATCTCAAGGTGGTATTGGGAAACGTCTGACAGACTTCAGGCCGTGGATGAGTCCACGGCAGCGCCGCCCGCTCCTGACGGCCCTGCCTTCCTCGCGATCTGTGCGTTTAGCGGGAGCTGCCGCTCCTCCCAGCCTTCCCCCAGGTACCTTGGCAGCTCCCTTTTCTTGTTCGACGAGGAGTCAGTCATGCCTGAAGTTCGTCACGCCCGCGTCATCATCCTGGGCTCCGGCCCCGCCGGTTACTCGGCCGCCGTCTATGCCGCCCGCGCCAACCTCAGGCCGCTGCTGATCACCGGCCTGCAGGCCGGCGGCCAGCTGACCACCACCACCGAGGTGGACAACTGGCCCGGCGACCCCCACGGCCTCACCGGCCCGGCGCTGATGCAGCGCATGCAGGAACACGCCGAGCGCTTCGAGACCGAGATCGTCTTCGACCACATCAACGCCGTGGACCTGGCCGGCAAGCCCCTGGTGCTCAAGGGCGACAGCGGCACCTACACGGCCGACGCGCTGATCATCGCCACCGGCGCCAGCGCCCGCTACCTGGGCCTGCCCTCGGAAGAAGCGTTCATGGGCAAGGGCGTTTCCGCCTGCGCCACCTGCGACGGCTTCTTCTACCGCAACCGCGAAGTGGCGGTGGTCGGTGGCGGCAACACGGCGGTGGAAGAGGCGCTGTATCTGGCCAACATCGCCAGCAAGGTGACCCTGGTGCACCGCCGCGAGACCTTCCGCGCCGAGAAGATCCTGCAGGACAAGCTGCGCGCCCGTATCGCCGAGGGGAAAATCGTCCTGAAGCTGAACGCCCAGGTGGAAGAGGTGCTGGGTGACGACATGGGTGTCACCGGCGTGCGTCTGCGCAGCAACGATGGCAGCGCCGAGGAATTGAAGGTGGACGGGCTGTTCGTGGCCATCGGGCACACGCCGAACACCTCGCTGTTCGAGCATCAGCTGCAACTGAAGGACGGCTACCTGGTGGTCAACGGCGGCCGTGATGGCAACGCCACCGCTACCAGCATCCCCGGCGTGTTCGCCGCGGGTGATGTGGCTGATCACGTCTATCGTCAGGCCATCACCTCGGCTGGCGCCGGCTGCATGGCGGCGCTGGACGTGGAGCGTTACCTGGATTCGCTGTAACGGCCCCAAGAGCCGGCGTGCAGGACGGAGCCCCGCTGGTCGGGGCTTTTCCTTTTTGGGAGGAGGATACCCGAGCTTTCCTGGAACTGTAGGAGCAACTGTCTTGCCGGCTGCACCGAGGTGCTCTTCGTAGGATGGGTTGAGCCTGCGAAACCCATGCGGTGGCGGTGATGGGTATCGCTTCGCTCAACCCATCCTACGAAAAGCGTCTCGGCACAGACCGTTGGCCAATGTGCCCCAGGCCCTCCAGCCCCCAAGAAAAAGCCCCGCATCGCGGTAATGCTGTTCACTTAAGCGATATGTGGTGGTTCAGCGAAGGTGCGCCAGCCTGGCTTCGCTCCCTCACCCCAGCCCTCTCCCAAAGGGAGAGGGGGCCGTTCGTGCCACCGGGGTGTCCGGCGGGGGCGTTGAGTTCAATCGCGGACAAGGTCCGCTCCTACGCCCGTGCCTCTCTGAACCGTAGGAGCGGACTCTGTCCGCGATTCGGCGGATAACGCCGTAAGGACTTCCAGAGAAACATCCGCGTGCACCGGAACGCCCCTTCAGCAGGCCGAGCGAAACCGGCGCTCAGGAGGTCATGCGACATGGATGTCGCGAGAGCCCCGATGGGCTACAGGGACGTACCCTCGGGGCGGGCCTCCGTGGCGTGGGAATTCGCGA